>NZ_JAVAJF010000001.1:1315822-1644777 GCF_030718085.1 Marinobacter sp. MDS2
AAGGACTGAGATTCATCGAAAACTGGCCGTTCCAGGTAACCCTGGCCTTAGTCAACAATGAAGTCCTGCGACAACTTCTCAGAGACATTCTCGTGTTGCTTATCAATGATGCGACACCCGACAGCTCAATTGCAGTGCTCATCAGTAATGAAATGCAAGCCGGGCAGCGAACCATCGTGATTTCCTTGACCAATGAGGGCTACGGACTTCCAAAATCGACGATGCACAATCTTCTGGAACGCCCGGCGTCCCTACTTTTGGGAAGCAGCGATCTGTTGGAACATACGATCGGTTCCTTGCAGCACCTTGCCTATTGGGGCGCTGACTTTGAGGCAGACAGTCAGACCGGACAGGGTTTCAGCTTTTCAATCCGATTGCGGGAAATTGGCCTGACTGACTCAAAGCCAGCGTGAGTATCGGTTCGGGCTGCCATTTGGTAGGCTATGTATCAACAAAAAGAAAGCGGAAAAACCCTCTGATATGCCAGTGAAAAACAAACTCCTGCTTGTAGAAGATGATGAATTACTGCGAGAACTCCTGCATGAACTTCTGACAGACGATGGATTTGACGTCATCGATGCTTACGATGGCCTTGAGGCTCAGCGCCTGATTGAGTCCGAGGTTTACAGTGTGATTCTCTGCGACCTGATGATGCCGAACATGGACGGGATTACCTTTCTGCAGTGGTTGCGAGCAAGGGGTATCCCCACTCCAGTGCTTATACTTTCAGGAGCAGAATATCCTGCGGTGATGGAAGAGCTGCAGGCGCTGGGGGTGAAAGACTGTTTTCGCAAGCCGCTGACAGGCGAAGGATTAACCGCACTTTCTGATCGTCTGCAGCAGTTGGTCAATGGATAGTTTTTTCCCTCTCACGATATTCCCGCCAGGAGGGCTTTCCAGCTCAGTCATAACCACGGTGTGGGTTGGGGTTTGCGTGGTCGCTTTCCTGAACCTTCGTTTTGGCACCATGCTCTCAGGGCTCGTCGTTCCCGGCTATCTGATCCCCCTTCTTATAGTGCGGCCCGTGAGTGGCTACGTGGTGCTGATTGAAGGGATTGCCACCTACGCAATTGGGCGAGTGCTGGCCGAACACCTTCCAAAGCGACTGGGCTACAGCGAAATGTTCGGTCGCGACCGCTTTTTTGCTCTGGTGCTTATCAGTGTGGTGGTTCGCATCAGTTTCGACGGCGCCTTGCTGCCCTATCTGAATGAAAGCTTGGGCAGCTATGGGCTAAATTACGACTTTCAGAACAATCTTCACAGTTTCGGCTTGATAGTTGTTGCTCTCATTGCAAATCAATTCTGGAATGGTGGATTTCGCACCGGTGCTACGTCTCTGCTGCTCTACCTGACCCTGACCTACCTGCTGGTTCGTTTTGTGTTGATGGAGGTGACCAACTTCAACATCAACACACTGAGCTATATGTATGAGGACCTTGCCAGCTCGATACTGGCAAGCCCGAAGGCCTACATCGTTTTGCTAACATCTGCCTTCATCGCGTCGCGTATGAATATTAAATATGGGTGGGAATACAACGGCATCCTAATCCCGTCCCTTCTGGCACTTCAATGGTATCAGCCAGCAAAACTAGCAGCGACGTTTGTCGAAGCGCTGGTCATCTACTTCGCAGCCCAGGCGCTCTTGAAAGCGCCCATGCTCCGCAACAGCAATATTGAGGGTGCGCGCCAGCTGTTGTTCTTCTTCACCATCAGTTTCGTTTATAAACTGATTCTGGGCTTTGGCATCCTGGAATGGGCACCTGCGTCTAAAATCACCGATTATTATGGCTTTGGGTATCTGCTTGCCACGCTAATGGCCATGAAGATGTATCAGAAGGATGTCGCGCCGCTGCTACTCCGTGCTTCTCTTCAAACCTCATTAACCGCGGTGTTGGTCGCAAGCCTGATTGGCTTCGCCTTGACCCGGCTTCCCGGGCAAGAGTTTCTACTGGATCGGGGCCATGACAAGGTAACGGTTCAGCAAGTTCGGAGTCAGCAGCCGCTGACCTATTTTCACAAACGGCTGGGCCGCGCTTATCAGTCAAATGAGACGCAATGGTTCTCAGCACCAACACCCATTCAGCTGGAGCAGATGCAGGCGGGACTTACCGCAATCAAACGCTATGTTGACGGGCGTGCGCCTGAAGACCTGCGCGAGGCGGCAAGCCGTTTGGGGGCGCTGGATCTTCAGATCGACGTGATCAATGAACGCTACCTCGTTATATTCGATGCAGATACACAACGAGGATGGGGCTGGTACGTCATCAATCTACAGCCCAAGAGCCCGCTTAACCTGCAGGTTCCGGCACCACTTGATGAACCTGGAGCCGCCGAAACCGGGATCTGGAAACTTCTTCAGCAACAGGCAACCACTTTGGCCATGGCCGGTGTCCGGCGCTCCCTGAGTCCCGATGGAGCCAGTGACACTTTATTAAACCCTTCAACCCTTTTTCAGGTTTTCCATCGAACCTTTTCCCGGCAATCCGCCCTTCAAATTCGGGGATTTACCGGCGCGAACGCTCGACCATTACTAGGGCTTAGAGACAAGTCACTGCTACTGGAAAACCAGATTGATGAGTCCCAAATCTGGATAACCCGGAAATTTCCGCAAGGCCTTAATCTCGCCTTGCTTCAGCAGCAGGTACCGGATCTGACTCTGAACTGGGCCCCCGCCCCTCTTGAGAACCGGCAGAGGGATGCATCAACCGGAGGGTTTGCAGAGCTGTTCATCAGCCCTTCGTCCCGTCGCCATTGGGTTGCCTACAAAGATCAGCAGGGGGGGGGCCGTTTTGAATCCAGCCAACGGATCGATGGTTACCTTCAGCAATGGCTGACCGACAGTAAAAATGCTCTTGCCGAAAAGGGGTCTGGCCAGTATCTGCAGCCCGAGCTTGGCGATCTTATTTATTTTGACCAGATGATTTTCACACCGCTATACAGGTTGATCCATGGACCGCTGAAAGGTGGCTGGAACAAGGACTATGAGAATGAGATAACTCGCCTCTCGACATTGGCGAATGCCTATGGCTACCGCGTTAGCCAGTATCACCACCTGCAAAGCCAGCAGCACTACCTGATTCTGTCAGAATCCCCCGAAAACCTTGGCAAGCGGCGCTTCTGGGGCACCTATGTGTTTCGCTTGGGGCCGGCCCAGCCGCTCATGATACAGGTTCCTCGACCGCTCTATGAGTTAAACACGTTTGAGTTCGGCGCCACTCTTTTTGAAGAAAGCCGGGCCAAAGTGTTTATGATCGCTGGGGCTCATCCTTACACAAACGCTGATGGAACCAGCGATGTGTTGCACTCTGCCAATCCGCGCAGTCTTTTCAACCTGCTGCATCAGGTCTGGTTCAGAGAGGCCAGGACTTCGGTATTGAATGCTATCCAGGTAAGAACGTTTGGCGATGAGCAGGTTCTGGCTCAGAGCAAGGCCGATGTCATCCTGTCTGCCTTCTTCCCGCTGGATAATGATCTCTGGAAGAGCCGGATCGTATCTCAGCTAACAGATCTGGGCCTGACCACGGATACGGCTAGGGGTACTTCCGGTACTCGCGGCTATGAGACTGACTGGAACGCGCAGACAAGATACCTTCCTCTGGCCGCCAACAAGCAGATATACAGCCTTTGGCTTGCACCTGATACCAACCGGCGGTTCCGCTCTGCAGGCGATGATCGCCAGCAGAGGCTCAAGTTTGAATCCATCGGCATCCCTACACTCGAAAGGCCATTGTCAAAAGCGGTTGCCGTACCACCTCAACCCAAGGACTTGTCCAGCACGCGAATCGCCAACCTTCGACGCGTGGTCAGGGATTATCTGGACAGCGGCAATATTACGTTTCTTGATACACTTCAATCACAGTTTGGAACCTGGCGTTTCCAGCGGATTATTGACCCGTCGACACAACAAGACTTTTTGTTGGTCCGCAACACGGACGAGGCCCTGATCCTGCTCGCCAATCTACATCCCACGAAGCAGGCTACGGTCAGCCTTTCTCAATCCGACGTTCGAGCCGGTGCACTCGCTGACGCAATCACCAACTTTGCAGACAGCCGAAACGCCTTCCTGATTTGGGAGGCGTCAAAATGAGATGGCTGGGCCGTGGCTTACTGGTTCTAATTCTATTGATTGCCTTGGTGAGCCTTTACCAGAAAATTCCTGCCAAACTCTGGAGCCCGTTTTCAGATCGTTCAGCCGTCCGAAATCTGCCAGAAGAAACCCGGGCCACCAAAGTCTTCTGGTTATCGCAAGACGACTGGCTAACCTATTCACTGCAGGGAAAACCCGATCTGGTCAGAATTCTTAACCATGCCCAGTTGACCGCTGACCAGTATGGTCCGGATGACGAGGTTAAGTTCGGCATCCATTACCGTGTGCTGGATAAGAAAAACCGGGTGCTCAAAGAGAAAGATTACCTCTTCCGTACCACTATTCTCCATCCCCGGCGGCTGGAAAATGGTCAGACTTTCCCGGCACGCTTCTATGCAGACCCTTCGTTCATCGCTAGCGCAGATCAGGTGTTGTTTATCGACCTGCGGGCGCTGCCTGACGCCGCGTCTATTGAATTGAAGGCCATAGAGTTGCCGCCCGGCGGTCATCGAATTGGCGTACGCGCCGCTCAGCGAGAATTCCTAAGCGGCTCTGCCGCAGCATTGAAATGGCAACGAGTGAGTGAGGATGCGCGAGCCGAAGAGGTGGAGGCTCACGTGTACCCTCACTATCTTGTGAGTACCTTTGAAGTCCTGAATCAGTTAACGCGACGCTGGCTTCCGATTGGCCCCACAGGTGTTGAAGGAGAATCGTTCCTCAGTGACAGTCTATATCTACTGAACGCAGAATCCTCACCTGAACCGAAGTCCGAGGTGGCACCCGCCGGCCTGAAGGCAGACTCGAGGAATTGGGTAACATTGCCAATTCCGGGGCCCGGGGCTCGAAACTATCGACTGGAATTCACACCACTTGACGCAGCAAAACCCATAACCATCGGTTTAAGTCATCAGGCAAACACTGACCTTGAAGTGAATCATTTTACTGTGCGCGGAGCTCCAGAAAATGACGCCTTGAGTTGGTCAGCAAAGCTCGCACCCGGTCTGCTTCAGGTGATTGCGGATCAGCCGGTATCCATAAGACTGGTGGACCCGGAAACCAATGATGACATTACCTCACAGCGGCAGCTCCTGCCTGGATTTAACATCGGGCCGACCGCTCCCCTTTCCTATCGACTCAATCCGGATACCGGCGGCCCGCAGCCCGTTCGGCTGGACTTTCGCGCGGTCAATCACCCCGAACTGGGGGTTACAGATTTGCCAGCGACGGTCTCCGTCCAGTTTTACGACACACAGCAAGCACTGCTGGAACAGTTCCAGACGGAGGTAACGCCAATCTTCGGCCCCTACCAGCGTTTCTCATCGGAGGATGCCGCGCGATTGAGTGAAAGCGAATCGCTCTACACCAGGGCTCCCGAGAATGCCGCGACTGTTACGGTGACGAGCGAAACTCCTCTTTTGGTAACACTCTATTCCCGCGTTGCCAATATGCCTGTGCGCCGGATTTTGCCGGCCCAACAACGGCCCTGGGAAGACTATGAAAACCGGCTCACGTCCTGGTTTATCAATCAACCTATCGATGCAGAAGACCTGTTGAGGCAGGGTCGAAGATCCTCGATCGTTTGGTTTTTCAAGCCGATCGAACTGAACCCTGCGCTTGAAGAAGGCAATTATGCATGGGAAGCCCTTGAGCCAGCGACTCCCGTCGCTCAAAAGCGAGTGCTTTTCCCGCATGAGACAAACCAGCCAATAAGGGAGACAGCCCTGCCTAACCTGTATCAACAGATTGGACGATCAGCTGTGCAAGTCGAACTGCAGGCGAGTGTACCCGGAGTTCCAGTGAGTCCTCGACTCATATTCAGCCGAAATACCGCCCGGCCGGCCTCCATTCGTGTATACAGGGATGGCCAACTCTGGCTCAAACGAGGAATTGCAGGCAAGCGGGGAAGTTTCTCTCTTCCCGTAGTAGCCGCAGGACGTTATGAGTTGCGTATTGAAGGTGACGGTGACTGGTTTATCAATCATAGCCCATCGGGCCGAACCTATCTGCAAAGGCTGGCTTATAGTCTGGACGGTAAAACGCTCAGTTTCGACGTCGACAAGCAAACGGCAAAAGAGGTGGTCAGCTTTCAGCTGTTTATGCCATCACAATCGGAGAGCTATCAGATCAGCGTGACCGTTTCAGATCTGCAGCGTAATTCGGGCCTGCAGACTGACTACACGTTAACTAAGCGCGAATACACTCTGCAGGGCCACCCGGACACCACGCTTGGCATTCAGGGAGATGGTCGCAACTGGAGTGAACCCTACCGCTTTGCAGTGCCACTGGGCGATGACATTCCTAATGGCACTTATACAATAAACCTGACACCTTCTTCATCCGGCGGCGCCTTGGTGGCCGCTTTCCGTATTCTGGAAGGTCAGCAAGCTCCTTTCCGATTCTTTAAAGAGGCGCGGAGTGATCAGTAAAAAAACTAGCCACATAAAATCCGGTGCTCATCCCCTGCTCAGGAGTTACGCGATCAGGGTCATCTATACTCTGGCATTACTAATGGTATTTACCATGGGCACCCAGGCACATAGCTCAGACAACAAACATAAAGACGCATCCTATTTCGAACGACAGGACCGTTTTCAGAGTATTGACGGCCAAAGGCTCCGCAGCCTTGAAGTACTGTTTTCTGAATGGCTTGCCGCGGCACGTTCTTTCACAGAAGGAGAACGTATAGTCGATGGCTTCCAGGTCAGTGAGATGGGAGAAGGTATCCAACGCCTCAGTGATATTGATGATCGCGGTTGGGGCCATTTCTTTCATGCGTCGCAACGTTCTTCGTCAACCTTGCTACAGGCACCGCATCAGTTCTACGACCTTCGCACCGGGAAAATTGCAATGGCGTTATTCGAGCGCGGCGTTGGCAAAGCCTTGGCTATGAACAGCGCACATCGATACACCTATGGTAAAAGTTTGGCAGAGACCGACTGGGCACACGTGCCTGTATCACCGCTCAACGCATTTACCCGGGCCTTCATGAATAGCCAGCCCGACGCTATTGTGGTGCAGATCCACGGCTATGCGGAAAAGAATCGGAAGTCGCCTGCTAGTCGACAAGCTGATGTGATTATCAGCAGTGGTCAGCGCTGGCCACACCCAAAGATGCTCAGCCTGGCGGCCTGCCTTCAGCAAACTACGGACTGGCAGATTCTGCGTTATCCCCTGGATGTTGGCGAGCTGGGCGGTACAACCAATGTTCAGGGACAACTCATGAACAGCTTGGGCAATCCGCAATTTATCCATCTCGAATTGTCGTCACGGCTGCGCAAGGTACTGGCGCATGACGAGGCGGCGCTATATGACTTGGCCGAGTGTATCCAAAGCATCACTCCGGGGGCTGAATGAGATCAATGGTGTTCCGCATAATCTGCCTGATCATTTCTCTGACTGTCGTACACGTGCCAATGATTGCAGCAGCCCAGTCCGCAATCATGGCCCCCTACTCCCAGCCTCCGCTGGTCTGGGAGTCGGTTACCGACTGGCACGCCGATCCCGAAAGCCGGATCGCCCCGCCCCAGACCATGAAATCCCAGGTTACATTGTCCGCAGGCCAAGGCCTGTGGTTCTTGTCTGACAGCGGAACCTATATCCGGGTAGAGACAGATAACGACCAGGAGAATCTGAAAATCTGGCAGGGCGGCGCAATGGGGTTGTTCCGTCGGCTTCCGATGATCAGGGGCGCCGGCGGCACCCTAATCAGTCAGACACCACTGGAGCGCCGCGCCTTTATCTGGGTCAGCAATCAAGGCCAGGCATCGGTCAAGATCCATCTTCAACGGGGTAGCCACCAGGCCGTACCTTTCGTTTCAAATTGGCCCTTCGCAAACATCACCGGAATGGAAACCCACTGGCTGCGACAGTATCCAAAGACAGCGCTGCAGGGCTACGCTCGTATAGAGAACAAACCTCAGATGTTCAGCGCATACGGCCCAGCATTGCTGGCCATCGATGTGCGGCGATCACGATTAGAGTCCCCTCCTGAACGTCGAGACACTCTGACCATTCAGCTGGATCAATCTGAACCACAGGAACACTTGCTTCATTTTGCTCCCCAGCGGGCTCTTCGCCATTTTTGGCATGGAGAGGACGTACTGTTGAGCAAACCAGAGAGGGTTTTTGTCCCAGTCCCTGAGGGCGAGCACGAGATTCGCCTGCAAAGCACAGCACCAGCTTGGATTCAGGTTCGTCAGCTTGCGACTCGCCGTCACCTGGCCAGCGAGAGTGACTGGAACACCAGTGCTGATGACAGCGCCCTTTTTTTGCAGCATCTGTATGCGCAACACCAATTTCGACTGAAACAATTAGTGACCGGGGGGGCGGACCCATCGCTGGCTCTGGCGGCTGGTGCAACGCCGCTCGGCGAACCCTCCGCAACAAACGATCTTGGCACCCAGGTTCTGTTTGACCGTTACACTCAGAGTCGCCCGTTATGGCCTGCGCGCCCACTGGCTGAAAAACGCTGGCAACCGGTAACCGCGACACTTGAATCTCCAGAAAGTGAGCGCGATGTGGTGGACGCAGAGCAAACCTACCTGCCCGGCCACCACAGTTTTTTCCGGATTGAGGCTAAGACAACCCCGATAGCGTTTCACGCCCCGACAACGACGTCTCCCACGCAACTCACGCTTCGATTGGCGCAGGCCGCTCCAGGAACCCGCCTGACCCTGAACATTCGCGACCAGCACTATTCGCTGATTTATGAGCCGCGTATCAGCGCGTCTGCGCAAACACGGCCGGTGCTCGCACAACGCCAATCTGTAGAGCGACAGCTTCTCACCAATCCTGTTCTGGCAGCCGAAACTCGACTAGTGTTACCCGCAGGCGTCGAACATATAACGCTTGCCGCTGATCAGGGCGCAGGCTGGTTTAATCTCCAAATGCGTGAGCCGATTGACCCAGCCATGACAGAGGCTGAATTCCTTAACGCACTCACTGATCAGGGTAAGCATGGGCTGGCGCGTGCCTGGCGTGCCAAAGCTCGTCCCAAAAAACTTCCGCTGCAAGTCTGGAAAGACGCAGAGTTTCTTCGCAACTGGCTGCGGGCCCGTGCAGCCGATTTCACTCGGACCGTGTCGCCTCAGCTCCACGTGGAGCCCAGCCCACAGAAGGCTGCCGAACGTTTGTCTACATTGATCAATTCGCGGAATCTTGAACTTGCGCAGAACTATGCCCGAGGGCTGCTTGCCTTTGGCACGGTTTCGTCTGAGGCCAATGGAAACATCGCCAATGTCAGAAGGACGGCTTATGATTTCTTGGCGGATCAGTTTGAAAACCGCGCCTCAACTTTCGCCAAGCAAACGTTACTGGCCTTCGAGTATCTGGATACAGGGAATGACGCGATTGCACTCGAGCTGTCGGAGCAGCTGCTGGCCGAGGGCCTTGCCGAGCAGGCATTGAAACTGGCATACACCATCCCCCAAACCTCTCTCAACGGTGCTGAAAAGGAACAGTATCAGCGACTGATGATTCGCAGCGCCCTGATCAGTAAATGGAACCGCACGTTTCAAACCTTTGCACAAGCCCTACCGGAATGGCGCCAACTATATACCGGGAACCGGCAATGGCGAGAATGGCCTCTGGCGTATGACAGCCCGGTGCAGCGGGAAACTCTGTTCAATCCACAGCTCAACCGCCACTACCAGCGCCTGAAAGTGACGAGCGCCCAGCCAGTCGCGCTGTCCATCAAGGGGCCGGCGAAACTTCGTATTAGCCTGAACCTGCTCCACGCAAAGCGGTCGTCCAGACTTGATGACATGATTGAGGTCACTCATAACGGTAAGACCTATCGATTGCCATTTTTAGACAGCGCGGTATACAACACACACCGGCTCTTGTCAGACGACGCATTATGGCCCGGCAACCTTATGCCCGTTCTGTTAGAACTTGGTCCAGGCAATCATCGGTTATCCCTCAGGCCTACAGACCACCCAATACTGGCCCACTGGGAAATTGCCGTACCGGAACTGGCACCCAGCCACCCCGTGTTACAACAGCACATGGACCCTGCACAATGTGCAAAAGACCGACGGCAATTCCAGACGGAAGTTGAACAGCGACTGGGCGGAGAAACCGGAACAGTGACTACTTTGCCCCTTCAGTACACTCCCGCCTCATGGCAGCTTGAGAAAGAGCGCGCTTTATTACTCGAGCCTCTAGATTGCCCCATAGAATCGCAGAAGTCGACGCATCACAGTTCAGCCGGAGAACTGCTCTCTATCGAGCCGGCACCGATTGCCGAAAACAATGGCCGTGGCTATTCTTCGGCCACCTCAGTGGCACAGCGGCTCTCCGTGATTCTCGACACCGAGAATTTCTCAAGCCGCCCGGCTCTGGTGGCAGAGGCAAACTGGCTTGGCCATGGCTACTCGGAAGACGAACGTATTCAGTCATTACTTGCCCGTATTAACGAGCAGCAAGCCTGGGCGCAGGAAGAAATCATCATCAGCAGTGCCGGCTTTCAGAGGTTTGACAGCACAGGCTGGGCACCGGAGTCCGACTTTCTGGAAGCTCGCAGTGAGCTTTTGGGTGTTCGACAGCAAACTGATGAATTTCTGGTTTTTGGCCAGGCCAGTGAGGGCATTATAGTGAACAACAGCGAGCCACAACGCTACTCGCTCCGCTTGCGCCTGGCTAAACCCGGCTATCAGATTGCCCCTCCGACCAGTCTGCAGCTTCTGGTGGATGGTGAGTTATCACGAAGGGTAACTTTGTCTCAGGAAGAGCCCGTTGCAACCATCAATTTCAGCATTGCCGAGGGCCAGCATCGAATCAGCTTGCGCCTTAGCAACCCGACGAGCCGACACTGGGTTCTTGCACGACTGCGTTTTCGTCCCGACAACAATGACAACCTTAACTGGAAAACGGCTGTGCCGGAGAACCGCCGGTACTATCACCGGGTTACTCGGGAGACGCCATTTACAGCGTATATTGATCAGCCAAGCTGGCTGCGAATCGAAACCTATGATGGGCGTGAATGGCAGACACGGTTCCGGTACCAGGCGCAGAAAGGTGAGATCACGTTGCGGAGAGCTGACCTCCAGGGACCTTATGTCAGGCTCTTTTCGCTCCGCCATCAGCCCGGGCGAAAAGCACTCAGCCGGATTGAAATGACACCGGAGCTTACGGTCACCGAACCGGTTAACAGCTATGAGCTGACGTCTACCCCCTCGTTTGCGTTGCTGGCAGATCGCTTGGCGCCCCGCCCGGAGGATGCAGGTACTCACGGTGGCTTTGCGAGCCTGCAACGGCGACCGGACTTCGAAACTACCGGTGGCGAAAGAGAACAGTTTTTTGAGACAGGCTACCGTTATCGTTACCTCCAGGAAAATGCCAATGTATTCTGGCAGAGCGAGGTGTTTGGGCGCGCCCATGACTCGGACAGAATTGGAGTGCTGGGCGGGCGCCAGTGGATTTCATGGCACCCTGACCGTCGCAACTGGAGAGCAGGCTTCTATGCAAATGGGCTTTGGCAATTTTCCGGCACGGATGATCAACAGGCTGGCAGTCTATTAGTTGAAGGCCGTCTCGATGGTCGTATGCCTCTAGGTGCAACGTTTCTCTGGCAACACGATGTCGAAGGCTTTGCGCGATGGCTGAGTGAGAATGACGGCGAGGGTCAAGCCTGGGACAACGATGTTTTCAGCCGCTATAAAGACGATCACCGCTACGGCATTAACTGGGAAGAGTCGCTGATTTATCAACCCTATGAAGACGCCCGCTCGAGCATCAGCATAGGACTTCGGACCAATGAAGATCTGAATCCGTTTCGTCCGGATCGGTTCTTAGCACGGTTTGGCTGGCAGCAATACTTCACAGGCACACGTTTCGAGGTTAGTTTAGAAAACAGGTGGCTGCAGGCCGATCGTGACCGCCAATCAGCGCGCACACAGACCCTGCTCGATCTATCCGCAACCTGGCATGGCTGGCAAGCCGCAGGTAAACGCTGGGAGTTCAGGGCCGGACTTGGTTACGATCTCGACGATGAGCAGATGTCGGCCTCACTTTCGGTCAGTCTGGATCTGCCCGGCGCGCGTCGACTTCGTGATTTTCGTCCAGAACAATTTGTCTTTAAGCGCCGCCAGCACGTCCGTGCGGCAAATCAGGTCGATAACAATTTGCTGAATTATGTGGAAGAAGAATAAGTCTGCTTCATTGTCCGCCAAAGCGCTGCTGAGCAGTGACCTCAGCCCACTGTGGCTGCAGGTCTACCAAGCTCCCATTCAGTTGATGGAACGGGAACTAGAGCTGTTGATCAATCAGGAGAGCCTGCCAGACGGCGTGTCCCACGAACGCTGGCTGGCCCAGGAAGTCTGTTTTTTTCTGATTTACAGGGCGGATCAACTGCTCAAAACCATTGAGCGGACTGACCGCGAATTTCAGGATTATTGGGGGCGCATCCAGCGCGCTGCCACAGCGGCTGAAAAGGGACACCACATACTTGCGTGCGCAAGATACCTTGGACAGTCCCGGCGCGGCTTGCGGGGCGACCAACGGGCACTCAGCCGCTATTTTGACGAGAATGCGCTAAAGGACCGCTTTATCAAGCAATTGGCGGAACAGGAGCGTCGTCTGGCATTCACGCTCAATCGTCTGACAGTGAACACCCGACGCTTTCTGGCCGAGTATGGCAACGCTTCAGTTCACTCAGTGTTCTCCAATCGGGTAAACCAGGTCAACCTTGTGGAACGGTTGACCAGCTACTCCGGCGACTATCGAATCGTTATGGAAACGCTGGACTGGCTTGCAACTTTTATCCGACAGGCCGGCCCGCAGGCTTCGGCGCTGCTGGACCCCCAATTGATCCATTACTGCTATCGACTCCTAAGCGATCACAGTCAGCCTGTCTGGCTGCAGACAAACGCGTGCCAGATTGCGCTTGAACTGGACACAGAGTCCGCCCTGATTATTCTGGAAAGACGGTTCAGGCATCCGAGTGAAGGAGACAGCATCTTTTTTCGGGCACGGGCACTGCAAGCCCTGTCGCCGCATCAGAATCAACCGCTGACCCTGAAGATTCTTGCCTTGGCTGTTGGCGACCCCAGCGAGCACGTTCGCCAGACCCTGATCACCACCCTACCCGAACTCATCCCGAGTCTCATGGTCGAAACTCTGGAAAACCTGAACCAACAAGAGCAATCAGAAACGGTTCGCGCCTTCCTAATGCGCCATTTGGTGCATCTTACTCACGTACCGGCGCTGCAAAACCATGTGCTTGAGATCGCGTTGGCTCACCTGACAGTCGAGCAGCCACGCCGCATTCTGCGTGAAGTTCTTTCTGCACTGCCGGCGTGCATGGCCGCAATGAATAGCGAGTCTTGGCCGCAGACGACGATTGAGCGGGCCATTAACGAGCTTCATGCCACCCATCCCAGCACTCAGGTCAGACGCTGGGCCGCTCAATGTCGTGAGCATTTGTGGGCCATTAGCGATGCGCATACTGCTGAAGCCCCTAATAGAGCACACCTTCAGACTCTAGACTGGCGCAAAGGCATCAAACTCCGCCTGCCAAAGACCCTGAGCGATGACACACTTGGACGAAGGCTCGCCCATCAGGCTAAAGACCAGTTTGGCTTTGACGTTCACCGGCGCAATCATACGGCAAGAATTGTCGGCGGATCGGGATACCAGTTTCGACTCTGGCGTTTTCTCCATGAGCTGTTTAACAGCGCAACAGACAAACGGCAGAACCATAACCATACGAAAGGCCGCACCTATCGCGGCCTGATTCAGGCTCCGGGGTGGCACATCGCTGAACTGAGTCAAACAAAAGTGCCCGGTGAGCCACTTCATATTGCCGAGGAGGGTAGTTGGCGCCCTTACCTGCCCCTGCTGGACCAAGTTATCTCTTCGCTTGATCAGGGCTGGCCAACTCTCCCGATGTCGATATATACCAGCGAAGGCATCACCCGCATTCACCCTCCGCGCGGGTTGCTTGCCCGTCTAAGAGCAAAGCTGGTGATCAGCTTGCGGTTCAAAGACCTTAGCTACAACCGGAACTGGCGTGAAAGCAGTGGCGCCGCCCCTGACAACTACCTTAAACAGCTGACCAGACTAGGCTTTCGGTTCGAAATAACTGGCTATCAGAGTGAGAACGGAGAGCAAACACCCGTTGATCCACGGGTGAAACGCTTCTTTCCAGCCTCCTTCGCGCTGCCGTTGCCAATGCTATGGGAAGACTTCCGGACCTATTTCTTTTCGGTCTACGAAAACAGTCTCCAACAGCTGCTGATGTTTTTTGTAGTGATCAGCGCGTTTTTCTTTGGCCGGCATTTTTACCAGGGCCACCGTATGCGACAAGCCCGACGGTCTATTCCTCTGGTCATCGGAGGCTGGGGTACCCGGGGCAAGTCCGGAACAGAGCGTCTGAAAGCGGCGCTTTTCAACGCTAAGGGCTTAAGCGTTCTGTCCAAGACAACGGGCTGCGAAGCCATGTTCCTCTACAGTCCCGCCAATCGCCCTTTGCGGGAAATGTTTCTGTTTCGGCCCTTCGACAAGGCTTCCATCTGGGAGCAAGTAGATCTCGTACGCCTTTCCGCTAGGTTCAAGGCCGATGTGTTCCTTTGGGAGTGCATGGGGCTGACCCCCCGTTATGTGCAAATTCTCCAGGAGCAGTGGATGCGCGATGACCTGTCCACTGTCACCAACTGCTATCCGGACCATGAGGACCTTCAGGGGCCTGCGGGTATCGACATTCCCCAGGTCATGCAACGCTTTATCCCGAAAAACAGTCGCGTCATCACTACCGAACACAATATGTTTCCGTTTCTTGCTGAAGGCGCCCGTCGAAAAGGCTCCGAAATCATCAAGGTGGAGGAAAGCGAGGGTGACCTGTTACCGGCTGATGTGCTTGAACGATTCCCTTATGAGGAGCACCCCACCAATATCGCCCTGGTCATGCGCATGGCAAGGGAACTCGGTATCGAGGAAGACTTTGCGGTTAAGGAAATGGCAGACCGTGTGGTGGCAGACCTAGGCGTACTAAAAGTATACCCCGTTGCTCCGGTGCAGCAGCGCAGGCTTCGATTCATCAACGGGATGTCAGCAAATGAGCGACATGCCGCTTTGGCCAACTGGGAACGGTTGAAGCTGACCGAGTTGTCACTTGAAGAACAACCTGAGCAATGGATTGCCACGGTAGTCAACAATCGTGCCGACCGCATACCGCGCTCCCAGGTTTTCGCCCGAATGATTGCCGAAGAAATAAGCGCCGATCGGCACTTTCTGATCGGCAGTAATCTTGAGGGCCTGAAGAGTTATATCGATGAGGCCTGGTCCAACAGGCTGAGTAATCTGGATATCGAGAACGGCAACAACGAACAGGTTATCGACACAGTACAGTCGTTGGTGAAGCAATTACGCGTGCCTGCCAGTACTGCTTCTGTCCGTGGCCGTTTGCTCGCCATGCTAAAGATCCCTGATTCGTCGCTGCCAGCACAAGTTAAAGACGCCTCCCTGTTATCACCGGAGACGCTAAAAGCGTTGCTCTCAGAGCATGGCGTGGAAATTGATGCAGAACCGACCCAAGTTGCACTCGCTCAATATGAACGTGATCTCAGGGAACTCAATGAGTACCGCGCTCTGGTCGACGAACTTCAACAGGGGAAGCACCGGGCAGGCCAACGTGATGGCGTTTTCGAACGTCTCACTCAGTGGTTCCATGAACGTATCATCGTCATCTGGGATTTTCATGCCAGTGGCGACGAAGTCATTCAAACAATCACTGAAAATACCCCGCCTGGTTTGTTGAGCCATATCATGGGGATGCAAAATATCAAGGGCACCGGACTGGATTTTGTTTACCGCTGGCAAGCCTGGGACACCAACCATGAGCTTGCACAGGCCCTGTTAACAGCGGATACCAGCAAGTCGCTTGAGGCCGCCAGAGCCCTCAGTGCGCAGGAGGAGTTCGGTCCATTGGATTTTGAATTCGTATCTCAAACGCTGCGTGAGGCTATTGAACGCCGTGAAAACCAGGTTGAAGCTATCCAGGCGGAGATCGCCGTAGTGCAGTCCAGAATCGCCCAGAAACAGCAAAGCTCCATCATAGAGAGCAAGTTGGCCAATCAGGGATCAGCTTTCAAGAGCAAGGTGATTGCTATGTTGGAGGCGCTTCTCGACGCCGGTGCTGCCGTCAAACGAAGGAAGCGAGCCAACCGAATCTATAATGACCTTGCCACTCAGCGAATCAGTCACGAACGTGCAGTACTCGAACTGAAAAAGATTAACAAGGAACAAAAAGGCGGTTGGCTGCAGGAGAGGTGGAAATGATGGATGTCCACTCTTCTCTTGCAACCAAGTGTTGCCGGAGCGATAAGGGTTCTTCGTCTCCCCCCCCTCTCTCAGCCACAGCGTCAAAGTTGAGATTTCGTGGCAGTTTCAATTGATTTGAACTGCTCCTAGTTTTCACTCCAGAGTCATCCTGTCGCAACCCCAAAATCAACATACAACGGTTCAGACGAGGGCTCGTGTAGGACCATTCGTTTAATTACCTCCGGAACGACGTGCCGAGTGCTTCGATCAGGCCCTGAACTAAAGGATCGTCAAATACGTTGAATCGGCCGCAGACCATTCATGGTCACCTTTTGATACAAAGCAAACAAGGCGCCGCCCGTTACGGAGCTGGTACTATTGCGCATATTCTGCAGCCTGCCGAAGCATTGTGCTTTGGCCGTCAATCTTTTCATCCACATCGTGCACTCCGGAGCGGAGTCCTCTTTCGCTGTTAGGATCGGTTTATGTCCAGCAAAACGAATCAGTCCCAGAAACTTCTGCTGTTCCGCCTGTTCGGCTCACGGTTGTTTGGCATCGGTACACTGAAAATCCGCGAAATACTGCCCTTTCATCGCCTGACCAAGCTGCCCCACAGCCATCACGCGGTGATTGGCACCGCGACGTTTCGAGGCTCTGCCGTGCCGGTGATTGATATGTCGGCTGCCGTTGGCTACCCCGCTCTCACCAAAGAAGAGCAGGAGAAAGCATCCATCATCGTGACCGACATCCAGCGGCAGGAAATCGGCTTTTTGGTGCGCGGCGTTCAGCAAATTATCGAGACCGACTGGAAAAGGGTAATGCCGCCTCCTAAGGCGCTTGGCAACAACGTCTTTATTACAGGGCTGCTCGATGCTGGCGGCGACATTATCCAATTATTGGACGTTGAACTGTTGCTGGCCAAGGTATATCCGGAATCTCTCGACACGCAGGAAGTGATGCTCTCAGACGTACAAAGCGAAACGCTCAGCTCGCTGAACATTCTTCTGGTTGATGACTCGCAGGTTGCCCGCAAACAATTATCCGATGTTCTGGACAGCAAAAGCATTCACTACCATGTCACCAGCAATGGCAGCGAAGCACTGAAGATACTGCTCAAAGAACACGAATCGGGGCATCCGATCGACATACTGGTGAGCGACATCGAAATGCCCGGGTTGGACGGTTACGAGCTAACATTCAATGTGCGGGACAACCCCTCTCTCAAGCAGCCTTACATCATTCTGCACACATCGCTGAACAGCGAGATGAGCCTCAGCTATGCCAACCAGGTCGGCGCCAACGAGGCCCTGACCAAGTTTGATGCCGAAGAGCTTTTGCAAGCCATGCTCAGGGGCGCCGCAGAAACCAGCAAGGGTTAGACGTAACCAACTGAGTCACGCGCATGACGCTTCCTCCCCGTCACCATCGTCATTGGCAACCGGAAGAAAACGCACCACTATTCCGGGCCAGGAGGAACTTCAATGTTAATAATGGTAACGGGTGCCGCATGCGGCATAGGCGCTTGCATCATTGAGCAAGCGATTCAGAGTGGCCACAGCGTCATCGCCGCCGACATGAACGCCGAGGGGCTTGCGAAGCGCTGGGCGCACCAGAACGCCGTACGCTGCGAAACGCTCGATGTCCGAGACAACGACCAGTGGCAAGCATTATTCCAACGCCTTGCGGCTGACCAGGTAAAAGTAGATGTATTGATCAACGTGGCCGGCGTGCTTCGCAGTGGTCGTACCGGCGAGCTAGACAACAAAGATGTCGATTTAACGTTAGATGTGAACGTAAAAGGCGTGATTTTTGGCACCAACGCCGCTGCAGCCCATATGCTGGATAGCGGCCACCGCGGACACATCATCAATATCGGTTCCCTGGCATCCTTATGTGCTGTACCCGGCAACGCCGTTTACGCCACCAGTAAATTCGCTGTCCGGGGCTTCAGTATCGCAGCCGCCGGCGATCTTCGCCCACACGGTATTGCAGTTTCACTGGTTGGGCCCGGCCCGGTTAAAACCGCCATGCTGGAGCAACAACGTGGCGACGACAACTCCGCACTGACCTTCGCCAGCAGCCGAGCTCTTACGCCCGAGGAAGTCGCCCAAGCGGTGCTGGGGCCGGTTCTTAAAAAACAGCCTTTGGAATACTACCTGCCTTGGCAAGACAAGCTACTGGGCAGACTTTCCAATGCAGTGCCAACCTTTTTCCTGCGTATGACACGCAGCGCTATGGAGCGTGGCCGTAAAAACTTTAAATCCGACAGTTTTCGTTGAGAACAAACCGAGATAAGCCATGACACACTTTAAACAGATCACCGACTTTGACGGTTCTCGTAGCGCTCACGGTCAGCAAGCCCGCGTTGAAAATACTCGCGCGGCGGCAGAAGGTTTCCGCAAAGCGATGTTGGCCGGCCCCAAAGCACGTTACTTTCGTTCCTTTGATCTCGTGAAGGTGCCCTACCCCGCCCGTTACGGCTTGCGCAACGCGTTCTCCCGGGAACGGCTGGTAGAATTTGTCCACATACAAAACCGCTTGTTTGTGGTGCAGTTCGATACTGAAGAGGGCGTGAAAACCATGCTGGTGTCGCCCTCTGATCATGAGCGCAATGGTGAGACACCGTTTTTCCGGCGCCTTCAGGACAGCACCCCGAGCTTTATTACCAACAGGATGGTTGAACGGCAATCGACCGCGCCGGCCATTGTCGCCAGCCTTGGCCTGAAGCCCGAAGACATTGATTACATTACCTACGATCACCTCCACACGCAGGATGTACGCCGCTGGCTCGGCACCGATCAGGAGCCGGCGCTGTTCCCGAACGCCAAACTGCTGGTTCACTGGCGTGAATGGGAATCCACTCTGGACCTGAACCCGTATCAAGCCGACTGGTATTGCCCGTCCGGCATCGCCGGGGTCCCGGAAGACAAGGTCATTAAATTTGATGGTTCAATCATGCTGGGTGATGGCGTAGCGCTGGTGCACACGCCGGGCCACACCGAAGGCAACCACTCCATCGTGGTGCACACCGATGAGGGCATATGGGTAACCAGTGAAAACGGTATCAGCGTAGATTCCTACGCTCCGCACCTTTCGGCGGCAAGCGGGGTAGCAGACTACGCCAGAACCATTGGCACCGAAGTCATCATCAATGGCAATACCCTCGAAAATTCCATTGACCAATACATCTCCATGGTTCAGGAAAAAACCATTGCCGGCCCGTCCCGGCGCGACCCCCGTTTCCCGAACGTGTTCCCCTCATCCGAGATGACGCCATTCTGGGCATTCCCGGGCGCCAAGCCAGCGTTTTATGTGGGCGAAGCACGGCACGGAAAACTGCACATTCCCGACTAATGCAGCGATCACTGCAGATCTGTTCTAGCAAGTGCCTGATAACTAACTACACTAAAAACAGCCAAAAGCTGCCCCAGGTAGCCTTTGGTCTTCGCATCATGCGTATAGAGAAAGTACGGATGGGCATTGGTATTAGCAGGGCATTTATGGCACTGTCCCGCGCCAAGTTTTAAAGATGCATTAAAAAAGGTTTATGTTATGGCTCAGGGTAACCAGAAATCAGGCGGTGACTATTCGATAGCACAGCTTGGTGACCCGGTAGTACTTACGCTCAGTGTCGGCTTTATTGCGCTGTTTGTAGGCTTTTCTTTGTTTGACCTGAAAGGCGTCGCCGACGCAATTGGCAGCGGCTTCACCTGGACCGCACGGGTCTTTGGCAGTTACTTCCAGATGTTACTTCTGGCCACCTTCTTTATTGCTATCGGCCTGGCCTGCACGCCCGCAGCCAAAGCCAAAATCGGTAATCTGGACCGCCCGGAAATGAGCACCTTCCGCTGGCTCTCCATCATTATGTGCACACTGCTGGCGGGAGGCGGCGTGTTCTTTGCAGCCGGCGAGCCTGTGTACCACTTTGTGGTCACGCCACCGGCGTTTGACACGGAGCCCGGCACCATCGAGGCCGTCTCCAGCGCAATGGCTCAATCGTTCATGCACTGGGGCTTTTTGGCTTGGGCTGTGCTCGGCACCTTGGCCGCCATCGTGCTGGCACACACCCACTACGTGAAAGGCAAGCCACTACAGCCACGCACTCTGCTGTACCCGGTATTCGGTGAACGCATCATGAGCGGCTGGATTGGCAGTGTTGTCGATGCTTTCTGCGTGATTGCCATCGTAGCCGGCACCGTCGGCCCGATTGGCTTCCTCGCGACTCAAATGAGTTTTGGTCTGAGCGAACTGTTCGGCCTGACTGATGGGCTGGGCACACAAATGGCCATTTTGGCCGCTCTCGCCGCCATTTACGTCACCTCAGCCGTGACCGGTGTTCACCGCGGCATCCAGTTTTTGAGCCGGATGAACGTGTTCTTGGCACTGGCTATTGCAGCCATCATTTTTGTCTTCGGTCCCACGCTGTTCTACACCAACACCTACATGCAAAGCATGGGTCAGTACGTATCGTCATTCCTCGACATGGCGACCATGACAGCGGATACCGCACCTAACTGGTGGATGAAGTGGTGGACTGTGTTCTTCTTCGCTTGGTTCATCGGCTATGCACCACTTATGGCGATCTTCGTTGCCCGTATTTCTCGCGGCCGAAGCATTCGGGAAATGATTCTCGCGGTCGCGGTGATGGCCCCGATTGCGACCACTATTTGGTTCACCCTGCTCGGCGGTTCCGGTATTTACTACCAAATGACGGGTGTGATCGATCTGGCGGAAGCCTTGAACAACTTCCGTTTTGACGTCGCCACCCTGACGGTTGCGCAAGCTCTGCCGGGCGGCGGATTCATGGCACTTGCCATTCTGATTCTGACCACGATTTTTGTGGCAACCACCGGCGACTCCATGAGCTACTCCATTGCGGTTGTCAGCTCCGGCCACGATCAGCCGAAAACGTTTGTTCGTGCATTTTGGGGTGTCGCAATGGCCGCCATGGCTGGCATTTTGCTGTACATGGGTTCGGGTCAAATCGGCGTGCTGCAACAGTTTATCGTCATCACAGCAATTCCAGTGTCGTTCATTCTGCTGCCGTCACTGTGGCTTGGGCCTAAAGCCGCTTACGCCATGGCTCGTGAGCAGAAGATCATTGATTGATTGATTACTGTGTTGCAGCCTAGCTAAGCACAGGTCCTAAGCGCCCTTGGCCAACTCTCATTGAGATTGGCCAAGGGCGCTTTTTTTATGTTGCTTTACCCTGCAAGCTCTCCAGCAAAAACGTTTCCATAATTTGCGCCGCCGGGGCCAAGGTACAGTTCCTGGCTTTTACCAACCCGATCCTACGCACCACATCCGGTTCCTGTAACGGTATAAAACGCAGATTCGCGTTGTGTTCCGGAAAATCAACGAACTGCAGGGACTGTCCCGAAAAGCCTTCATCGCCATTGGTTTTGACGAAGGCGATGCCAACGATGCGGCCGATATGGTGGCCTGGATGGAAGCTCATGGGCTGAATGGTGTCACCGCACTGCGTAAGGGTCTGGATTTTCTGCTCAACGAAGACAAAACCCACCCGCCCAAGCTGATCTATCAGGATGCAGATCTCTGTGTGGTGGATGCCGAAAACAAAACCGTGCTCGGCCACGCCAGTCTGGCGATCGAGTTGGGTTATGCCAAGTGCCGTGCCCGCGGCCTGTCGGTCACCAAAATACGCCATTGCCACAACCGCATGCTTATTGTGGGCTATCTATCTCGCATCGCGAGACGAGGCATGAGCGTGACCGCGTTCTGGCGTAACTCTCACGAACCGCTGACCGAAATCATTGTGAGCTTTAAATCGGGCGAGGCCGAACCCGAGATTTGCATGTACGGACTGCCGTCCATCCCCGACGACACCGAACCCAACAACGGCATTACGCTGGTCATGGTGAACCATGTGGACCTGCTACCCGATCTGAAACCGGACGCGCCGGCCAATGATCTGATTCTGCAAAACCGCGCCGCCATGCTGGACTGGCACGAGCGATCACTGGTTGACGGCATCGAGGTGGACCCGGAGCTTTGGGAACGCCTGAAACTGCTGGCAACGAAAATGCTGGTCGAATCCTCTGAAGACTCACGCCAAGGCGCTGGCACCGGCACCAACGACAACGACTAAGGAGCCCCCTATGAACCCGTATCCGGTAAACACCAACCTGCCTGCCTCGAAATCCCCTCTCGCCTGGGCTACGGTCGGAAACGGCGTGCTGTTTACGGCGCAAATTCCCATTGATGCCGAAGGCAAAGTGGTAGACGGCGGCATTGAAGCCCAAATCACCCAGACTCTGGCCAATTTGAAACACACATTGGAAAGCGCAGGCAGCCAAGTTTCCGATCTCACACAGGTGGTGATCTACGTGACTGACCGGGAAGACCTCGCCACGGTTAACCGCGTGTACGCCGATTTCGTGTCTGAGCCCTACCCGAACCGGGCCGCGATCATTGTCTCCGGCTTCGCCCGAGAGGAAATGCTGGTCGAAATTCTTGCCTATGCGGTCGTTCCGTAGCAACCCGCCTGGTCATTATTTGCGCAACCTAAAAGCTTGTGCTTGTATAAAGACATCAGGCTTGCCGTAGGACGCTCGCGTTCGTTTGCCTGCCCGCAACGGAGCCAAAGGGCTTCGGGCATCACATTACCAATGTTCAACGGGGTTGGCTCAGCTATGGCTTACGAAACGATTGATGGTCAAAAATACGAAAAAGAACTGCTGGAACTCGCGCGCAAGCACACAACGGGAAAGGGGGAAGGCAAACTATCAAAAGACGAAGTGGCGGATCTGTTCAAGTCGGCCCAGGATGGGCAGGGCGTGACCGACACAGAAAAAGCGACGCTGGGGTATATTCGGAACAATTTCGAGTTTACCGATGCAGCCGCCAAAGATTTCGACGCGGCTTTCGGCCAGCTCTGATCTAGCAACACGGTTTGCAATCACTCAAGCCCGATGCCTCCCGGCACCGGGCTTAATAAAACACTTCAGCCCAGCTGAAGCGTTTTCAGAGTCCGCTCACGAACGGTGTTCAGCAGCTCTTCGTTTTCCACCAATGACTGACCATAAGACGGCACCAGCGTTCTCATACGCTCCTGCCACTCTTTGGTCTGCATTTTTTCAGGGAAACAGCGCTCCAGCACGTTCAACATCGCGTTAGCCGCCGTGGACGCACCCGGCGATGCACCCAGCAAGGCCGCCAGAGAACCGTCTTTTGCAGCCACAATCTCAGTACCGAACTCGAGCTTGCCGCCGCCTTCTTTGGTTTGCTTGATGATCTGCACGCGCTGGCCGGCCATCTGCAAAGTCCAATCCTCTTCCTTCGCATCCGGGAAGAAGTTGCGCAACGCTTCCACGCGGTCAGCATGCGACTGGAACACTTCGCCAATCAAATAACGGGTCAGGTCCATGTTGCTCTTGCCGACTGACAGCATCGGGCGCAAGTTAGTGGCCCGGACAGATCCGAACAAATCAAACATAGAGCCCTGCTTGAGGAAGCGCGTGGTGAAGCCCGCAAACGGCCCGAACAGCAACGCGGGCTCACCGTTGATGATACGGGTGTCCAAATGCGGCACCGACATAGGGGGCGCACCAATCGGAGCTTTGCCGTATACCTTGGAGTGATGTTCGTTAACAATCTCGGGCTTTTGACACACCAGCCACTGGCCACTCACCGGGAAGCCGCCGTATCCGCGCGCTTCATCAATGCCGGATTTCTGCAACAGCGGCAAAGCGCCACCACCGGCCCCCAGGAAAACAAATCCGGCTTCCAATTTGGTGGTTTCGCCGGTTTTCTGGTTCTTCACCCGCAGCTTCCAGCGGCCGTTGTCACGCTGATCAATGTAATAAACCGGCGAGTTGACCATCAATTCGAAGTTCGGCTGACTTTCCAGCCACTTGACCATACTGCGGGTCAGGGAGCCAAAATCCACATCCGAGCCGTGCTTGATGCGGGTGGCCGCCACCTTCTCCATTGGATTGCGGTTGCCAACCACCAACGGCATCCACTCTTCCAGCTCTTTCGGGCTCTCGGTGTACTCCATTTCCCGGAACAAATGATGATCTTTCAGGCGCTCAAAGCGGCGTTTCAGAAAAGCCACGTTCTCTTCGCCCCAGACAAAGCTCTGGTGCGGTGTGCGGTTAATAAAGGAGGTCGGTTCCGGCAGAATGCCTTGCTCTACAAGGTAAGACCAAAGCTGCAGCGACACTTCGAACTGCGCATTAATCTGCAGCGCTCGCGCGATTTCTACGTCGCCGTCGTCCGTTTCAGGTGTGTAGTTCAGTTCACAGTAACCCGCATGGCCTGTGCCCGCGTTGTTCCATCCATCTGTGCTCTCGTGAGCAACGTGGTCCAGGCGCTCCAGCATGACAATATCCAGAGACGGATCAAGCTGCTTGAGCATCACGCCGAGGGTTGCGCTCATGACGCCCCCACCGACCAGCACTACATCTGCCTGTCTAACGGCCATTGATTCCCACCTTAGCTAGTGTTGAGCTTGGAACCGCTCCACGATCAGCAAAGCGGTCTGTCGAAAGCCGTCACTGCGCGAGGTAAAGGGCGCAGCCTTGTGCTTCCTGTCGAATTTGCGCGCATTATCCCGTTTTTTGCCGGAATAATAAATTGCGATTGCCAACTGCATGCAAATTGCTTTGGAACATGCCAGCCGGGCTGAAGATTGTCACAGGGCGCGATTCTCTCGCCTTTTGTTAACAATATCAGCGCCACTTTAGTCTGATACTGAGTTCCTGTTAATGCGGATCATTGCTTATATCGGAAAATCCTGCGCTTCCGGGGCTGACCTGAAATACAGACTTGCTGTATCTTGTGCGCCATCCATACTTTGCCCGCAGTACGCGCGAAGTGTTCTGACTTTTGCATCGAGGTTTTTCTATGTTAATGGCTATTGGCGCCATTATTCTGGGGCTGATTTTACTGGTTTGGAGTGCGGACAAATTCGTTGAAGGCGCAGCGGCTACGGCCAAGCATTTAGGCATGCCCGCCTTGCTGATCGGTATGGTGATCATCGGTTTTGGCACCTCCGCTCCAGAGCTTGCAGTGTCGGCGATGGCCGCTTCCGATGGCAATCCCGGGCTGGCACTCGGTAACGGCTACGGTTCCAACATCACCAACATCGCCCTGATCGTTGGCCTGACCGCTCTCATTGCGCCCATTGCGGTGCATTCTCAGGTTATCCGCAAGGAACTTCCCCTGCTGGTGGTGCTGACGCTGATCGCAGGTGTCCAATTATTGGACGGCGAGCTGTCACGACTGGATGGCTGGGTTTTGCTTGCGGTGTTCGCAGCGGTCATGGGCTGGTCAATCTATCAGGGCTACCAAGGCAAAGAAGACCCGCTTGCAGAAGGCGTTGACTCGGACCTGATTACCCATCCAATGCCGATGAAAAACGCGATTATCTGGCTGGTGATCGGGCTGATTCTGCTCGTCGTGAGTTCCCGCATGCTGGTCTGGGGCGCGGTCAGCATCGCTCAGGCTCTGGGCATCAGTGATCTGGTGATCGGGCTGACCATTGTCGCCATTGGCACCTCACTCCCGGAACTGGCGTCCGCCATCGCCGCGGTAAAAAAGAACGAGCATGACCTCATTCTCGGCAACATTCTGGGCTCGGGCATTTTCAATACCTTGGCCGTCGTGGGTCTGGCCGCCACCATTCAGCCCTTATCGGTTGATCCCGAAGTGCTGTATCGAGACTGGACTCTCATGCTCGGTTTAACGGTGGCACTGCTGGTGATGGGGTTCGGCATTACCGGTTGGCGAAAGCTGATTTCAAGGGTCGATGGCGTTCTGCTGGTGACCGTCTACGTGGCTTACACCGGCTACCTGCTTTCCACGGTAGTTGCGGCCGCCTGATCAGGCTTCAGGGTGAGCCAGGGACTTACTCTGGCTCACCATCGCCCAGCAACTCCAGCATGCGCGCCCGCACCTGCTCCATCACCTCGGGTAGTTCATCTTTGCTCTTTCCGGAGGTGTCGATGGTGGCACCTACCCGAACCTCCACCGGTTGGCCCAGGTTGATCTGAAGACTGCGCGCCGGCAGCACTTTGTGCACTCCCCGAATGGCAACCGGCACAATCACGGCCTCGGTGTCGAATGCCAGATGAAAGCACCCCTTTTTGAAAGGCAACAGCTGGCCATCCGGAGAACGGGTGCCCTCGGGCGCCGCCCAAAGCACAATGCCGCTCTCCATCATCGCTTTGGCTTTTTGCAGGTCCCGAACTGCCTCGGCACGGTTGGAACGATTGATCCAAGGAAACTCTGCCGCCGCCATGGCCTGCCCGAGCAACGGAATCCGAGACAGTTCCTGCTTGGACAACATGCGAATCGAGCCCGGCAGCGATACAAAACTGATGGGTATGTCGTAATGGCTGGCGTGGGTACACATGATGATGTAACGGCGGCCATCGTTGAAATCCGGCACTTCGCCCCGAACGGTGAGGCTGGCCCTAACCAATTTCAGCAAGGTTGCCGACCACTCCCGGCAATACTTATCCACAATCGGCCGGTTCAGTTTGCCGAACAAAGCCCGCAGCAAGATCAACAGCGAGTAGATGGCGGTCAACCCCACTGATCCCAATACCACCGCGATGCGGCGCAACAACGTTGCTGACTCGGTTAGGGGACTCAAATTCAGACGATTCATCAGATACACCTTTCCCATAGGCAAACAGCGGATAACTGCGCCTTATTATATCGGCTCGGCAATTTGCGGGATAACGCACAAAGGTCTTAGCTAATGCAGGGGAAAGCGCCGGTAGAAGCAATGCCGGCAGCGCCGAAGCACTGCCGAAAAGGCCATTACTCGTTTTCGTGGAACACCATGGAAATGGAATTCAGGCAGTATCGCTGCCCGGTAGGCGGCGGGCCGTCCGGAAACACATGCCCTTGATGGCTGTCGCAGCGGGCACATCGAATTTCCGTGCGGGTCATGCCCAGACTGGTGTCTTCGATATAACGAAGGTGGTCGGGATCGAACGGCTGGAAGAAACTCGGCCAGCCGGTGCCTGAATCAAATTTGGCATCGGAGCCGAATAACGGGAGATCACACAGGCGGCAGTGGTACACGCCGTTTTTTTTGTTATCCAGCAAGGTACCGCAAAACGGGTGTTCGGTGCCGTGATCCAGCAGCACCCGTTTTTCTTCGGCGGTCAGCCCGGCGGCCTTTTCTTCGACCTCGGCTTTGCTCAGGGGCGTTACGTCATAGCCTGCGGCAGACTTACTCATAGGGTTCTCCTCACGCGAGATCAGGGTCATCCTGACTGAATTCCGGTTTAAGTCGGTCTGGCCAGGCAGTGGCCAGTTTTTCCATTTTCGGCGCAGCAACGGCCATAATGTAGGGCTGCCACGGGTTGCGGGCGGCAAAGTTCTGGTGGTGAGCCTCTGCCGGATAGAACGCCTCAAGGGGTTCAACGGTGGTTACCACCGGCCCGGAATAGACCCCTGCCTCATTCAATTGCTGAATGTACGCTTCGGTAAGCGCCTTCTGCTCTTCGGTTTCATAGAACACCGCCGACCGATATTGGGTACCCACGTCGTTACCTTGCCGGTTCAGCTGCATAGGATCGTGGGCCACCGAAAAGAACACCCGCAACAATTCACCAAATCCGACCTTCGCCGGGTCGTAATGCACGTCGATCACTTCCGCATGACCGGTTGATCCGGTGCACACGGCTTCGTAATTGGCCGTCTCCGCCGAACCACCTGCGTAACCGGATTCCACCCGGGTCACGCCGTCGATGGCAAGGAACACCGCCTCGACACACCAGAAGCAGCCCCCGGCCAAAACAACATGAGCGCTGCCTTCGCTTTCCTGTAGTTCACGCTCCGGCGTCGGAAACCGGCTACGGGGCACATTCAGCCCCGGGATGTTGCATGCTTCGCTCATCATCTTATCCTTCCATCAAAAAAAGACTACACCCAGTATGGCACTTACCGGGGCGAGGCCCCAAACGGGCCAGCGCAGGATGGCTAATGCCAACCAAAGCAACAGAGCAATGGCTAAATCCATCGAGCCTTGCACCGCGGAGGTCCACACCGGGTCGTACAGCGCAGCCAAAAGCAGGCCAACCACGCCGGCGTTAACGCCTGAAAGCGCGGCTCGCGCTTTTGGATGCTCTCGTACCCAGCGCCACAATGGCAGACCGGCAAACACCAAAAGGGTTCCGGGCAAAAACACGGCGACTACGGCAATCACCGCACCGGGCATACCCGCTTCGACCCCTCCCAGAAACGCCGAGAAGGTGAACAAGGGGCCCGGCACCGCCTGAGCCGCCCCGTAACCTGCCAGGAAGGTATCTGCGGTCATCTGTCCGGTTTCCACAAACCCTTCCTGCAGCCAAGGCAGGACCACATGACCACCACCAAACACCAGCGCTCCGGCCTTGTACAGTTCAGCCCCAACCCAGGCTAGGGAGCCCGGGGCCAGCGGCAGAAACGAAAGCACCAACAGGCAGGCAAACAACGCGGCAAACAGCCAGGGCTTTCGTACCTGCAACCCGACCGTCATCGGCTCGACCGCCTTGCCTGAGCTCAGGCTCAAACTCACTCCGGCCAACCCCGCCAAGGCTAACAGCAAGAGTTGCACCCAGGCCGTACCAATCCACAACAAGGCACTCGCCACCAGCAGTGCGATCACCCGTCGTGGCTGATCGGGACAGAGTGCTCGCCCCATCTGCCAGACAGCCTGCGCGACCACGGCAACAACAAAGAGTTTCAACCCGTGCACCCAGCCACCGGAACCGGCTTCTGGCCAGAACGTAAGCCCGAATGCAAACAACGTCATCAGCAATGCTGACGGCAGCGTGAATCCCAACCAGGCCGCCAAGGCACCTTGGTATCGCCCGCGCAGTAAACCGATGGACAATCCTACCTGGCTGGACGCTGGCCCGGGCAACAGTTGGCACAATGCCACGACTTCACCAAAGGCCTCTGCAGACAGCCATTTTCGCCGGGTCACAAACTCGTCGTGAAAGAAACCCAGATGCGCAGCCGGACCGCCGAACGAGGTCAGCCCCAAGCGCAGAAAAATCCTGAAAATCTGCCAACCCGACGCCGAATCAGACGAGACCGTTTCTGCCATTCTCCATCTCCCGATTGTTCCCTATATAAGTCGTCAGTAAACATGAACATTGTATCGCGACAGTTGCAGATGCCCAGCGACCAACCATAATGACAACAGGGGTCAGCATAAGGTCCCACTCGGCATCAGGGAATCAGCATGACAGCGAAGGTTCGCGAACCCAAGAATCAGGAAGAGCTCCTACTCTACCGACTAAGTTTGCGGTTGGGGCCGGTGCACGCCCGCCAGCGCTTGGGCATCGAACAAGAGTATGAAGCTCTTCTGCTGGGTCGGGATAAACGCTCGTTCCACCTGGAAAATCTCACTAACGCACCGGGATTAATCCGTTTTTGCCTCAAGGCTATCGGTTTGTTCGGTCGGGCACAGGCCAACAGTCGCAAACTGAGAACCGCCACCAACACGTTTACTGTTCACAACCTGCCAGCAGGGTTCGAGGGCTTTCGTATCCTGCACCTGACCGACCTGCACGTGGATATGGACGAACAAAACCTGCAAGCCGTCATCCGGCAAATCCAATCAGTGGATTACGATATCTGCGTACTGACCGGTGACTATCGCCAGCTCACCTGGGGGCCCATAGAAGCTTCTCTGGACGGCATGGCCAGCCTTCGCGAAGCCATCCAAGGCGATGCCTACGCGGTACTGGGAAACCACGACAGTGTGCGCATGGTGCCTGCTCTGGAAGACATCGGCTATCGATTGCTGTTGAACGAAATGACGCCGCTGGAACGCTCAGGAGATACCCTGTATCTGGCGGGAATTGACGACGCCCATTATTACAAGGCCCACAACTTACACAAAGCCGGCGATGACATTCCCGCCGGTGGCGTGAGCCTGTTACTCAGCCACACCCCCGAAGTCTGGCGGGAGGCCGCCCATGCCGGCTACGACCTGTTCCTGTGCGGACACACCCACGGCGGCCAACTCTGTTTGCCCGGCGGTATTCCGGTCACACTGGATTCCGACTGCCCCCGACATCTGGGCCGGGGCTTCTGGCGCGTTAATGGCATGCAGGGATACACCTCACCGGGCTCCGGCACATCGGTCCTGAATGTTCGACTGAATTGCCCGCCGGAGATCACACTGCATACCCTGACACGAGGGCCGGGCTAGATCTTAGTGTGGCTGCTTGCGGATACCCAAGCGGTAGAGCAGAGGTGAGAACAGCATATTGGACAAGGCGAAAAGTACCGCGATCGCTGCGATTTCCCAAAACGGCAGCGGAAACCAGAACCAGGCCATGAGCATTGGTAACGCGGCCTCCGGGAGCTGGTCTAGCCAGACAGCCCGGGCACTGGAATCCATACCCATCCGCCGTTTCACGAAGCTGCTGAGCAGATCCCCGAACAAAGACAATGCACCAAACAGCGCACCAAACAGCCAGCCCAGATCCAACCAGAGTGCAAACAACGCGCACGCTGCCGTGCCAGAGACAAGGCCTCGCCAGGTTTTGCTCGGCCCGAGCAGTGGCCGGCCATCTGACCACGTCAGGCCGGCATCCACCGGCCAGTCCGTTCTATTTGGCAGCAGCCGGGCCAAAACCACCGGAACACCGTTGGCCAAAACCAACAACACGAAGAGCTCCAGCGATAACAACAAGAACTCACCTCCGGCCATGTCTGCTTAGGCTAGACCTCCACGGGTCAGTTTCAGTGGGTCCATCAATTCTTCAAGCCGGGCACGGCTCAACCCACTCCGCTCTTCTGCCACGTCGATCACCGGGCGGCCGCTACTGTAGGCCTCCTTGGCAATTTCGGAGGCCAAGGCATAGCCAATCTCGGGATTGAGCGCGGTCACCAATACCGGATTTCGGCTCACTCCGTCGTCCAGATGCTCAGCATTTACGGTAAAACCACGGATCGATTTGTCCGCCAGAATTTCCGCGGCCCCGGTCATCAGCTGGATCATGTCCAACAAGTTCCCTGCCACCAGCGGCAACATCACATTGAGCTGGAAATTCCCGGACTGGCCGGCAATGGCCACCGCGGCGTCCAGGCCCATCACCTGAGCCGAAGCCATGGCAACGGATTCCGGAATAACCGGATTCACCTTGCCGGGCATGATGCTGCTGCCCGGTTGCAACGCCGGCAGACTGATTTCCGCGAGGCCATGAATGGGGCCACTGTTCATCCACCGCAGATCATTTGCGATCTTCGTGAGCACCACCGCCACACCCCGAAGCTGAGCCGACAGCGCCACCGGTGCATCGATGGCACTCTGGCCCACAAACTTATGCTCAAGCGACTTGAACGAAAAACCGGTGTTCGTTTTCAGAAATTTGACGAACTGCTTGGCAAACTCCGAAGCGGCATTTACGCCGGTTCCCACCGCTGTTCCGCCTTGGGGCAAATACGCCAATTCATCCAGCACTAATTCCAAGCGCTTTTCAGCGGCGGCTAGCTGTTCACGCCAGGCTCTCAATTCCTGCCCAAGCGTCACCGGCATGGCATCCATCAGATGGGTTCTGCCGGTTTTCACTTGCTTGCTGAATTCCGCCTCGCGCTGGTAAATCACCCCCTGAAGGTGTGACAGCGCAGGCAGCAACTGGCCTTTGACCGCCAGCAGCGAGCTCACATGAATAGCGGTTGGTATCACATCGTTGGAGCTCTGGCTCATATTGACGTGATCGTTCGGATGAATCTCATGCCCCTGCTTGGCGGCAATCGAAGCGATGACCTCGTTCAAATTCATGTTGGTACTGGTGCCGGAACCTGTCTGGTACCGGTCAATCGGAAACTGATCGGCGTACTCGCCCAGAATCAGTTTCTCGCAGGCATCGGCAATGGCATCCCGGCGCGGGCCGTCCAGCAGTCCCAATGACGCATTGGCCTGGGCGGCCGCACGCTTTACCTGAGCCATGGCCTTGATAAAGCTGGCCGGCATGGGCTGGCCGCTCACGGGAAAGTTATCAATGGCCCGCTGGGTCTGTGCTCCCCAAAGCGCCTTCGCGGGAACCATCACTTCTCCCAGACTGTCCTTTTCCACTCGGTAATCGCTCATTACACCCTCCCTCTTATTGCCAGCTCCAACCGGAACGGCACATCAGCCAACACCTAGCCGCCACGGGCCGGTGACTTTAAGCGGACATGGTCGCAAATACCGGTGACTTGCTCAAAGTTGAGGATCAAGGTGTGCACCGTCAAGGTGTAAGTATCGTGCAGATGAAATTTGAATCGCCGCTGTTTCTCCCCTTGCAGAAACGCATCGTATTCACGCACCAGCTCCCGCACGTCACCACCTTCATTCTGGCTCCAGGTGGCGTTGTATGGGCCTAGCACGGCGCCACCTGCGAGGCAGACGGTGACTTCGTGGTTGGTTAGACTGCCGTTCTCCGTTGTCATAAGCCGCTCCTACAAAAGATGCCTTCTATCAGTGTAGTCGCTATACCGCCCCGGAACGGTTGCCCTCGGCCAGAAAAAAGAACAGCCCCTTCAAGTGGATGACGATGTGACGAAACTGGTTAACAACGCCCTCAACCGATTAGGTTTGACTGGTTTATTCAGCACAGGCAGATACTGTGCTCGCAATAAAGCACGGACCTCATCGCTTCGGTCTGCCGTTATGATTGCGCCGGGGACATCTTCCCCCAGGTACTTTCGCACTTGATGAATGGCGTCAAATCCCGTCTGTTCATCGTCCAGATGGTAGTCTGCGAGAATGGCTTTCGGGCGTTGTCCGGTTCGCGCAAGTTCCACCAGAGCTTCTTCGCGACTGAGAACAGGCATGACCTCACACCCCCAGCGTTCCAACAGCATCTGCATACTTTCGAGCACCGAAGGTTCGTTATCAATGACCAGTACCAAAGCGCCGTCAAAGCCTTCTCGCAACCCGGAGGCAGCCGCGCGCGGCGGAACTTTTTCAAACCGGGCGGCTGGGGTTCTCGGCAGCGTCAGCGTGAACCGGGATCCCCGGCCCAACTTTGACGCCACGTCAATTCGACACCCCAATACACCTACCATCCGCTCCACGATGGCCAGGCCCAACCCCGCGCCTTGGCGCCCGCCAGCACCTTTCGGCAGCACCTGATGGAACTCGGCAAAAATATCCCGGAGTTTCTCGGGCGCGATTCCCACACCTGTGTCCCAGACTTCCAGCCGCACACTCTCACCCAGCACTCTCACCGCCAGCAAAACGCCGCCTTGTTGCGTATAGCGAAACGCGTTGCTCAAAAGGTTCCGAACAACACGGGCCAGCATGCGCTGATCGGTGCGAACGACAGCAGAGGTACTTCGGATACGAAATGCCAGATTCGCGTTGGCGGCCACGGCGGCAAACTCTTCCCCCAGATCCCGCACCAGCTCGTTTATATCGAGATGAATGAGGTCCGGTTTCATTGCGTGTTGGTCCAATTTAGAAATATCGAGGAGATCCGCCAGCAGCTCTTCAGCGCCTTCCAGCGCTCGATGGGCTTGCCGGACCATACGGTCTTCTTTCTCCGGCAAGGAGCTTTCCTGAAGCGCTGACACCATCAAACGCGCGGCATTCAAAGGCTGCAGCAGGTCGTGGCTGGCCGCCGCCAGATATTTATCTTTGCTACGATTTGCCTCTTCCGCAGCGTCCTTGGCTAGCACCAGTTCCCGCTCAATTTTTTCGCGCTCTTCAATCTGATACCGCAAATCAACGTTGGCGTTGTGAAGGGCGTCGGTGCGTTCCAGAACCCGGTGTTCCAGCTCTGCATTTAACTGTTCCAGCTTGTGACGCGCGTGAACTCGCTCAGAAATATCGGCGACGAAGGTTTCGACAACTTCGGGGCCCAGATCCGGCCTCCTCAGCATGGTGATGGCGACATCCACCGGAGATTGGTCCGCGCGCCGAAACCGGGTTTCCCGTGCATTCAGGCTTCCACGATCCAGCAACTCTTGGCGAAGCGCGTCGAAATCTGCTGCGCTAAAAAAAAGCTGCTCTCGCAATCGCACAATGCTGTCTTGTAATTGCTCTGCGCTGTCATAACCGCAAATGCGGGCCATCGCCGGGTTACAGGCCACAAAACCGCCTCGAAGATTAGCTTGGAATATCCCATGAAGCGCATTCTCGAACAGCCATTTATACCGATTGCGCTCCTGTTCGAGTTCGTCAATTCGTTGCTGAAGTGCCGGGTAATAATTTTTCCGTACGGATTGTCGGCCCAGCCCTAACAGATCGCCTATGCCGTATTCGCTTGGAACGGAATCAGAGGGCTTCTTCATAAACCACCTGAACGTCCCTCAGCGACGACTTTCGAGGGTTAGTCAGTATGCAGGGATCCTTCAAGGCATAGCCAGAGAGGTAAGGAATGTCAGACACGCTCACGCCTAACTCATTCAAACGCGCTTCCAACCCGAGTGTTTTCTTAAGTGAGATGATTCGCGACATCAAGCGTTTTTTGACCAGCGCATTAGACATACCCCGGGTATCAATATCCATCGCCTCGGCCACTCGCCGAAAGCGATCCTCCGCCGAGGCGAAGTTATAAGCGACGACGTGTTCGAGCAGAAGCGCATTACACAACCCGTGGGGCAGGTCGAGAAATCCGCCCAAACTATGGGACATGGCGTGCACCGCGCCAAGGATAGCGTTCGAGAACGCAAGCCCCGCCTGCATGGACGCAAGCATGATTTGTTCCCTAAGCACCGGATCAGACGGGTTTGCCACCAAAGGCTCTAAGTTGCGGTTAATCAAGCGGATGGCTTCCAACGCATGCGTATCGGTGAGCGGCCCACTCCCGGTAGAAACGAAGGCTTCAATCGCGTGAACCAAAGCATCTACGCCCGTGCAAGCGGTAAGATACGACCCCATGGTTTCCGTCACCTCGGGATCGATCAGGGAAACATCCGGAACCACCGCTTTACTGATGATGGAGAATTTGAAGCGGCGATCTGGATCCGAAATGATCGCGAACTGGGAAACATCGGCCGAGGTCCCGGCCGTGGTAGGTATCAAGATCAGAGGCGGCGGCGGATTGGTAATGGTATCCACACCTTCAAACTCGAGAATACTGCGCCCGTGAGTTGCAACAATGCCAATGCCCTTGGCGCAATCCATGGGACTACCACCACCAATGGCAACAATTACGTCGCACTGGTTGGCCAGGTACTGCTCCGCCCCGGCCATCACCTCATCTACCTTCGGGTTGGGTGAGATTGCTGTAAACGTCGTACTTTCAAGCCCCGACTCGGCCAACAACAGCTCTATCTCGCGTACCCAACCCGCGGCTTTTACACCCGGATCAGACACCAAAAAGACATGCCGCGCGCCAAAGTTTGCGGCGAAGTTCGCAACCGACCGTCTGGAGCCGGCCCCAAATACGATTTCTGGCGAAACAAACTTGCGCAGGGATGAAATGTCATGACTCATGGCGGCCTTATCAACTCGGTTGTTGTTATAGGTATTGCTGACATACTACCCCATGTTTCAGGGAGCGACACCGGGCTTTTGGCTAACGTCTCCGTCTCGCCAAGCTTGAATAGAACCGCCAAAGCGTGTCAAGTACTTTGACTTGGCTCTCCAAGGTGCGGAATCCGTGCTCCTCTTCATCGAACCAAACAAGCTCTGCTTGCTGGCCAGTCTCTTTAAGGGCCTTAACCATCGAGAGCGTCTGCTCTGGAACAACAACGCGGTCACGCCCACCTTGAAAGAACAACGACGGGCAAGCAATCTGCCTGGCTAGTCGCGCCGGTGTACGAGTTTGCCATCGATGCCCTTTTGGCCCAGGTTCACCTAAAAGCCAATCCAGATAACCGGACTCAAAGCGATGAGTGGCGGCTTTCAACGTTAGCGGGTCGGTAACACCGTATAAACTTGCCAGCCCACTCAGGCGCTGCTCAGGCTGGATAGCCGACATAAGCGCGGTATAGCCCCCCGAGCTTCTGCCCTGAACAAACACCCTGTTGGGATCAACCAAACCAGCGTCGCTGAGCGCAGCTTTCATCCTGAACATATCGCCGACATCGGTCTCGCCCCATTGGCCCGCCAGCGCCTGCCGGAACTCGCGACCAAACCCGGTGCTGCCGGTATAATTTACTTCCGCAACCGCAAACCCCCGCTGACACCAGAACTGCGCCTGGGGATTGAACGTTGCGTAGGCTGCCGACGTTGGCCCGCCGTGGGCGATCAGGATGAGCGGCGGTTTTCCCACAGGCTGCTCAGGCAGGTACAAAAACCCTTGCAACGCATGGATATGCTCGCCTCCAGGTGGCAGCACGATGTTGTCTGGCCATACACAGCTTCTGCCCGCCAGTGGAGCAGGAGCACTGAACAATGGCTGAGCTTGCTGTCCGGCCAAAAGATTCAGTCGCAAAATCGTGTCGCTCAGATCTGGCCTGCGCGCAACACAGTAGAGATCATCACCGCTGACGACGAGATCGCGAAAATCGGTGTAAGCACTGGCAACTTGCCTGATCTCGCCTTTCTGTTCCAGCCATAGCTCACCCATGCCCCGGTGATAGCGGACCCGAGCCCAACCCCCACCCGGCAGAGGGCAAGCGTGTCTTTCTGCCAGCTGCCATGGCGCATTCGCGTGGTCCGTGCTGGAAGAAAGTGCGGGTAACCAATGCAGCTTTCCGCCCTGCCGGACCACCCGATATGGCTGCCACCAACCAAGATGGTCCGAGACAACCCACAGATTTTGTGCCGCAAATTGCGGTTGCTGCACACTGCCCCCTCCGGGCGGCTCTGCTTTGGCAATATTGACCGGCTGACCGGAGCTCCCCAACTCAGCGAGACAGACCCACGATTGATCCCATGGCATATGGGGAGAAAACCACCCAGTCCATGCTATCTGCTGCCCATCCGGACAGATGGCTGGAGCCCCGTAGAAGTCGAATTGATCATCCAGGACCGTCAGACGGCCCAAAAAATCAACGGCGACCAGATCTTGCTCTCCCCGTTTCTCTCGAACAGCTATCCAACGCGGCCGGAGCGGATCGGGCGTGAGCCCGCCCCATGTAGAATCTGGGTCCCTGACCAAAAGCTGCCGTTGGCGGCTCTCCAGATTCATGCTCCAGAGGCATTGATCCTCCGACACCCAACACACGAATTCCGGCGTGACTGCATAAGCGCCGCCACCGTAGCCGTTCAGCCGGCTGCGGATACTGTTCCCCGTATTCAGGCGTTCTGATCGTTGACCGTCATATCGCCAAAGACTGACAAAACCGTCCTCGGGCTCTGTCGCCAACCAGAACAGCGCGCCCCCACTGACCCGCAACTCGGCATACTGTCGCGCCCCCGCACAGGCTTCACGGGCTGAAATCAGGTTACTTTCGGAAAAAGACACGGGAGTTCTTGGTGTTGCGATAAACCAGGTCGTCCAGCCCGGCCGTGGCATGCTCGGCGGCCGTCCGGGCAGCCAGAATTCGGTCGTGATGAGGCGACTTTGCGCACACCGGGTCCGCATTATCGGCATCCCCGGTCAGCAGGTAAGCCTGACAGCGGCAGCCGCCAAAATCTTTGTCTTTTTCATCACAGGAGCGGCAAGGTTCCGGCATCCAGCTGTCGCCCCGGTAATGGTTAAAGCCGGGGCTTTGGTACCAGATTTCTTCGAGCGACATCGACTGTACGTTCGGAAATTCGATGGGAAGTAACCGAGCACTGTGGCACGGCAAGGCCGTCCCGTCGGGTGCTACGGTCAGGAACAAACTGCCCCAACCGTTCATGCAGGCCTTAGGGCGCTCTTCGTAATAATCCGGTGTCACGAAAATCACTTTCATGGGATGGTCTCGTTTCCGTAGATCGTCCCGGAAGCGATTCACCGTTGCCTCGGCGGTCTCTAACTGACCTCGAGAGGGCATCAAGCCTTCACGATTGGCGAACGCCCAGCCATAGTATTGGCAGGTCGCCAACTCGACATAATCCGCCCCGAGACTTTCACACAGCGTGAGAATATCCGCCATCTGATGGATGTTGTGCCGATGGATGACGAAATTGAGCACCATCGGATAGCCCGCTTCTTTCACCGCCCGGGCCATGGCCAACTTCTGTTCAAATGCCTTTTTGGAGCCCGCCACTGCATTGTTCAGTTCCGGGTCTGAGGCCTGAAAACTGACCTGAATATGATCAAGCCCCGCCTCAGCAAAGGCCTGAACCTTGGCTTTTGTGAGCCCTAAACCCGAAGTGATCAAATTGGTGTAATAACCCAATTCCCGGGCACCGGCGATCAGCTCGGGCAGGTCTTGGCGCACCAATGGCTCACCGCCGGAAAAGCCCAGCTGGGCTGCGCCCATGGCGCGCCCCTGCCGAAGCACGTCCAGCCACTGTTCGGTCGAGAGTTCTTGCTCACGGTCGGCGTAATCCAGCGGGTTGGAGCAGTAGGGACACTGGAGGGGACAACGATAAGTGAGTTCCGCCAGCAACCATAATGGCGGCCCGGCAGTCGCATCAGAGCAGCTCATAACCATTCAATCCAATGTTGGTTCGCGGCGTCAGCCAAAAACTGTTCGACATCACCTGTCAGAGAACCCGCCTCGGGAAACTTCTCTTCAAGCGCCGCGACTATGTCTTGCTTAGACTGCACACCATCGACTTCCGCCAGAATGGCACTAGCGCTGGCATTCAATTTAACCATGCCTTCGGGATACAACAGCACATGACTTTGTTGAGCCGGTTCCCACTGAAAGCGAAAGCCTCTTCTCAAGTTCGGGATGTCAGCCATAAAAACCTCCTTACACGCCACGATGCCAGACCTGCTTATCCGTCACGGTGTGATAGGGCGGCGTCTTATGGACATAGGCCATAGACATGGCATCCAGCATGGCCCAGAGAATATCGAGCTTGAACTGCAATATCTCGAACGCCCGCTGCTGCTGAGCCTCCGTCACGAAGTGATCCAGGGTAATACTCAAGCCATGTTCCACATCTCGCCGCGCCTCGGATAAACGCTTACGGAAATAGCGATAGCCGCCCTCTTCAATCCACGGATAGTGGGCTGGCCAACTGTCTAACCGGGACTGGTGAATCTCCGGCGCAAACAATTCGGTTAATGACGAACAGGCCGCTTCCTGCCAGGTCGCGCGGCGAGCAAAGTTAAGGTACGCATCCACGGCAAACCGCACCCCCGGCAACACGTGTCGCTGGTCAATCACCTCTTCCCGCGTCAGTCCTGTGGCTTCAGCCAGCTGTAACCAAGCCTCAATACCACCGGCCGAATCCTCGTCACCGTCATGGTCCAGAATCCTCTGCATCCACAACCGTCGTACCGCTGCATCCGGGCAGTTGGCCATGATGGCTGCATCTTTTTGGGGAATGTTGATCTGATAGTAATAACGGTTAGCCACCCAGCCTCGAATTTGCTCCGGTGTGCAGGCACCGCTGTACATGGCGCGATGGAGAGGGTGATGAATGTGGTAAAAAGCGCCTTTCGCCCGCAACGCTTTTTCAAAACTTTCTCGATTCAGGACGGTGCTGACTTTCGCGTTCATAGCAGGCCTCACAACTCAATCTGCATACCGTCCCACGACACTTCGATGCCGTGCGCCGCTAATTCAGCACGCTCCGGTGAGTCTTCGTTCAGGATCGGATTGGTGTTGTTGATGTGAATAAGAATCTTGCGGCTGGCGGGCAGACTGTCGAGCAATTCGATCATGCCGCCTTCGCCCGCTTGAGCCAGATGCCCCATTTGCTGGCCGGTTCGGGTACCGACTTCCTGACGAATCATCTCATCGTCGTGCCAGACGGTTCCGTCTACCAATAAAACATCGGCTTGCTGCATCCATGCCCGGATGCGTTCGTCCGGCTGACCAAGGCCCGGTGCGTAGAGCAGAGATTTATTCGCAACACGATCCCGAATGAAAAGGCCAATGTTGTCGCCCGGGTGCGGGTTATCACGGCGAGGCGAGTATGGCGGCGCATTACTGAGCAACGGAATTGCCGTCAGCTCCAGTGAGGGTGCGCAAGGAATAGTGAAAGGATCTTGTTCCGAAGCATGGACTTCACACCAGTTGAGCCCGCCGTTCCAATGCTTAAGCATCTCGAACAACGGAAAACCGCTGCTCAGATCATCACGAACCTGCGGCGTGCACCATACATCGAGGGGCAGTCCCTCACGCAGAGATAACAAGCCGGTGGTGTGGTCGACCTGGCTGTCCATCAACACGATGGCAGAAATACCGGTATCGCGTAGAGCTCGGGCCGGCTGCATGGCTGGAAAATCGGCTAACTGCGCTCGAATATCAGGTGAGGCGTTAAACAGAATCCAGTGTTCACCATCGTCACTGATGGCTATGGATGATTGGGTGCGGGCACTGGCATTGAGGCTGCCGTCACGGAACCCGGAACAGTTAGAACAATTACAGTTCCACTGAGGAAACCCGCCGCCCGCTCCAGAGCCCAGAATACGAATGTGCATACAAAACCTCCTGAGCCGGGATCAAACAGCCAGCCAAAGGCTGGCCATCTGTTACTCAGCGGTTAGCAAAGTACATGGTGACTTCGAAACCGATGCGCAGGTCTTCATAAGCTGGTTTGGTCCACATGATGATCACCTCTTGTCATGATTATTAGTGCGTTGCATGTATGTATCCACACCCTTGGAAAGCCGAAGGGTACGATTTCATGCTAATGACAGAGGACCACTATCCATATGGTACTTTGGAACTGTTTTAGACCGCCTTAAAGTAGCAGCGCTTTGGCCCGCTGGTTCAATTGAGACTCCCCCTCAGGCACCTAACATGAGACAGATACAATAATAATGTCAGGAGAAGTCTTATGGCCGGGCGCTTGCTGCTCATCATCTTGATGGCATTCCCTTTATCAGGGCATACCGCGGAGGTACCTCGGGAAACCAAAGAGGTTATACAGGCGCTGTTTCCTTCAGCAACCGTCATTGAAGACAAGCTGCCGGACTTTCCCGTTTACCCGGTGTACCAATTACAGGAGCTGTTGGGCTACGCCTACGTCTCCACAGACTTCACCAAACTTCAGGGCTTTGCCGGAAAGCCGATCACCATGATGATCGGACTGGACACCAAAGGCCGCTTCACCGGGGTGAAAGTTCTGCACCATCACGAGCCGGTCTTCCTACACGGCCTGGGCGAAGCGCCACTGACCGAGTTTGTGAACCAATACGAAGGCAGCGCTCTGACCGAACAGATCATCGTGCAGGCTTCCAGTCGCTCGGCGCGCAGCAACACCGGCGATCAGGTGTACTTCGACGGGGTCAGCAAAGCGACTGTTTCCGTGCTGATTATCAGCGACACCATTCTTTCCTCGGCGCTTCAGGTCGCTCGAAACAAGCTCGAAGGCTTTACCCAAGCAGCCCCCACACAAGCCCGGCAAGATTTCTATGAGCCACTGAATTGGCAGCAGATGCTGGAACGGGGTTACATCAACAAAGTCGCCATTTCTTCGCACGAGGTCGAAGCAACTCTCGAGCGCCCATTGTCGGACTACCCCATGGATCTCGAACCGGAGCCCGGCGAACCTTTTACCGAACTCTATTATGCCTACATGAACTCACCAATGGTGGGTCGCAACCTGCTGGGCGATCAGGCCTACGCGTCATTCCTTGAGCGCCTGAATGACCAAGGCAAGGTAATGTTGCTTATGTCTCGAGGGGTTTTCCAGCATGTGAGCCCGGACTTTGTCCCCGGCAGCACTCCCAGCCGGACGGGGTTGAATCAGGGCCAGCTGGCCATCGAGCTACGGGATCTGAACTGGCTGGAAACCGGGCAAACTCTTGCCGCACCCGGAGCCCCCGTCATGGACGCGATGAATCTGTTTCGAGTGGGCGGAAACGCCGGTTTCAACCCCGGCGCCGAGGCCAGCTTTCACCTGGACGTATCTCTGCCACGCAATCACCTGATCACTGATAACGCCCGTTTCACCATGCCCGTTGCGTTTGCCGATGAGCTATTTGAAACGGTGGAGGTGCAAGCGGATCCGCGCCAAAATCGCGAGCCGGTTTGGGTGGGTCTTTGGAAAGAACGCGGGTGGCAAATCGCTTTGTTGGTGGCCGCTTTGTCGATACTCACGGTATTTTTTGCCCGCCAGAAAACCCTGACCCGCCACCCGAAACTGGTGCAACGGTTCCGCTGGGGATTCCTGTTCTTCACGGTGTTCTTTATTGGCTTTTACGCCCAAGGCCAGCTGTCTGTGGTGAACATTTACACTCTGTTCCTGGCGCTGTGGGACGGTTTTTCCCTGAACGTGTTCCTGCTGGACCCGGTCATTTTCATTCTCTGGATTTACACCTTCGCCACTCTGTTTATCTGGGGACGCGGTTTATTTTGCGGTTGGCTATGCCCCTTCGGGGCCCTGCAAGAAATGGCCTCCTGGCTCGGACAAAAACTCGGTTTGCGTCAGGTTAAAATTCCGGAACACTGGCATCGCCGACTTATCCTGCTGAAATACCCAATTCTGCTGACGCTGGTCGGTACCGCGTTCTATTCATTAACACTTGCAGAACAGTTGGCCGAGGTCGAGCCGTTCAAAACCAGCATTACCCTGCACTTTGTACGGTATTGGCCCTTCGTAGCGTACGCCGCCATTCTGCTGGTCATCGGCATGTTTGTGCACAAATTCTACTGCCGATACCTGTGCCCGCTAGGCGCCGGGCTTGCTGTACTGGGGCGCTTCCGTCTGTTCAGCTGGCTGGATCGGGTCAAACGATGCGGGCAACCCTGCCAGCACTGCAAGAACGAGTGTGGCATCAATGCCATCCGAAAAGATGGTCGTGTGGATTACGACGAGTGTATTCAGTGCTTGGAATGCGTGGTGATATTACGTGACCAGAACCAGTGCGTGGATGCCATTGTTCGCAACAAACAACAGCAAAAACAGGCAAGGATTCTGGCCACGGATGCTACACCACATCAGACCTCAGCAGCGCATTGAAACGCGCTGCCGGGGGCTATTCGGCTACGGGGATCACGATGCGCCCACGAATGGTTCCGTCCATAAACTGGCTCGCGGCCTCGATGGCCTCATCAAATGGCACTTCGGTGATCATGCTGTCCAGCAGTTCCGGGGAAAGGTCTTGCGCCAGCCGCTCCCAAGCCTCTAGGCGGTCCTTTTTGGGTGCCATGACACTGTCGACACCGCACAAGGTAACGCTCCGGAGAATAAAAGGCGCGACCGTCGCAGGGAAGTCCATGCCCGCAGCCAGCCCACAAGCCGCGACAACGCCTCGATACTTCATACCAGCGCACACGCTGGCCAGAACATGACCCCCAGCAACATCAATTGCACCCGCCCAGGTTTCCCGGGCCAAAGGCTTACCCGGCTCGCTCAATTCCGCTCGATCCAGAATCTGTTTGGCGCCAAGAGATCTGAGATAACTTTCCTCTTCTAGCTTACCTGTTACCGCCGTCACCGAATAGCCTAACTTGGCCAGAATCGCGACGGCAACACTGCCGACGCCGCCGGTTGCGCCAGTGACTAAGATGTCGCCGGAATCCGGTGTGACGCCGTGTTTTTCCAACGCCAACACGCACAACATCGCGGTATACCCTGCGGTGCCGATGGCCATGGCCTGGCGCGTTGTAAACGATGCTGGTAGCGGAATCAGCCAATCACCTGACAAGCGCGCTTTCTGAGCAAGGCCACCCCAATGTTTTTCACCGACACCCCAGCCGTTGAGCACGACTTCATCACCGGCTTTAAACTCCGGGTTGGATGATTCAGTGACCACACCGGCCAAATCAATGCCCGGAACCATCGGGTAGGATTTCGCAATCGGAGCAGTGCCAGTAATCGCCAATGCATCCTTGTAGTTCAGCGTGCTGTAGGCGACATCGACGGAGACATCACCTTCCGGCAACCAAGCCTCGTCAATGGATTTTAGGGACACTTGCTGGTCGCCCCGGCTGCCTTCCATCAAAATACCTTTGAACATATTGCCTCCAACGATTCTGTTTTGTGATTTGAATCAGGCTGCTTGATCAGCAACCACGCACCAACGCCATAAAGCCGCTGGCAAATTGCTCCAGAGGTTGCGAGGACTGCTCGAGCTTGGCGCGCAATACCGCGCCCTCCCAACCAATCCAGAAAAACTGTGCCATCTGCTCCGGCACCAAGTGCTGGGGAGCCTCCCCCGCCTGTCGGGCTTCTTCAAGTACCCGGGCTATCCGGGCTTCCCAATCTCGGAATACATCACTTAGCAGGCCGCGAAAACTCTCCGGCAGCGCAGCCATTTCCTGCCCCATATTTCCGATCAGGCAACCGCGCCTGTAATCGAACTTTTCCATGCCAAGCTTGGCGTCTTCCACAAAACCCTGAATTCTGGCAAGCGGTGTCTGGGAACTGTCCGCTAACGAACGTTCCAGCTTGTTGGCGAAAAACAGGCCGTAGGCCTCAATCAGCGCTTTACCGAAAGCTTCTTTGTTGTCGAAGTAATGGTAGAAAGAGCCTTTAGGCACCTTGGCCTGGCGCAAAATTTCATCAAGCCCTGTGTAGGAATAACCCTTCTCTGTTAACGCTGCCAGCCCAACCCCAATCAAAGCCTGCCGGGTGTCCTGATAACCGGCGCTCTGACTTTTAGGGGGCCGCCCTCTTTTGCGCTTGACTGGAAACGTATCCACATCCACTCCTATATTTTAGACCGACCGTCTAATTAATTAGCAAAAGAATACGACCGATCGTCTATTAAATCAAATAAAAAAGGCCCTGGGATCGGGCCAAAAAGAGAGGCAAATCTATTCCCGCGCTCGGAAGAGCGCCCCGGCAGGTGCCGGGTTTAACAAAAGCACAATCCCTGTGCGGTCACACAAAAACGGGACCGGTACGAACCGACCCCTTACTGCCGTTTACAGATCAGAAAAATCCAAGAGGATTAGCGTCGTAGCTGGTCAACATGCACTTGGTCTGCTGATAGTGCTCCAGCGCCATCTTATGGGTTTCACGGCCGATACCGGATTTCTTGTAACCACCGAAGGCTGCATGAGCCGGATACGCGTGGTAACAGTTCATCCATACCCGACCGGCCTGAATATTACGCCCCATCCGATAAGCCAGGTTGGTATCGCGAGTCCAGACGCCGGCACCCAGGCCGAACTCGGTATCGTTGGCGATTGCCAGCGCTTCTTCCTCGGTTTTGAAGGTGGTGACACCCACCACCGGCCCGAAGATTTCCTCTTGGAAAACGCGCATCTTGTTATCGCCCTTGAACAGCGTCGGCTGAATGTAGAAGCCGTTATTGAACTCGCCTTCAAGATGCTCCCGGTCACCACCGGTAAGTACCACTGCACCTTCCTGACGACCAATTTCCATGTACGACATGATTTTGTCGAACTGTTCTTTGGAAGCCTGAGCGCCCACTTGGACCTCGGTATCCAATGGGTTTCCGCGTTTGATGGACTTGGTGCGCTCAACCACTTTTTGCATAAACTCTTCGAACATGTCTTCCTGAACCAGGGCACGGGACGGACAGGTGCAAATTTCACCCTGGTTGAAGAATGCCAACACCAGACCTTCGACACATTTGTCGACAAATTCCGGCTCCGCTTTCATTACGTCGGAGAAGTAAATGTTCGGGGACTTGCCGCCCAATTCAACGGTCGAAGGAATGATGTTTTCCGCCGCGCACTTAAGAATATGGGAGCCCACTGGGGTCGACCCGGTAAAGGCGATCTTGGCAATACGCTTACTGGTGGCCAGCGCCTGGCCGGCTTCGATGCCGTAGCCATTTACAATGTTGATCACGCCTGGTGGCAACAAATCACCAATAATTTCCATCAGTACCAGAATGCTGGCTGGCGTTTGCTCAGCTGGCTTCAGCACCGTGCAGTTACCTGCAGCCAGGCACGGACCCAGTTTCCAGGCGGCCATCAGCAGCGGGAAGTTCCAGGGAATGATCTGTCCAACCACACCCAACGGCTCGTGGAAATGATAAGCCACGGTGTTGTGGTCGATCTCCCCCATGTGGCCTTCCTGAGCCCGCAGACAGCCGGCGAAGTAACGGAAGTGGTCCGCGGCCAGAGGAATATCGGCATTCAGAGTTTCACGAATCGCTTTACCGTTATCCCAGGTTTCTGCAACCGCGAGGGCTTCAAGGTTGGCTTCAATACGGTCAGCGATTTTCAGCAGAATATTGGAACGTTCAGTGGGTGAGGTCCTGCCCCAAGCTGGCGCCGCCTTGTGCGCAGCATCCAAAGCCAGCTCAATATCTTCGGCGCCAGAACGAGCCACTTCGCAGAAAACTTCGCCGGTGACAGGGGTGATGTTCTCAAAGTACTGACCTTTAACCGGAGCTACAAATTCACCACCGATGTAATTTCCATAGCGGGATTTAAATGAAACAACGGAGCCTTCCTTACCGGGTTGTGCGTAGATCATGAGGTTGACCTCTTTGTTGTGTTTGTCGCTTGGCAACGCGGCCTTTCGCGTTTACGTATTCAATGTAGTCGCCACACGCTGATTCGTGAATGATTCGTTGGAGGGGAACCACTGGTACCTTGGTAGTAGATGCCGGGGTGCCAGCAATCGCAAAGATAAAAAAAGGGCCACCCGCGGGCAGCCCGAAGAGACACTCAACTCAGCTTATTTAGCGGCAACACGATCCTTCGGCAGCTTGAACGTCCAGACCATACCACCCTGGTTGAAATCCTTGACCACCTTGGCCACTTCCCCGCCCCAAAGGGGTACAGCACCACCCCAGCCAGAGAGGACAGACACGTACTGTTCGCCATCCATGGTCCAGGTGACCGGTGTACCAACCACGCCTGAACCGGTATTGAACTTGTAGAGTTCTTCGCCGGTCTTCGCATCAAAGGCTTTCAGGTAGCCTTCCGGGGTTCCTGTGAACACCAGGTCTCCCGCAGTGGTCATTACGCCACCCCAAAGAGGGGCCGGGTTCTCGTAGCGCCAGACTTCCTCACCAGTTTTCGGATCCATGGCCCGGAGCACGCCGATATAGTCTTCATTCGCGGGCTTGATGGTGAAGCCAGCACCCAGGAAAGCCGCGCCCTTCTTATAGGAAACTGGCTCGTTCCAGATGTCCATCGACCACTCGTTCGACGGTACGTAGAAGAGCTCGGTTTCCGGGCTGTAGGCCATAGGCATCCAGTTCTTGCCTCCCAGGAAGGCCGGTTGGGCCACAACCGTTTCACCCTTGCCTGCCTCAGAGTTCGAGGGGTCACCAGGGCGACCGTTTTCGGCAAAGATCGGCCGGCCGGTTTCCGGATCCAGGCCTTCGGCCCAGGTGATCTTGTCGACAAACGGGAAGCCGCGAATGAAATCACCGTTCTCGCGGTTAAGCACGTAGAAGAAGCCGTTACGGTCAGCAGTAGCCGCCGCTTTGATGGTCTTGCCGTTTTCCTTAAGATCAAACGAGATCAACTCGTTTACGCCATCGTAATCCCAGCCGTCATGGGGCGTGGTCTGGAAGTGCCACTTGATGCTGCCATCATCAGGATCAATGGCCAGGCGTGAAGACGAGAACAGATTGTCGCCCGGGCGCAGATGAGAGTTCCAGGGAGCCGGGTTGCCTGTGCCAAAGAACAGAGAGTCGGTCTCTTCATCGTAGGTGCCGCCCAGCCAGGTTGCAGCACCACCATTTTTCCACATATCGCCCGGCCAGGTCTGTCCGGCTTTACCACCAGAAATACCGCTCTCGATTTTCTTGCCGTCTTTGTAGACGTACCCCATGTGGCCTTCAACGGTCGGACGGGTCCACATCAGGTCACCAGTGTTAGCGTCGTAGGCTTCTACCTTACCCACAATACCGAATTCACCGCCGGATACGCCGGTGATCACTTTGCCCTTAACAATCAGTGGTGCAGCTGTGATGGCATAACCTGCCTGGTAATCAGCTACTTTCTTGATCCACATGGGCTTGCCGGTGTCTTTATTCAGCGCCACCAGCTTTGCGTCCAGGGTGCCGAAGATCACCTTGTCGTTATACAGCGCCACACCCCGGTTAACCACGTCGCAGCAAGGCATGATGCCATCCGGCAGCCGGGCATCGTACTGCCAGATTTCCTCACCGGTCTTCACATCAATGGCATAGACACGGGAATAGGAAGCCGTTACATACATCACGCCGTCCTTGATCATGGGCTGGGATTCCTGCCCCCTCATTTTCTCACCACCAAAGGCAAAGCCCCACACCGGCTGCAGGTGTTTTACATTGTCGGTATTCAGGTCCGTCAGCGGGCTGAAGCGCTGGCCCTGGAGGCCCATGCCATAGCTAACGATGTCGTCGGTGGTTTCGGCGTCTTTCAGAATATCTTCATCGGTTACCGCATGGGCCCCGCAGGATACGGCCAGTGCCAGTGCACTGGCGGCAATGCGAATCCCGAATTTGTTCGATCTCATGGTTGCGCTCTCCAAGTCTCTTGTTGTCAGTTTCGAGCCGAACCGGGAAGTTTTCCCGACCCTGCGTTGATTTTTCGCAAACCTCGCAAACTCAACAATTGCCCCCACGGACAGGTTTTCTCATCACTTGGTAGTAAGACCCGCCCTATTTCTGGCCTTCTGCCTGCGCAATGGCTTCCTCACTCAGGAAATCCCGGTAATAGCCCGGCACGCTGTAAGCAAGCTCCATTCCGGTGAAAGCCTCACTAAGGGTTCCCTCGGTAACCAGTCGATTAACAATTCCCTCAATGGCATAACCCAGCTGACGGTGGGTATGCTTGACCGCCATCCCCACATCCCAGACCTGCTTCATCAACCCCGGGAAACCATTCTGGGCCTGCATAAAGGCCTCATTCTCAGGCTTTGCCAGCTCATGGTGGATTTCTGCTCGCATCCCCATAACGGCACTGACCTCGCCATTGCGCATGGCTTCAAACGCTGCCCTGACGTTGGGGTAGTGGCGCACCTGGTTGCGCATTCGCCCCTGCAACGCGGAACTCAGATAGAAATCCGGCAAGGTATCAATCTCAACACCGATGGGGTGGTACTGGAACACCGCCACGGTATCGACGGTATCGAGCTTTTCCGGGTTATAGGCAATTTGCCAGGTTTCCTGCTGGTAGGGGCCGAACAGCACCACCTGCTCATTGATGTATTCACCGGTGGAATCCTGCATGTAGGCGTACTGCTTGTCGTAAGGCACCCGCATCATCACGTCCGCCAGCCGCTGCTTGTCCAGGTAGTGGCCTTTCCACACGTTGTTGCGCAGGTCATCTCCCAGCTCTTCGTCCGGGATGATCCAGTGCACTCGGAACTCCACACCCATTTCCTGTGCAATCAGCTTCCCTAGTTCCACATCAATACCCCGGGGCTGCCCATCCACCTCATAGGAGTAGGGAGGAAAGTCCCGATATACCCCCACTTTCAGGTAACCGGAATCCAGAACGATATCGTAAGTGCGATCCGCCGGCCGGTTCAGCAGCTCGTCACCATCGTTAACCTCCCGGGCCACCACGGGCAGCGACAAGAACACAGAGATCAGAAAGGATAGAATTGTTTTCATTATTGGTTCCCCCAACGACAGCGAGCCGGCACAGGGCCGGCTATGTTCAGAGCATCTGGACAATCATGGCGTTATTCAGGCTTGGGCAGAGACTCAACATAGGTCCGGATGGCCCACATTGCGTTCTGATCCAGGCTTTTCTTCCAGGACGGCATACCCCGGTCGGTACCGTTACGCACCCGGGTAATAAAGTACTCGTCATCCCACTCCGTCAGCTCCCGCAGGTCCGGCGTCAGCCCGCCCGACATGGCACGAATACCATGGCAACTGGCACAGTTGCCGGCATAGGCGCTTTCGCCCACTTTCACGGCTTCACTGTAGTACTCACTCAACTCATTTCCTTCACGGAATGGATTCTCCATACGCACTTCGTCGCCAAGAGAAGGCAGGTTACCGGTGTTTACCGGCTGTGGTGTCACGTTGCCATGAGCCATGGCCAAACCGGCAGCACCTGCCAGCACGATGGCAATAAGCGGTCTGATTGAAATAGGCATTGTCATTGTTGCTACCTCTATTTGGTTGTCCCAGTGTTGGCTATTGGATTTGTCGGTTGCCAACTCACTGCCAAACAGTCTAAGAACCTGTACCGCTGTTCCGAATGCCACTTTGGGGTTTCCGGCTTAGTTCCTTGGTAGTACACGATCCGGGCGAAGGCGAAAGCACAAGGCAGCATCCTGAAACCGAAAATCCAGCCATTTTTCAGCAAGAAACCGATCATCCGGGAAATTTTCCCGACAATTTCTGACATTTTCCCGAACATCACCTGTCATTTTCCGTCGCCGGACTACCAGGCATTTGCCAATACTCGGAACGTCAGCGTTCTTAACGCGCTGTTCACAACAACAATCAAGGGGAAGGAATATGAATCGTCGACAACATCCACTGATCAGGGGCATCAGCCTGGCCCTGGCGATGGGGACTGCGGGCGCCTTGAGCATGACCACTCAGGCAAAAGAAGTGAGCTGGGAAGACATCGTAAACGACGCCGAAACCACCCAGGATGTTCTGGGCTATGGTATCGGCCCCAAGGCCCAGCGCTACAGCCCGATGACAACCATCAACAAGGACAATATCGAGAGGCTGGTTCCCGCCTGGTCATTCTCGTTCGGGGATGAAAAACAACGGGGCCAGGAGTCTCAGGCGCTGGTACACGACGGCGTGATCTACGTTACCGGCTCCTACTCCCGGCTGTATGCACTCGATGCAAAAACCGGGGAACGGCTATGGGAATACAACCATCGTCTGCCGGAAGGCATTCGGCCCTGCTGTGATGTGGTGAACCGCGGCGCTGCCATTTTTGGCGACAAGGTTTTCTTCGGCACTCTGGATGCGGGCATTGTGGCCCTGAATAAAGACACCGGGAAAATCGCCTGGCGCAAGAAGTTCGCTGACCACGAAGAAGGCTACACCATGACCGGCGCCCCGACGCTGGTGAAAGACCAGAAAACCGGAAAGGTTCTGCTGATCCACGGCTCTTCCGGAGACGAGTTCGGTGTGGTGGGCAAACTCTTCGCCCGGGATCCGGACACCGGTGAGGAAGTCTGGATGCGTCCCTTCGTTGAAGGCCATTACGGGCGCCTCAACGGCGAGAAAAGCACCCCCACCGGCGACCCCAGGGCTCCCAGCTGGCCGGATGACCCCAACAGCCCGACCGGCAAGGTAGAAGCCTGGAGCCACGGCGGCGGAGCGCCCTGGCAAAGCGCCAGTTTTGACCCGGAAACCAATACCATCATCATCGGTGCCGGCAACCCGGCCCCCTGGAACACCTGGGCCAGAACAGCGCCCGGTGGAGATCCGGCCGATTACGACAACCTATACACATCAGGACAAGTTGGCGTAGACCCAACCACCGGCGAGGTGAAATGGTTCTACCAGCATACCCCCAACGATGCCTGGGACTTCTCCGGTAACAACGAGTTGGTACTGTTTGAGTACACCGAAGGCGGAGAGCAGGTCAAAGCCACTGCCCACGCCGACCGCAACGGCTTTTTCTATGTGGTGGACCGCACCAACGGCGAATTCCGGAAAGGCTTTCCGTTTGTGGACAACATCACCTGGGCAAAGGGTATCGACAAGAACGGTCGCCCTATTGAAGTCAAAGGCCAGCGGCCACCCCCTGTTCCGGAAGGTGAAACCCGGGGCGAAGCCATTGAAGTATCACCGCCCTTCCTGGGCGGCAAGAACTGGAACCCAATGGCTTACAGCCAGGATACTGGCCTGTTCTACATTCCCGCCAACCACTGGAAAGAAGACTACTGGACTGAAGAAGTCACCTACAAGAAAGGGGCTGCTTATCTGGGCCAGGGCTTCCGCATCAAACGCATGTACGATGACCACGTAGGCGTGTTGAGAGCGATGAACCCGCTCACTGGTGAGATCGAGTGGGAGCATAAAGAGAAGATGCCGTTATGGGCCGGTGTGCTCACGACCAAGGGTGGGCTTGTATTCACCGGGACTGGCGACGGTTTTCTCAAAGCCTTTGACGCCGAAACCGGGGAGGAGCTCTGGAAGTTCCAGACCGGCTCCGGAATCATTTCCCCACCCATCACCTGGGAAATGGATGGCGAGCAGTACATCGGTGTCACCTCCGGCTATGGCGGCGCTGTACCCCTTTGGGGCGGCGACATGGCTGAGCTGACCAAACCGATTTCCCAGGGCGGATCATTCTGGGTGTTCAAGCTGCCGTCATGGGCACAGGCTTCACGCTGAGTGCCGACCTACCAGGCCCGGCAATGCCGGGCCTTTTCATGCCAAAGGATGTCCATAAAAAAGAGAGCCAGACATGAAATCATGGATCACAGCAACCCTCCTGACCTCGGCTGTTTTTCCTGCCATGGCCAACGATGACATGGCCGACCTGGACACTGTTCAGGTGATCAACGGTTGCAAACTGGAGGCAGAAACCGCTTGCCCGGGCGCTGACTTGCGAGCCGCAGACCTGTCAAACCTGAACCTTCGCGGCGCAGATTTGCGGGGATCAAACCTGACTGGTGCCACCCTAAACCACACAAACCTTCGGGGTGCCAACCTCAATGGTGCAAAACTGGACAATGCCACAGGCTACCGGCTACAGCTCTACCGGGCATCCCTGCGCGGCGCCAAGGTTCGTAATGCCACCCTGCCAGGCCTTCAAGGCGAATACCTGTTTGCCCAGGGAGCGGACTTCACCGGAACGGATATTTCCGGCGCCAACTTCGCCTTTTCCCGCTTTTCAGGAGCAACACTGGCCGATACCCGGGCACCGTTCAGCAGCTTTGAAATTGCCTGGTTGCCCAAAGCAAACCTGCAAGGAGCAGACCTGACCGGAGCAGACCTCCAGGAAGCCAAGTTCGGGCACGCCAACCTTGCCAAGGCCCGGTTATCCGGGGCAAGGATTCACTTTGCCACCTTTGAAGGCACGTTTATGGAAGGCTGCACAGACTGCCCCTTTGACTGGTAAGCGCACCCGGAGAGGGCGGGGTCCGGCTCAGGCATTGCCAGCATCAAGCCCCTGCCCGAAACGCACCAGCCCGGCATCAACGGCCAGGTGCACCAGTTCGATGGACGATTCCACCTGCAACTTGCTTTTCAGTAACGCAAGGTGGTTGGAAACGGTTTTACTGCTGACGCACAGGCGTTCCGCGATTCTGGCCACGGCATCACCACGGGCAAACATCAGCAACACTTCCATTTCGCGCTGGGTCATATCCCGCAGACGACGGTCCACAGGGCGTTCCCGGTTCAAGGCAAGCCGGGTCGCAATCGGATGTTCAATGTAGGGCTGGCCGTCGCCTACCCTTCGAACGGCATCAGCCAGTTCTTCCGGAGCACAGTTCTTCGACACAAACCCCATCGCGCCCACATCAAGCGCCTGCCGGACCATGGGTAGTTCATCGTGCATGGTAAAAAACAGAATGGCCGCAGTCCGCCAGCGCTGGCGGATACGGCGAGCTACTTCAAGACCGGAAATATCCGGCAGGCCCATGTCGAGCATCAGCACATCGGGTTGAATACTGCCATATCGGGCAACGGCATCCTGCCCGTTGTCCAGCTCAGTAATCGCGACTGCCGGCAACAGATTGCGCAGCAGGTTGGCGATACCCTGCCGGACAACCAGGTGATCATCCACAATCATCAGTTTCATTCGTTAACCTCCTGAACCGGCCGAAGGCGAACCCGCTCCCGCCGCCGGCATCGCCAGCAATACCCGGGTGCCCTCTCCCAGATGGCTGAACAGTTCCATCCGGCCACCCAGACAACGGGCCCGTTCGCGCATCGAACGCAACCCCAAACCGCGACAGCCCGTCAGATCCCCGGTACCACGACCGTTATCGCAAACCACCACCTCCAGCGCACCGCTTGACTGGGCAACTGTCAGTGATGCCCGTGTAGCCTGGGCATGTCGGGAAATGTTGTTTAATGCTTCCTGCAAGAAACGGTAAAGGTGTGTTTGCTGCTCACCGGTCAGTTCCGGCAAGCAATCATCCAGCTCTAACTGGCAGCTAAGGCCACTGAGTTGTTGCCACTGCTCGGCCAGGTGGCTTATGGCCGAGTTCAGTCCCAGCTGCTCCATCACCAACGGATGCAAGTCCTGCAACAGGTGCCGGAAGTGCTTTTGCACAGTTTCGCAATGATGCGCAAGTTCACTGGCCTGTTTTTTCTGTTCACTGTTCAGCGCCGGGTCGTACAGCCATGCCCTCGCCTGGGCGCGAATACCGGTCAGATACTGACCCAGGTCGTCATGCAGAACCCGGGCTATGTGTTCACGCTCCCGATCCTGGACCCGTAAAAGTTCCGTCATCAGCTCGCGCACCGTTTTCTGCTCCTGCTCCAGGGCAGCCGCCATGGTATTGAAACGCGCCACCAGGTCGTTCACCTCCTGCAGATTATGTGCACCCAGCCTCGATGCCAGCTGGCCCCGCTCAACACTCGCCATAGCCTCGCCAAGCTCGGCCAGGGGCCGCAATCCCTGCCGGATAGCCCAACCAAGGGCCACAAAGCAAAGAGTCATGCCAAGCAAAAAGGCCGCGGAGATCAGCACAAAGCTCTCCCAGATTTCTTCGATTTCGTCTGCAGGATCCAGCTGCCAGCCGTTCACCGCCTGAGCGGGAATGCCATCTGCCATCAGGCGATAAAACCAATCCGGCATTTCCCGTGTGGTACCCGAAACCGCCTCACCAACGGAAAACGGTCTGAGATGCCGCATTTCCGGTACCAGCTCCGGCGCCAGCTGCGTTGGTGCTGGAAGACTCGCGGCCAGCTCCATCACTGACCCAAGTTCCCGCTCAATATCTCCCCTCGCCTGAAGGGTGTAGAACACCCCGCCCACTGCATATACAAGCAGGAAAACGGCCAGCATCAGCAGGGAAAGTTTCCGGTAGGCAGTCACGTCGTTATCCATCTGGCGGTATTTAGAAGCCTTACCTACATGCTACGGCGGCCATTTTTTGCAGGAATAGTTCTTTAGTACCGGCACATTCCTACTTTCTGAATATTTCCGGGAGGATTTCCCTTCCATAAGCTGGAAGGACAATAAAAACCCGGAGAATGCCATGCCCCTCTCCATCAGACAGACCCTGATGACAGCCGTTACCCGATGCACGCTGATCGGCGCCTTAGCAACAGCCACACCCGCGTTTGCCCTGGATGTTCGTATCGGTTACCTGCAGTTCGTACCCGATCAGGGGCCGGTACTTTCCAATGTCATCCCGGAACCGGAAGATGCCGGCTTGAGAGGTACTGAGCTTGCCCTGGCAGACAACAACACCTCCGGCAAGTTTCTGGGGCAGAACTATCTTCTGGAAACCCGTGTGACGGATTCTGAAGAGACTGCCCTGGCCGCCTTTACCGAACTGCAGGACGCCGGTATCGACCTGATCATTACCCGGATTCCCGGCCAAACCCTCCGCAAGGTTGTCGAAAGCGCCGACGACAACACACTGCTGTTTAATGCCGGTGCCCGGGACAATGCCCTGAGGACCGCCAGCTGCCACGCTAACCTGTTACACACCATACCCAGCCACGCCATGCTGACGGATGCCCTGGGGCAGTGGCTGAAGCAACGCCGCTGGCAGGAGTTGTTTCTGGTAACCGGCCCGACACCAGAAGACAAAGCCTGGGCCGAGGCCTTCCGCCGCACCAGCAAGCGTTTTGGATTAGACATCGTTGAAGATAAGCCCTGGACCTTAGATGCGGATCTGCGCCGGACCGCTTCAAAGGAACTGCCCCTGTTTACCCAGGGCGACGACTACGACGCGGTAGTCGTTGCCGATGTCCGGGGTGACTTTGGTGAATATGTGCCGTTCAACACCTGGCTGCCGCGCCCGGTGGTGGGAACCCAGGGCATGACACCGGTTGCCTGGCACCGGGTGGTGGAAAGCTGGGGCGCTGCCCAGCTTCAGAACCGGTTCCGGGAACTGTCAGGCCGAAATATGAACAGCGAAGACTACGCGGCCTGGGCTGCAGTGCGAGCCATCGGCACCGCTGTGACGGCCATCAGTAAAGCCGATGCGCCTGCCATCAGGGACTTCCTGTTCAGCGACAAATTTGACCTTGCTGGCTTCAAGGGCCGGAAGCTCACCTTCCGGGACTGGAATGGCCAACTCCGTCAGCCGATTCCGCTGGTGCATCCCAGAGGCCTGGTTGCCCAGGCACCGTTTGAAGGCTTCCTGCATCCCGAAAGCGAGATGGACACTCTCGGTTACGACAAGCCTGAAAGTAAATGCCGGATCAACAACTGACCGCCAAGGCAGCAGCACTCAAAACAAGAAGGAGTTACCCATGAGAACCCTGTTCAAGCAAACGGCACTGGCTGCCATGATTGGCCTTTCCACGCCCGCACTGGCCAGCCTGGCCTATGTCTCCAATGAGAAGGACAACACGCTTTCCATCATCGATACCGAAACCCAGGAAGTGGTCGAAACCATCGATGTTGGCCAGCGCCCCCGGGGCATTCTGCTGTCCAAGGACTACACCAAGCTCTACATCTGCGCCAGCGATGACGATACCGTACAGGTTTTTGACCTGGCCACCCGCAAGATTGTTGACACTTTGCCCTCAGGGGAGGATCCGGAGCAGTTTTCCCTGCACCCTAACAACAAACATCTGTACATCGCCAACGAAGATGATGCGATCGTGACCGTGGTGGATGTTGAGACCAAGGAGGTCCTGGCCCAGATTGATGTGGGTATCGAACCCGAAGGCATGGCGGTGAGCCCGGATGGTAAGTGGGCAGTAAACACCTCCGAAACCACCAGCATGCTGCACTGGATCAACACCGAAACCTTCGAGATCGAGAAAAACATCGTTGTTGGCCAGCGCCCGCGCCATGTCGAGTTCAGCAAGGACAGTAAAATCGCCTGGGCCTCTGCTGAAATCGGCGGTACCGTCCACATCATTGATGTAGACAACCTGGAGCAGGTCCACGAGATGTCATTCAAGGTACCCGGCGTTAGCCCGGATCGGGTCCAGCCGGTGGGTATCGAGCTGACCTCTGATGGCAAATATGCCTTCGTGGCCCTGGGCCCCTCAAACCATGTGGCGGTCGTAGACGCCCAGTCCTACGAAGTACTGGACTATCTTCTGGTAGGTAGCCGCGTTTGGCAGTTGGACCTGGATAAAGACGAAAAGCACCTTTACACCACCAACGGGGTCTCCGGTGACGTGTCCGTGATTGATGTGGAAGACCTGAAGGTGATCAAGTCCATCAAGGTAGGCCGCTACCCCTGGGGTGTGGTCATCGACCCGACTTCATGACCATCGAAGCGAGCAACCTCAGCTTTCGTTACGGCGACAAGCAGGTGCTCCGGGAGGTCAGCTTTGCGCTGACCTCTGGCCGCTTCCACGCCTTGCTCGGACCCAACGGTGCCGGCAAATCAACCCTGTTCGGGCTGCTCACACGGCTACTAGCCCTGCAGCAGGGCGATATCTTCATGGCCGGGCAGTCTCTGAAAAAGCAGCCTGCCGATGCCATGCGCCAGATCGGCGTGGTGTTCCAGCAGAACGCCCTGGACCTGGATCTGACCGTCCGCCAGAACCTGCAGTACCACGCCGCGCTGCATGGCCTTTCCCGCAAGGAAGCCAGGGCTCGGGGTGACCGGGAGCTGGAACGCTTCAGCCTGCTGGATCGGGCCAACGATGCCGTCCGCCAGCTCAACGGCGGCCACCGACGGCGGGTGGAAATTGCCCGCGCCTTGCTGCATGAACCCTCGCTGTTGTTGCTCGACGAACCCACGGTGGGCCTGGACGTGGCCAGCCGAAAAGCGCTCAACGAACACGTAAGAACCCTATGCAAGGAAGACGACCTGACCGTGCTCTGGGCTACCCACCTGATCGAGGAAGTCCGTGCGGAAGACCGGGTCCTGATCCTGCACCAGGGCCAGTTGCTGGCTGACGGTAAAGGCCAGGCCATCTGCGAAGCCGCCGGCACCCGGGACCTGGCCGAAACCTTCCATTCCCTGACCGGAGCCGGCTGATATGAAAGCAGCTCACTACTGGCATTGTTTCGTAGGCATCCAGACACGAGAATGGTTGCGGTTCTGGCAGCAGCGCACCCGCTTTGCCAGCGCCCTGGTGCGGCCACTGCTTTGGCTGGTGGTGTTCGCCGCCGGGTTCCGGGCGGTTCTTGGAATTTCCATCATCCCGCCCTATGAAACCTACATCACCTACGAGACCTACATTGCCCCCGGTCTGTGCGGCATGATCATCCTGTTCAACAGCATGCAGGGCGCCCTATCCATGGTCTACGATCGGGAGCTGGGCAGCATGCGTGTGCTACTGATGAGTCCCCTGCCCCGTCCTTTTTTGCTGGTCACCAAGCTGCTAGCCATGGGTGCGGTGTCCATTGGCCAGGTATATGTGTTCCTGCTGCTGGCACTGCTGGTGGATGTGGAACCACCGCTGTGGGGCTACCTGGCTGTGTTGCCAGCGTTGATCCTTACCAGCCTGATGCTGGGCGCGTTGGGGCTATTGATCGCCACATGGATCAAGCAACTGGAGAATTTCGCCGGGGTAATGAACTTTGTCATCTTCCCGATGTTCTTCATGTCCTCGGCGCTCTATCCGCTTTGGCGCATGAACGAAGCCAGTCCCTGGCTGTACTGGATCTGCCAGTTCAATCCGTTTACCCACGCCGTTGAAGCGATACGATTCTCACTGTATCTGGAATGGAATCCGGTGGCCTATGGCATTACAGCAACGGTGACTGTCGTCTTATCCCTGCTCGCGACGGCCGGGTTTAAACCTCAGCGCACTAGGATACTGGCAAACTCATAACCCGGGAGATCAGCGTTACTCATCAGATTCCAATGCTGCCTTTGCTCGCCAAAAATCGGCCAAGATCGGGTCTGCTTCGGTGCCTATGCCCTGAGCATAAGCTTGTGCCACTGCATGCATACATAGTCTGTCGCCGGCTTTTGCACCTTTCAAATACCACTCGAATGCCTTGGCATCACTTTGCTCCACACCCAAACCATTCGCGTACATATTCGCCAGATTGTAGATTCCCTGGTGGCTTCCCGATTCTGCAAGCGTCTGGTAGCGCTCGAAAGCCAGATCATACTGGCCCATCTTATAAACAGCATAGGCCTCAAGCACTTGAACCATCTCGCGAGCCACGCCCATTTGCTGTTCCGATTCGTCTGCATACAGGGCAAACGAAGGCAACAGCCAAAAACTCACGGCCATGACTGTCAATTTTCTAGCGTATTGGAGTTTCATAAATGCCTCCGGGGGTTTAAAAGGTTTCACTACGACGCACCCTCTGACTCGCCACGAAGCCGCCGGAGCACCCCCCCAATCAACCCCGACACACCAACATGATTATCCCATCGCAACCGAGCCGGCTTGCCGTCTAGATACCAAAGCCGGTTCGCCAAAATTTCCACATCCTGGCCATCGTGCGTCACACAGATCATGGCCATATCTGGATGGTCGTCCAGAATGCTGGCGATCAATAGTTTCAGGTCGCTGGCCATCACCGGATCCAGAGAGGCAAAGGGCTCATCAAGCAGCAGCAGATCCGGTTTTACTGCCAGGCAGCGTGCGAGGGCTGCTCGTCGGGCCATGCCAAGTGACAGCTGGTCGGGCAAATAACTGGCATAGTCCTGCAGTCCAACGTCAGTCAGAAGTTTCTGAGCTTCTGCCTCGCTGGCACCCACAAGTTTTAGGTTGGCCATCAAAGTCCGCCAAGGTAGCAACCGATGTTCCTGAAACAGATAGCCGATCCGCAGCTTTTCTCTTCCAACAACAGCAGGACCTTGCAACGACTGATCGAGTCCGGCGATGGCGTTTAGCAAGGTCGTTTTGCCAATGCCTGAAGGACCAAGGAGGCAAATGCGATCACCGCGGTTGATGGTAGAGAACACCTCCCCAAGCACCGGCAAGCCAAAACTGCGACCCTCTATTCTCAGCTCAAGCATGTGCCACCTCCGGCTGACGCCAGCGACTGGACCTGCGTTCGAGAGGCTGGAGGATGGCCAGCTCAATCAGCTGGACGACGGCAATAAACGCCAGGCTGTAGGCAAGAATGGCGGCCACGTCGAAAACCTGAAACGCCATATGTAATTGGAAGCCAACGCCGCTGGAACGGCCGAGCAGCTCTACCACAAGGACAATTTTCCAGATCAGGGCCAGGCCGCCTCTTGTAGCCGCCATGAGATATGGAAACAACTGCGGTACCCAGACTTCCCGCAACCGTTGCCATCGGGTGAATTCGTAGACAGTGGCCATTTCCTCGAGCCTAAAGTCCAGGCTACGGGCGCCCTCCCGGACGGTTACCGCCACGTTGGGCACTTTGTTGATGACGACAGCCATCACCGCAGCTACTTCCACCAGACCGAACCAGACATACATAAGGATGATGGTGACCAGGGCCGGCAGGTTCAGCAAAAGCACCAGCAAGGGATCGAACAGGGCATTGGTGGTTTGCGAACGACCCATGACGATGCCGATAGCGGTGCCAATGATCATGGCCAGAATAAAGGCGACCACCACACGCCCAAGGGTCGCGCCCAGATGATGCCAGAGCTCGCCGGTGGCCGATTCACGAATCAGGGTGTCGAGCACGTTCAGAGGCGTCGGCAAGAGGGGCGACTGAAGCAGCCAGGCAATGAGCCCCCAGAGCAGGACAAACGACGGCAGGACTACCCAGTAGCTCCACAGCGGCGGCCGGCCGGCACGGCCTTTCACGGCTGCCTCTGGTAAAACAGATGGGCCGGCATAAGGTTGTCCGGGTCGGCGCCGGTGAGGGTCATCAAACGCTGTAGGTCAGCGATTCTCTGGTCCGTTTGCGGCGCAGGCGTCCCGGCGACAAAGCCCTCTCGCAGTGCTGCGAAAACACTGTCGGCCGGATCTCCCATGAGAGGACGCAAGCGCTGCCAGTAGGATGTACTCTCCGCCAGCTCGGCTTTGGCCTGTTGCAGGGAAGCTGCAAACCGATCCATCAGCGGGTCATTGTCTCGCGCCCAGAGCTCTGGAAAGACATAACCAAGCACCGGCAGGTTGCGATCCAGGTCCAGCTCAGTGAGCAGGTCAGCCATACCAAACGCCGATCGCCAGCCGCCCTCGCCCCTCAGGCGGGCCGCAAAATGCCAGTAGGTAACGATAACATCCACCTGCCCGCGCTTTAGCGCCTGGCTCAACAGAGGCGGGGCTGCGAACTGAAGTTCGGCGGATTCCTCCAGATTGATTCCCTGGCGCTGAGCCACCTTCTTGAGCAGTATCCAGCCCTTACTATCCGGCCCGCCCGCAATACCAATGCGCTTGCCGGCCAGATCCGCCACCGAGCGAATCGGAGAGTTGTCAGCGACGACGATATCGCCAATCTGGGAGGAGAACGGCACGTACAGGTAGGGCGTGCCGGCCTCGAATCGTGACTGTGCCCACAGCAGATCGGCCACAGCGCCGTGCACCGAACCGCTGGTGACCGCCAGCCTGGAGGCCGGCAGGTTGGCAACCGGTTTCAACTCCAGCCGATAGCCATATTCCCGGTCCAGCTCCCGATGCAGGAGATGGTCGAGCTCCCAGTGGGCGGTTCCAAACTGCAACACGCTGACAGACAGCATGGGCAGGTCAGATGCTTCTTCCCGGGCATGGACACCGCCAGCAAGACTCAAAAGAAAACATAGCAGTGCGGCCATTGCCTGTTTGATCCATGGATCAGCAAGAGAGAATGCGGAGACGGTCGTTATTGTTGGTTGTAGGCTCATTACTACACGATACGAAGCCCGCAGCCCGGCAAGAATAGTACTTTGGTGCCTGTTTTTTGGTGCGATGGTCGCATTCAACCCAAGGCCAATATGGCGTGTAATGAAACCATCACAATAATAAACAGAGGATCGGAACCGACTCCGGCGATTCTCTGCACAGGAGGCCGCCATGCTGAACGAGCTCGATGCCGCACTGTCTTCCGAAAACCGCTATCATGACTCGGAAGCCATCCCCGACAATGAAAACAAGCAGGTAGAAGCAACCATGGAACCGGCGTATAAGATTCTGATTGCCGACGACCACCCGCTGTTCCGGGAAGCCATCAGCAGCGTTATCGCGTCTGGCTTTGAAGGTAGTGAAATCCTTGAAACCGCGGATCTGGACAGCGCCCTCGAAATCACCCGAGAGAATGACGATCTGGACTTGATTTTGCTCGATCTGAACATGCCGGGCATGCACGGCTTGAATGGGCTAATCACACTGCGCAACGAGGCACCCACCATTCCGGTGGTAATTGTCTCTGCGGAAGAAGACAAGCAAGTGGTGCTTCAGGCGATCACTTATGGCGCGGTCGGCTTTATTACCAAGTCATCGCCCCGCCCCCAGATGACGGAAGCCATCCAGCAGATATTGAACGGAAATGTCTATCTGCCTTCAGACATCATTCGTACCGGTAAGGAAAGCTCCCACCGGCGTACTCGAAGCGATGAGAACCTGATTTCGCCGGAACTACTGAACTCTCTCACCCGGCGCCAGTTGTTGGTGCTGGAACGTATGGCCAAGGGTGAATCCAACAAGCAAATTGCCTACAACCTCAACATCGCAGAAACCACGGTCAAGGCCCACGTCTCCGCGATCCTGAGAAAGCTCGGTGTTCACAACCGGGTACAGGCTATCCTATCGGCTGGGGATGTGGACTTCAGTCAGTATCTCAAACGCTGAACGCAGCCGGCATCAGCACTCAGCAACGCATCACGTGATTGAGTACACTCCTGAGCTTAAGCGGTTTGACCGGTTTGTTCATCAACAGGTAACCAAGCTCCCGGATATGCTGTTTCAGTTCATTGGTGTAGTTGGCGGTGATCATCAGGACCGGCGCTGGCTGTAAGCGCTGAGCATTGATCACTTCCACCGCGTCGACGCCATTTTCATCATTATCCAGGTGATAATCCGCCAGTATCAGATCTACCGGAGCCCTTGCCACATCTACCTGCCCTGCCAGGCCCTCGGCAGAAACGGCTGTGGTGACCCGGCAACCCCAGCCTTCCAGCAAGGTCTTCATCCCCTGGCAGATAGCCAGATCATTATCGATCACCCACACCCGGGCGCCTTTCAAACCACTATCGAGCATCGGCAGGTGAGGCCCTCGGGGTGCCGGTTGGGCTGACTGAAGTTCTCCGAGGGGCACCCGGACGCTGAACACGGAGCCTTTTCCCTCAACAGATGATACCGAGATCTCATGGCCCAACATCCGGGCAATCTTGTCAACGATAGCCAGGCCCAGGCCCAGCCCTTTGTCTGCCTGGGCACCCTTGGGGCGAATCCGTTTAAACTCCTGAAAGATTTCGGTGAGCTTGTCTGCCGGAATGCCTGGCCCGGTGTCCCAGACCTGCAGCAACACGTGGTCATGCTCGCGACGGCAACCAAGCAGAATCCGGCCCTGGCCGGTATAACGAATGGCATTGGTCAGGAAGTTTCGCAGTATCCGCGCCAGCAACTGTGAATCCGACTGAACCACTGCAGAGCAGGGCACGAAATCCAGCCGCTGCCCTTCAGCCAGAGCCATCTGCCGGAACTCCCGGGCGATGTTATTGAGCAGATCCCGGAGGTCAAAGGCGGTCACGTCCGGAGTGATCACTCCGGCATCCAGCTTGGAAATATCCACCAGTGTGCCCAGCAGATTCTCTACATCATCCAACGAAGTACTGACCGAACGCACAAGGCTCTCGGCCTTGGGCCCGAAGCTCTGCTCAAGTAATGCACTGGTGAACAAGCGTGCGGCATTAAGCGGCTGCAGCAGATCGTGACTGACAGCAGCCAGGAACTTGGTTTTGGACAGGTTGGCCTGTTCAGCCTCCTGCTTCGCTTCCCGGAGACGGGCTTCCACTGCAGAACGTTCCGAAATTTCCTGCCGGAGTTGCTGGTTCAGGCCTGTCAAGGCGGCGGTGCGCTCTCGCACCCGGTGCTCCAGATCGTCGTAGGCCTGCTCCAGCGCAATCGCGGTCTTGCGCCTTTCAGTGATGTCTCGGATCAGAACAAAAAAGCCGGTCACCTCGCCGGTTTCATCCCTGTTGGGCACATAGGAACGCAACATGTACCGCTGTTCACCATGCTCGCCGGTTTCCTCGAACTCAAAGTTCACACTGTGCCCGTCCAGTACTTCCAGTATCTGGGGCAGCAGACGCTGGTAGAACTCATCGGAATGCACTTGCTCCAGACGCTTGCCCAGTGGCGACACACCATTACGGCCATACCAGGCCTGATAAACCTTGTTGCAGAACTGGACGGTGAGGTCTGCCCCTACATAGGCAATCAACGCCGGCACATGGTCGGTGACGACCCGGATCCAGCGCTCGCTTTCTTCCAGCGCCTTGATGCGACGGGCCATTTCACTGTTCTTGACGTCGGTAATATCGGAGTAGAGCACCACCTGACCACCCTCACGGGTGGTACGCTCGGTCATTTGTACCCAGCGGCCGTTAGAGAGCAGGAACACTGTTCCTTCGGCGTCGTCGTGACTGTGCTCTTCAACCACCAGGCCGGAACTCAGGGCCAGGGCTTTCACAGCTTCAATGGGCGTGCCTGCTTGGGGTACCGGCACCCCCGCGTGGCGCCAGTAGCTCCGGAACCGGCTATTGGTCTGGATGAGGCAGTGGTCGCGGTCAAACAGCACAAATCCGTCGGCAATGCTTTCAATGGCATCACTCAATCGCTGCCGCGAGGTCTCAGCTTCTTCCCGGGCACGCATCAGGGCTTTATTACTGGCCTTGAGTTCTTCCATGGTCAGGTTCAGGGCTTCCGTGCGCTCACGGACCTGCTCGGCCAGTATCACCGAGTGCTCGAACGCCGCGTAGGGCTCCGGCTTGTGGGCAGAGCCAGACTCCACCCGAACAATCAGCGCGTCCCGGATGTCACGCAGGCGCCGGTTTTCAGCCTCCAGTTCCGCGATGCGTTGGTCCTTGGCGGACTCGCCGGAAGATTCGGGGAGATCAGGTACTGAACTCAGGCTGGCCAATGACCACCCCCGTAAAGGTCTGATTAATGTGCATACCGTTGAATTGCTCCCCGTAGGTGTTGAATCCCACCACACGGTGCGCTTTGAGGAATTCGGAAACGGCGTCACTTTGGCCGGTCAGTTCGGCTTCGAGCCGGCGTAAAAAGCAGTCGCACCCCAGTGTCACCAGCGGTGTGCCGACCACCCGCTCGGAGGCTTCAATCTGGGTTCGTACACTGTCCAGGAGCGAACCCGGCGCCATGGCGGTCATCACAATGCCAGTCTCCACTGCGCAATAGAACGTGAGACTGCGATCAGGATTGACTCTCTGGATAGAGCGAACGAAATAGTTCCCGCCCACTCGAACGCCCAGGGGCCGCAGGGCAAACACCTTGCGGTCCAGTTGCTCCGGCGACACCCCGACCATCCGCGCATAAACGTCGGCCGCAGGCTCTGCATTCAACTCATAGACGGTTCTGCTTTGCGGGCAGGCCCGGGTAACCACCAGCTTTTCATCCAGTGGCTCCATGTGGTGGGTGGAAAACACGCGAAAATCCAGCGGTGTATTCACCAGCATGACGGTGGCCGCCCCGCAGTGAAATTCACCATCGTAATAAACGTGGGTATCGGCCAGGCGTTCATCATCCCCCGCGGAACCGCCAAACTGAGGGATTGTGCCTAAAGCCGCGTTGAGGGTCGCTAGCACCAGCTCTTCCCGGCTGGAAAGCCCGTCCAGTAAGGTAATCGCGAAAGTATTACCCTTGACCGGCGCCAGGTTGGCATCCCGGCAGGTGGTCAGCATCTGGTCAATCACACCCTGGGCGTCCTGCAGGGTGAATCGATCCAACTGCCGAATCAAAGCACAATCGATGGCGAAGTAACGGGCATCAAACCCGATGGCGCTGATGCAGCCCCGGTCGTATCCCTGCTCGGTAATCTCACCGGCCGAGGTGCAACCGTAGACACGCACACCAGAGAAGGCTTTCTGCAGAGCAGGGCCCAATTTCTGCAGGTCATATTCAACAGAGCAGAAGAACAGCACGCAACCCAGGTTGTCGTGCACAAGCCGCTTGGCAAGCTCTGCGGCGGCCAGCTCGGGCTTGCGGACGCTGGAACTGGCGACTCGCACTGCGGGTAACTGACTGACTGGCTTCATCGGTAGCCTGCTCGGAATACGGGAATCTGATACCGATTCTACGCCTCCTGAACCACCAGCCAATGCGACTTCAGTGCACTTTGTCGGCGCGCCAAATCTTCCGTAAGTCATTGATTATATTCCCCTTGAATCAATGTCCGGTGACGCAGCCAGGTTTTGGCAAGAGCAAACCGGCACTTTAGTCTGAGACGGCCATCGCAGGCGCACCGGCGTCCTGCCGGCTACCTGCAAGGCCATAGACAGGAGCGAAGCTCCTCAGAACATCACAACGGCACCCAATGCCAGAGTGTTGGCGTCTGCGGCTTTCACACCGGTAGACTTGGTTTCCTGCTCGAACATGTTGTATTCGGCCACCAGCTTGAAGTTGCTGTTGACGTCATGGAACACGGCCACAGAGGTGTTCTCGGTCTCGAAATTGCCCTGATCGGAATCGGTTTCACCGTAAGACAGCACAAAGCGGTTCGCCCCCAGGGTGTAGGAAGCCTGAACCAGGTAGCCATCAGCGTCTTCTTCAGAGGCCAGAGCCCCATCAGTAATCAGAACCGGCGCGTCGCCTTTGGAAGTGAAGCCTGAAGCGGTCAGGGACAGACCGGCCGCAGCCGCTTTCACACCATACCCAACACCACGACTATCTATTTTAGTGTTGGTAGTGGCGTTATCTGAGCGCTGGTGACGACCATTTACCCACCCCGTCAGGGTCACACCGTTCAGATCGGCGCTGTAGGTCACTTCCGCTTCAAAACGCGGAGCAGATTGCTCACCTGTAGAGGTGACTTCGCCGTCACCATTTACCCCGCGCGCAGTGTCGGCCGGCTCAAAGATACCCGCCGCAACGTTCAGGCCACCCATATCCGGTGTGCGATAGGTGATCTGGGCGGAAGGGTTCGGGTAAGGATAACCAGTGCGGATATTGCCGAAAGACACGCCGCCTGTGGCTGCACCCGGAGAACCAAAACCCATCAGGATCTCATCCAGGAAGATATTTGAACGGGCGTACAGGCCAAAGTCTTTACCAATCAGGACCTGACCAAAACTGCCATCCACCGTTGCATAAAGTTGACGCACATCGATTGCGGTATCGGTTGGCGACTCCAAACCATCATTGATAGTACTCCAGAACGAGGAACGCCCGCCCAATGTCAGGTCACCCATCTCCTTACTGAAATTGAAGCCGATGGTGTTCGGCAAAAAACCCATCTTGACGTCGGAATTGCGCACGTCAGCGACTTTGTCATCACGGTTCACGTAAAACGCATTGAAGTAGCCATCCACCGAAAAGCTGGTGCCGTCCTCATTGTACAGTTCAATGGCCGCATTGGCTCCGGCACTGGCTCCCATGGCCGCCATCATGGCAATGGCCAACCCTGACTTTCTGAAGTTGTTGTTTTTCATACATCCCCCGGTTGTTTTTTTGGAAATCTGGGATAAGAGGACCGGTTATCCGATCGCTCCAGGCGAGGCCTGACGCCTGATTTCCATGGTCGGTGATGCAACAACAGGGGGGAATGCTTCCAGGGAGCAGGTTTTCTGCTCATTTGGGAGGCATCTGAAATGAAACTTTGGAAGTACGACTACGTGGAAAGACCACCCGGGAACTGGTCCAGTTCAGACAGGCAGTCATCAAGAAACTCATGAGGGTTGGCCAAAATGGCCTCGTCTGCCACGACACCAAACTGCACCTGACCGGCGTAGCTGACGATACTCACACCCAACCCGATATCGCCGGCCTGGGGCACCCAAAACATCTGCTCTTTAATCGCGCAACCGGCGAGGTATCGAGTTTCAGGCGTGCCGTGGACGTTGGATACCACGGCAGACGCTTTACGAAAAAACAAATCCGCCAGAGGTTTTCTTCCAACTTCCGGCAATAACGGTGCGCAAGCCGTTAGCCCCCAGGCGAGGCCCGGTTGAATGCTTTTTTTGAGCTTTCGGGTTTCATGCTTCACGCGGAACAAGCGCTCCAGCGCGCTCTCCCCGTCCACCGGCAAAGGTACGAAGACTGTACCAAAGCAATTACCGAGTTCACCGTCCTCCGGTTTGATGCCTTTGGGCATCTGAACGCGAATATCCACAGGCACCGCCGCATGCATCACCGCATCGTTCAGTTGTTCCGGCGTCAAGCCAAGCTTGGGGCGAACAGCGGCAGCCACACAGGCCAATAACACATCGTTAATGGTGGTATGGGTGCTTTTCGCGATCTTTCGGAAGCGTTCCAATTCAACCGGTGCCGACCAACTGCAGCTTCGACGTCCAAGCAGCGGTTGTTTAAGGTCCGACGGGGTTTCTTCTTCCTCGATCAGAAATTCACTGATCTTATGCACCAAACGTGCACCACTCTGTACCGCCTTGCCCACCTGTTTTTGCGCCGAGCCAGAACTCCCACTCGAACGGGGTGCAGCTGTAGCACCTAGCTGAGCCAGCATCGAACCCAGCCACTGCTGTGCGGTTTCCGTCCATTGACCAAGCTTTGGCACTTCCGGAGCGCCGTATAGGGCCGGGTATTGTCGAGGTGAAGATGGACACAACTGGTCGAAGACACCTAAAAGTGACAGGCCATCGGCGTAACAATGATGAATCCGCAACAACAGCGCTGCCCCACCCTCGGCGTTGGGCGCGAGCCAGAACTTCCAAAGCGGGCGATACAGCGGCACAGGATCATTCAAACGGGCCGACACCCAGTGTTTTAACTGAGTCTGATTAAATCGATCCTGCACAATATCCAGATGACGAGCAGGGTTGAAGGTGGGATCTTCCTGCCAATACCAAGTGGGAGCTCGCCACACAGGGCGGTATCGAAAACGCTCCCAAGCTACCCAATAAACACTCAGAAACTCCCGAAAGCGGGCTGCCGTAAGGCCTTCAACCCGAAGCATGACCGTGATGGTCATGGGGTTGTCTGGCTGCTCCAAAGCCAGCCAGGCCGAATCCGAAGGCAGCATTAAATGCGATTGCTCTTGGCTCAAACCTGAAGTTCCCCGATGGCTGTCTTATTATTGCGAGCTCTGCATTGTGCCAGAGTCAGGGTACCGTCTCCATATTCTAACCACCTCACACAATTACAAAAAGTTACGTTACTCTATGGTTTCGCTCTATACTGGACATATCGCTTAGTGCGATTGTTGTACAAACGACAAGCAAACACTCGCTTGGCCCAAATTCTTCATTTGTGTGGGCAGACGGGCAATTCCACACATAGAGCATTCGAGCTACAACTGGAACACAAGCTACGAATAATCCAATAACAAGTAGCTGTGCCGGGAGAAACAAACTATGAAAGCCAGTCACATTCGCAAGCTGATTAAACCGATCGATATCGCATACTCCGAGATGTTCTCGGGCCACGTCTACCGAGTCGGCAAAGGTGCGGTTTCCACCCGCAACCACAGCAGCACCGCAGAGCACACCGTTATCGGCGTGCACGGCTTTCTGGAAAATCATTGTTACTTCACGCAAACCTATGATGCGCCCACCACCGAGCTCATTCTGCTTACCTGCAGCAATTACCACATTCCAGTTAACGGTGTGACACCCGAGCAGGCAGAATGGGAAGTCCCCATCAAGTTTCTCGAAGGCACCATCGACTACGATGCCTGCATTCTGAACCAGGCTCTGCAAAATCTACCCACAACCCGAAACATTCGCCTGCACGGGCACTCCCGCGGCGGCGCCGTGATTCTGGAAGCGATTCGCCAGCGGCCCGAACTTTACGAGGATGTTGAAGTTGTTCTGGAAGCGCCGGTTCTGCCTCAAGGCAAGCTACACGCGTTGGTGACAACGCTGCTGGAACCTGTCAGCCATGGCATGTGGCCCTGGATCATCCGGTTAATCAACAGCGCTCCGCAATCGGCTTACGGGCAGACCTTTTTTGGCAAGATGAACCCGCGTAAACGCCAGCTGCTGGGCAAACTGTTCTGTGCCACGAAAGATCACCTGACCATTGTGCGTAACATTGAAGACATCATGGAATGGATGGATCGTACAGACTGCTCGGTGTATCAGCACATCCGTTACGGTACCTTCCTGATTCCGGCCACCGACCGCATCCTCGACCGCACCGCTATGCTGGCCAGCGCCAAAACCAGCCCGACCACCATGCGCATTGTCGAAACCGCGGCCCCCAGCCACTTCGTCACCCTCGACAGCGTTGAGTGGCTGCCTGACTTCGAGCCGTTTCCCAACACGGCCCAAGGCTGAACTATAGCCGCATGCCGCGGGTGCACCCGTGGCACGGCTTCGCTAAACTGAGCGTTTTCAAGTTCAGCTTAGTGGAGCTCTGGCATGTATCGTGACCGCCTGATCACAACCGAAGTGCATACGGAAAATGCGCGCAGGCTTAAACGCTTACTGCTCGAATACCACGATTTCCGTCAGCTCAAATTCAGCCATCCGCTGCAAGACGACACCCTCAAGCTCGCGGATTGGCAAGCCGAACGTCTGAAAACCACCCACTTGGATCTGTACCAACACCCGGGCTACCACAACGGGCTGGAATTCCTGCTGTCTGACCTGTACGCACCGGCCGGCATGACCCGGCGCGATGACAACGTAGACCGGATTTTTCCGAAGATGGTGAAGTGGCTGCCCGATCACCTGCTCGCTACTTTCGCCGGGTTGGTGGAACTGAACCTGGTCACCCAAAGCCTCGATCTGGAGCTCGCCGAGTGGTTTCACCAGAATGGCCGGGGCACCGCGAACATAAGTGCGCACGACTGGTGTGAAGGCTACCGCGCCAGCGACCAGCTGCCGATTCGCAAACGCCAGCTGGAATTGGTCTCGATCACCGGCCAGCAGATGGACCGCTATGTGCGTAACCGGAGCTTGGGCTGGTTGCTGTCGATGACCCGGGGGGCTGCGGAAAGAGCCGAGCTGGCCGACCTGCACGGCTTTATTCACCGTGGCTACACGGCGTTCCGGAAAATGGACAAGGTCGATGTGCTGATCGAGCGATTGATCAGCCGGGAACAACGGGTGATGGATAATATACTGGCAGGCCACCCGGAGCCCTTTTCGCTGTCGGATGACCTGTAATCAGGCTTAGGCCTTGGTGATCTGGTCCAGCTGAGCGTGAATTTCCTGCTCGATGCGGGATTTAAAGGGCCGGAGCATCAGCCCCAACTCCAGATGAATATGCAGATCAGATTCCGCGATGTTGAGCTGGCCTTTCACGCCACTGCGCTTGAACTTCAGCTGATCGCCTTCCCACAGATAGTTCACATCAAATTTCTGCGACAGATCTTTGGCCAGAGTTTCAGCCGCATTGCGGGCGTGTTCTTTGTCCAGTTCGTGAGCACGGTGGATATCGATAACAGACATGAATCAGTTTTCTCAGCTATTTGGAAACGGTTTTACAGTGTAAGCCGGTAATAAACTTGTAGCCAACACCTCAACCGTTAGAATACAGCATTCAGATTCTGACAGGACAATCTCCCATGAGCGAGCAACAAACGCCAGGCACCCCCGGCGACAGCCAGGACGAAGTGACCCATTTCGGTTTCCGGAACGTGCCGAAGAGCCAGAAAGCAAGCCAGGTGGCCGAGGTTTTCCACAGCGTCGCGGGCAAGTACGACCTCATGAACGACTTGATGTCTATGGGCATCCACCGCTTGTGGAAACGCTTCACCATTGAGCTGAGCGGTGTTCGCCCCGGCCATCAGGTGCTCGACATTGCCGGCGGCACCGGCGACCTGACCATGAAGTTCTCCGATTTGGTCGGGCCATCCGGCAAAGTGGTTCTGGCCGATATTAACGCGTCCATGCTGCAAGTGGGCCGCAGCCGCCTGACCGATCGTGGCTACGCCGGCAACATCGAGTACGTTCAGGCCGATGCCGAGCATCTGCCGTTCCCGGACAACAGCTTCAACGCCGTATCCATCGCCTTCGGCCTGCGCAACGTCACCGACAAAGATCAGGCCTTGCGCGACATGACCCGCGCCCTGAAGCCCGGCGGCAAATTGATGGTGCTGGAATTCTCCAAGCCCACCAACCCGCTGCTGAGCAAAGCTTACGACACATACTCCTTCAGCGCTCTGCCGCTAATGGGCCAGTTATTTGCCGGCGACAGCGAAAGCTACAAGTATCTGGCGGAGTCCATCCGCATGCATCCGGATCAGGATACTCTGAAGGGCATGATGGAAGACGCCGGCCTGGTGAACTGCAAGTACTACAACATGACCGGCGGCATTGTCGCACTGCACGTAGGAATCAAGCCCTGATGTTCCCGGGCCCCACGCTGTTGTCTGCGGCCAGCGCCATTGTCGAGACGGCCTTAAGCCGGGCGTTGGCACTGGACCCCAGCGGTCGTGATGCGTTGTTGAGGGCTTTGGCCGGGCCCGTGCAATTCAACATCACCGCCCCGTTCGCCACCAGCTGGACCTTGGCCCGGGTTGGTGACCAAGTGCAGGTGCGCAGCCAATCGGATGACCAAGCCGTGCTCAGCATTTCCGGCAAACCGGTAGCTTTTGCAGCCCTGGCACTGGGCGACGATCGGGTATTCGCAGACGAGCGGCTTCAAGTGGCCGGTGACACCGCTCTGGCGCATCAACTGCAACGCGCTCTGGACCAGCTTCAACCCGATTGGGAAGCCGCTTTGGCCCGACACATTGGCGACGTGCCGGCGCACCTTCTGGGCAAAAGCATCCGCAACGCGGTGCAGTGGAGCCGAAACGCGTTCCACACCATGAACGCCAACGTTGAAGAATACCTCCACGAAGAAAGCCGCGCTCTGCCCGGGCGCCGTGAACTGGAAGCCACGTTTCAGGACATCGACGAGCTCAACTTGCGCGCCGAACGTCTCGAGGCCCGCCTGAACCAACTGGAAATGTCTGGTAGCGATACCAATACGGAGAACCTGTGACACGCCTGCAACGCCTGTTCCGAATTGCCTGGGTATTTTGCCGCTACCGGCTCGACACTTTTCTGCCCTTGGCGGAGCTGCCTGCGCCTCTGAAAATCTTCTTTCTACTGGCCCCCTGGCACCTGTTTCCGCAACCCAAGCTGAGCCGCGGCGATCGTTTGCGCCTGGCGCTGGAAGAATTGGGGCCCGTATTTGTCAAATTCGGCCAAATCCTTTCTACCCGGCGTGACCTGCTGCCGGATGACATGGCCGCATCCCTGAAACAGCTGCAGGACCGAGTGCCCCCGTTCCCCAGTGACCAGGCCCGGAGCATCATCGAAAGCTCGCTCGGAGCCCCGGTGTCGGAACTCTTTGCCGAATTCGGTCCAGATCCCATGGCCTCCGCCTCGGTGGCACAGGTACACCCGGCAACCTTACGCAACGGCCAGAAAGTGGTGGTCAAAGTGCTTCGACCGGGCATCGAAAAGGTCATTCGTCAGGACCTGGCGCTGATGTACATGATGGCCGGCTTGCTGGAAAAGTACTGGTCCGAAGGCAAGCGCCTGCACCCGGTCGAGGTAGTTGCCGATTACGACGCCACCATCCACGACGAACTGGACCTGCAGCGGGAAGCCGCCAACGCCAGCCAGTTGCGCCGCAACTTTGAGAATTCACCGCTGATCTACATCCCGTTTATTGATTGGGACTACACCAGTAAATCCGTACTGGTGATGGAACGCATCCACGGCATCCCCATCGCCGATGTCGAATCTCTGAAAGCCGCCGGCGTGAACATGAAAGTGCTGGCCGAAAAGGGTGTGGAAATTTTCTTTACCCAGGTATTCCGTGACAGCTTTTTCCACGCCGACATGCACCCGGGCAACATTTTCGTCGACGTATCCAACCCGTCGGATCCGAAATACATCGCCATCGACTTCGGCATCGTCGGCACTCTGGCGCCGGACGACCAGAGTTATCTGGCCCGTAACCTGCTCGCCTTTTTCCGCCGCGACTACCGGCAGGTTGCCCAGCTGCACATCCAGTCCGGCTGGGTACCGCCGGAAACCCGCATTAACGAATTCGAAGCGGCGATTCGCACCGTGTGCGAACCTATTTTTGAAAAGCCGCTCAAAGACATCTCGTTCGGGCATTTTCTGCTGCGCTTGTTCCAGACCGCTCGGCGCTTCGATATGGAAGTCCAGCCCCAGCTGGTTCTGCTGCAAAAAACCCTGCTCAACGTCGAGGGGCTTGGTCGCCAACTGTATCCGGATCTTGATCTGTGGAGCACCGCACAGCCGTTTCTGGAAAACTGGATGCGTAAGCGCATCGGCCCGTCAGGCCTGATTAAATCCTTGCAGACACACTTACCGTCCTGGCTGGAGCAATCGCCGGAAATGCCGCAGCTGGTTCACGATGCGTTACTGCAACTGCGAAGCGCCGGCCCGACCGAGCAACAGAATCAGGATACTTTGGCGTTGCTGCGCGAACAGCAGCGCAAAACCGACCGCCGCTGGCGCCGGGGCATCATCGCGCTGGCACTGGTAGGTGTTGCCATCGCCGGAACCCAGCCGGGCGCGACCGAATGGGCGCAGAATGTGCCGCTGTGGTCGTGGGCGCTGTTTGCCGGCGCGGGTGCGCTGGTGCTTCGGGGTAGCCGTTAATCATGACCATCACCGTCAACCGCTGAGCCGACATGGATACCCAAACCCATTTTTCGCCCTGTGGACGCTACCGTTATGCCCTCAGCCGGATCTGGGAGGCCGGCAAGCCGAGCGTCATGGTTATCGGCCTGAACCCTTCACTAACCGACGACAACCCCACTATTACCCGCTGCACCAATTTCGCTAAAAGCTGGGGCTTTGGCGGTGTTCACGTCACCAACCTGTTCGCCTTTCGCGCCGCCACGCCCGACGAGCTGATCGTGGCCCCGGCACCCGTCGGCGATGAAAACGACAACTGGTTGACTCACCTGGCAAAGTCATCGAAATTAACGGTTGCAGCCTGGGGAAATTACGGCAGTCACAAGGGGCGCTCGGAAGAGGTTAAACGCCTGTTACCTGACCTTCACTGTATCCGAATGAATAAATCAGGCGAACCGGCCCACCCTCTGTACTTGAAGGCCAGTCTTATGCCTGTAAAACTACCTGTGCAAGCTTGATGATGCGGGTTGAATCTCATGCCCTTCGCCCTTGCACCTACCCTGTTCAGGATTCATCGAAATGAAAGATTTAGCGAATAATCTAAGCAGCTCCAGCTGGTTAGACGACATCCTCTGGACCGAAGACGGCCTGGTACCGGCCATTGCCCAGGACGCCGAAACCGGAGACATCCTGATGATGGCCTGGATGAACCGTGAATCCCTTCAGCTCACAGTTGAAGAAGGTCAGGCCGTTTACTGGTCGCGTTCCCGTGGCAAGCTCTGGCGCAAGGGCGAAAGCTCTGGACATCAACAGGTCCTGAAAGACATTCGCCTGGACTGCGATGCTGACGTGATCTTGCTGAAAGTGGAGCAAAAGGGCGGTATTGCCTGTCATACTGGGCGCAGAAGCTGTTTTTACCGGACCCTGAAAGATGGCGAATGGATCAGTGCCGAACCGGTACTGAAAGACCCCGACGCGATTTATGGCAGTAACTGAGGAGCTAACCCCGTGAGTGATGTACTGGAACGCCTGGCAGAGGTCCTTGAGGCCCGCAAAGAAGCGGCCCCCGACACCTCCTACGTCGCCAGCCTGCACGCCAAAGGCCTGAACAAGATACTGGAAAAGGTCGGAGAAGAGTGCACCGAAACCTTGCTGGCCGCGAAAGACGCAGAACACTCCGGAGATACTCAGGATGTGATCTACGAAACTGCCGACCTGTGGTTTCACACCATGGTGATGCTGTCTCGCCTCGGCCTGAGCCCAAAAGACGTGACTGATGAATTGGCGCGCAGGTTTGATCTGTCCGGCTTGGAAGAAAAAGCATCAAGACAACCCTAAGGGGATACCTCCAAGGAGAATTTCCGCCCCAGGTTGTGATTGACGTACAATGTGACTAACAGAACCAATAGAACGAGGAACCCTCATGGGTATCAGTATCTGGCAACTTCTCATCGTACTCGGCATTGTTATCTTGCTGTTCGGAACCAAGAAACTTCGCAACATTGGCACCGATCTCGGTGGCGCCATTCGCGGTTTCAAGAAATCCATGAATGACGAAGACGAGAAAAAAGACGAATCAGACACCTTGGAAAGCCAAAAGGCCGAACAAGCTCAGGCTGACGCGAAAACTCAGGAAAAGCAAAAGAGCTGAGCGCCAACTGAATGTTCGATATTGGCTTTGTTGAGCTTCTTATTTGCGGCATCATCGCACTGCTCGTCCTTGGCCCGGAGCGGTTGCCTTCTGCCGCCCGGACAGCGGGCCGATGGGTCGGCGGTGCGCGCCGCATGGTTCGGCAGTTCACCTCAGAGCTTGACCGCGAACTGAAAGCGGAAGAGCTGCGGGAGCAGCTTCGCAAAGCCGGTGATGTGGGGCTGGAAGACGTCGAGAAAACCGTCAAAGGCGCACTGGACGAAGCCAAAAAGTACGAACACATGATTTTGCCGGAGAACCGTCCGGGAAAGGCCAAACCCGCGCCGTCTGAAAGCGCCATTTCGAGCAACCAGCCTGGCAGCAACACAGACCAAACCTCAGGGAATTCGTCGGAAAACCGTTCATGAGTTCATCCCCCGAAGGCCATCAAGCGCCAGAAATGCCGCTCATCGAGCACTTGCTTGAGCTGCGTAACCGGTTACTGAAAATGGTATTGGCCGTCATCATCTGCTTTGCGGTGATTTACCCGTTTGCCAACGACCTGTACCTGCTGCTGTCTCAGCCATTGCGTGACCTGCTGCCGGAAGGCCAGATGATGATCGCCACCGACATCACCTCGCCCTTTTTCGCGCCGCTGAAGCTGGCTTTGGTCTTGGCGGTGTTTGCCGCCATCCCGGTCATCCTCTACCAGCTTTGGAGCTTTGTCGCGCCGGGGCTTTACGCCCACGAAAAACGCTTGGCATTTCCGCTGCTCTTTACCTCCGTCGTGCTGTTTTACGGCGGCGCCACCTTCGCCTATTTCGTGGTATTCCCACTGGTTTTCGGCTTCTTTACCGCCATCGGCCCGGAAGGCATCATTGAGCTGCCCGATATTGCCAGCTACCTGAATTTCATCCTGAAGATGTTCTTCGCGTTTGGCGTGGCCTTTGAAATCCCCATTGCCACGGTACTGTTGATCCTCACCGGCGCAACCACGCCGAAAGACCTGGCAGCCAAACGGCCCTATGTGGTGGTGGCCTGTTTCATCATTGGCATGCTGCTGACACCACCCGACATCATTTCCCAGACCTTGTTGGCGGTCCCCATGTGGATCCTGTTCGAGTTCGGCATCTTGTTCGGTCGCTTGGCCTATAAAGAACGACAAGACACCGAAGAGGAAGAACTGGGCAGCCAATGAATCTGGCCTTACTGTTTGACGAAGATTTCATCGATTCGGATCGCGTACGATTACGCGGCCGCCGCTTTGATCATCTGAAAACCGTACTTAAAGCCGGAGCAGGCCACAAACTGCCTGTGGGCCGCGTGAACGGTGCTATGGGTTATGGCGAGGTAGTTCATCTCACGGACTCGGAAGCCGAGCTACAGGTCTGTCTGGAGCACCCTGCGCCCGCGCCTTTGCCGCTGACCCTGATTCTTGCCATGCCCCGCCCCAAGATGTTCCGGCGCACGCTGCAAACCTGCGCCTCGCTGGGCGTGAAAGACATCTGGCTGATCAACAGCTACAAGGTCGAGAAAAGCTTCTGGCAAACGCCCTGGCTGTCTGAGGACAATCTGCGCGACAACCTGACTCTGGGGCTGGAACAATCCAAAGACACTCTGATGCCGCAGGTACACATTCGCAAGCTGTTCAAACCGTTTGTAGAAGACGAATTACCTGCGCTATTGGCCGGCAAACGGGCACTGGTTGCCCACCCGGGCACCGCCATTCCCTGCCCGACGCACCTGAACGAGCCCGCGGCAATTTGCATCGGCCCCGAAGGCGGCTTTACCGATTACGAAGTCAGAAAGCTGGAGGAAGCGGGCTGCCAAAGCGTGCACCTTGGCCCCCGGATTCTTCGAGTGGAAACGGCTGTTCCGGTGTTGGTCAGCCGACTGTTCGACGCCTGCCTCTAGGCATTCCGTTTCTGCCAGAAATTGATCACAGGCGTCAGAACCAGCAACAGAATGGCGCCAGCCAGCAACCCGAAAAGACCATCCCCCAGGGTTGATACCAACACACTGCCGGCGCCGCCCAAGCCGTCCGCAACGCCCTTGATGACTTGGGCAACAGCGGGAATGCCGTGCGTAAGAATACCGCCACCAACGAGAAACATGGCGATGGTGCCAACAATCGACAGGGTTTTCATCATGTAGGGGGCCAGCCAGAGGATGCCGTCACCCAAACGTTTAAGCGGTACCGGCTCCAACTGACTCAGATACAGGCCGCCGTCATCCAGCTTGACGATCCCGGCCACCAGTCCGTACACCACTACCGTTACCATAACCGCGACAATCGAAAGCACGGCGAACTGCATCTGGATACTCTGGATTGCGACAATACCCAAAGTGATGGCAATGATCTCGGCAGAGAGGATGAAGTCGGTCCGAATTGCCCCTTTGATTTTATCCTTTTCCAGCTCTTTCAGATCGACTTCCGGTCTTTTCAAAGCTTCATGCAGGTTCTTTTTATGAGCCTCGTTTTCTTCTCTGTGCAGAAATTTGTGCGCGAGCTTTTCGGCGCCTTCAAAGCACAAGAAGGCGCCGCCCAGCATCAATAAAGGGGTCACCAGCCAAGGCAGAAAAAAGGAAATGGCCAAAGCCGCTGGCACCAAGATGCACTTATTGAGCAGCGAACCTTTGGCAACCGCCCACACTACCGGCAGTTCCCGGGCAGGCTTTACACCGGTGACCTGCTGGGCATTAAGCGCCAGGTCGTCCCCGAGCACACCTGCCGTTTTCTTGGTGGCGGCTTTGGTCATCAAAGCGACATCGTCCAGTACAGTGGCGATGTCATCGAGAAGGGTGAGAAGGCTGGCGCCTGCCATAAACAATTCCTTTGTCTGCTGGGGTCGTATTCAGTCAGGAAAAGTTTACGGAATAGTCTGTGGCAACGCTACCCGTCAATGCCCATGGCTTCGGCAGCAATTCGATTCTTTAGCGGTGCCAGCTTATCGAACCAGCGCATACCGGCATTACGTAGCCATCGGACCGGCAATTCATCCCGGGCAAAGAGCTGCTTGAAACCCTCCATCGCCGCCATCATCGTAAGATTCTCGCCCTTGCGACGGCGTTGGTAACGGGCCAGAACCAGATCATCGCCCGGGTTCAGGCCCAGTTCCTTCGCCCGGCCCAGCTCGTCCAGCAAAACCCGGACATCACCGTAACCGAGATTTGCGCCCTGCCCCGCCAATGGATGAATGGTATGGGCCGCATCGCCCACCAATGCCAGACCGTCGGTGACGTAATCTTTGGCGTGGCGCTGACGTAGAGGGAAGGAAAATCGTTTGGAAACCTCCCATACCTCACCGAGTTCACGTTCAATCGCCGCTTCGAGCTCTTGCCGGAAACTATCGTCATCGAGCGCCATCAGCCGACGCGCTTCAGCGGTGTCCTGTGACCAGACGAACGAACAGAAATGCTCGTCGCCGGCTTCGTTATTTAACGGCAAGAACGCCAGTGGCCCGGCGGGGGTAAAGCTTTGCCACGCAGTGAAGCGATGCGACTGACTGGTGCGCACCGTGCCCACAATGGCATGCTGGTCGTAATCCCATTCCCGGGTAGCCAGGCCACTCCACTGGCGCAGGCGAGACATAGCACCATCCGCACCAACCACCAGATCAGCGGCTAGCAGGCGACCGTCTTCCAGCTGAACACCCTCACCGCGCACCCAGCCTTGCACCCGCACGCCGTCAATTAGAGCAACGTCGCTCTCAACCAGGGATTCAAACAGGCCACGGACTATGTTCCGGTTTTCCACAATCGTGCCTAATGTGCGAGCATGGAGTTCAGCAGCATCAAAATGCACGCGACCCGTGCCGTCGCCGTCCCACACGATCATTTCCCGGTAGCCGCAATGCCGCCCCGCCTGCACGCGAGGCCAGGCTCCTAATTTCTGCAGTAAGCGTTCACTGGCCGGCGAAATCGCGCTGACTCTTGGCTCGAAGCTTTCAACGTCGGTCGCAGGTGACAGTTGATCGAGCAAATGCTCAACCGGCGCACCTTCCACCAGTCCTACCTGCCAGCCTTGCCGGGACAGCCCCAGCGCCAGTGCCGAGCCAATCATGCCCCCACCGACCACCAATATGTCGAAGCGCTGCACCCCGGACTCATGACTCATGACGAACGGCCTCCTGATCGGCTTTAACGGACGGAATTGCCGCTTTGCGCCCACCTGTACCCATGGCTTTACGGGCAAACCAGCGTTTGGCGACGGGCACCAGATCCAGCCCCATCAACCCGGCATCGCGAGCAAGCGCCAAAGGTGGCAGGGATTGTCCGAACACCCGAATCAGCGAATCCGAGAACTGCACGGTTTGCTGCCAGTCCTGACGGTGCCTTTGCTGGTATTCGTTCAGCACCGACAACGAGCCAATCGATACGCCGTTATCCGTCGCCACGCGAAACTGCTCCACCAACGCCATCAAACCCCGCAAGGCAAGGTTGAAGCCCTGCCCGGCCACCGGGTGCAGAGCGTGGGCGGCATTGCCGACCAGAACCACGCCCGGGCGAACCGCTTCGTCCACGGTGGTCAGCTTCAAGGGGTAGTGATTGCATTGGCCGATGCGCGTGATGCGCCCCAAACGCCAACCGAAGCGGTCTTGCAGAGAGCGGCATTTTTCTTCATCGGTTTGCTCAAGCAAGGCGTCCAGTTCTTCGTCGCCCAGCGTCCAGACCAGCGCAGAGTCGTGTCCGGCGCGGGTCGGTGAGCCCTGAGGCAGCATGGCCATGGGGCCAGACTGGGTGAAACGCTCAAAAGCCGTGAACTGGTGAGCCTCGCTGGTAGTGACGTTCGCAATCAACGCATTCTGGCCGTAATCCACCGTGCGCGGCTGAAAGCCCAGCTTTTCCCGCAAGCCGGAACGGCCGCCATCGGCCACCACCAAACATTGGCCGTTCAACTCCTGCAATTCGCCGTCTTTGCGAATACTGACTCGCACGCCTTGATTGAGCGGGGTCATATCGACCACCTCAGCCGGCGCTTCCCAGCGGATATCGGCCGCCAGCAGGGCCCGCATCAGGCACAAGCCCATCCAACGATTGTCCGCCACATAACCGAGCGCTTCCTGCTGATGATCTTTGGCGTGCAGGCGAGTCGCCCCGAATCGGCCACGATCCGAAACATGAATGTGCTGTATAGGCGTGGCGTGTTCGGCCAGCGCGGACCACAGCCCAAGCTCCTCAAAAATAACCCGGGAACCCCAGGCCAGTGCCGTTGAACGGGCATCGTAACTGGGTTGGTAATCCTCCGGTAGCGCGTCTGGCGACAGCGGAAAGCTCTCGACCACGGTCACCCGAAGTTCCGGCACCACGCGCGCCACGGCCAGCGCTAAAGTTGCGCCAGCCAGGCCGCCGCCGGCGATGATCAAATCGGCATCCATTCGGGTGTCGGTCACTGGGTCAGCCCGCCATCAACGCTTCAATATCGGCGACGGTTTTCGGCACACCATCGGTCAATACCCGGCAACCGTCTTTGGTGACTACCACATCATCTTCAATGCGAATACCGATGCCACGCCATTTTTCATCAACGCTGGTGTTGTCCGGCGCAATGTACAGGCCCGGCTCCACCGTGAGCGCCATACCGGGCTCCAGCTGGCGCCAGGCATCACCCACCTTGTAATCACCCACATCATGAACATCCAGCCCCAGCCAGTGGCCGGTCCGGTGCATGAAAAACGGCTTGTAGGCTTCTGCGGAAATCGCATCGTCCACATTACCCGACAACAAGCCCAGATCGATCAGCCCTTGGGTCAGCACTTTCAGCGCGGCTTCGTGGGAGTGGTTCCAGTGATTGCCGGGGCGAACCGCATCGATGGCCGCGTACTGAGCGTCCAACACCACCTCGTACAGAGCCTTCTGTTCCGGGCTGAACTTACCGCTGACCGGGAAGGTGCGGGTAATGTCCGAGGCGTAGCAATCGAGCTCGCAACCGGCATCAATCAACACCAAATCGCCCTCGTTCAAAGGCGCGCTGTTCTCGATGTAATGCAATATACAGCCGTTTGCGCCACCACCAACAATGGACGGATACGCCGTTGAGCGGGCACCGTGGTCCATAAAGGTACGAATCAGTTCCGCTTCAAGGTTGTACTCATAGCCGCCCTTACGCGCCCGCTTCATGGCATTGCAGTGAGCTTCGGCACTGATTTCAGCGGCCTTGGCCATCACTTTGATTTCACCGGCGCTTTTGTACAGACGCAGGTCGTGCAGCAGGTGTTCAAGAGCGACAAATTCTCCGGGGGGATGAGCGCCCGCGCGGACTTTGCTGCGAATGACTTTGACCCAATCCATCACCCGGGTATCGAAGGCATCGTCTTTGCCCAGCGGGTAATAAACCCGGCTTCGACCTTCGATCATGCCCGGCAAGATGTCATCAATGTCGGCAATCGGGAAGGCATCATCCAGGCCATAATGCTCGATGGCTCCGTCAGGGCCGACCAGAAAGCCGTCCCAAAGCTCTTTCTCGGGGTTTCGTTCTTTACAAAACAACACCGCTTCGCCGTGCTCCCGGCCCGGGATCAGGGCCAACACCGCCTCCGGTTCGCCAAAGCCGGTCAGGTACTGAAAATCACTGTCCTGGCGGAATGGATGCAGCACGTCCCGATTTCGGACCCGCTCCGGCGCCGCCGGCAAGATCGCAATGCTGTCCGGCGCCATCAGCCCCATCAGTTTGCGACGGCGCTCAGCGAATTCTTTGGTCGAAATCGATACAGCCATGATGTCTCCTGCTCAGTGCAAAGTTGGCGCGTTGCCTGCGGGTTTCTCAGGCTCGTTAAATTCGGTGAATACGGTCAAAGCGCCCAGCCGAACATACTCGGTGATCTCCAGCAGCTGCTGTTCACTTTCTTCATCGGATTCTTCTTCGTCAGACAGCTGGCTGATCGCGACCAGATCTTCTATCAGCTCACGGATTTCATCCGGTGCCTGCCCCAGAGAGGCACCGGCCGCCAGCGCCATGCCTTCCAGAAAACCGCGAACCCAAGACACCAGAGCTTCGAGTCGCTGTTCGATCGCGTAATCGTCGTCTGGCAGCAACGGCTGGAAGCTCATGTCCGAAGACTGCAACTGAGCCAGCGTTTTGGCGTAAGCGCCGTTCATGAAGGGCGCAAGTTCTTCGGATTCATCCAAAGCCTGTTCCGCCAGGCCCATGTGGTCACAGACCATAGCCAACCATTCCGGCTCAGGGATGCGAGTGCCTGCCGACAATTGACCACACAATACGCCGTGCAACTCGGACGGATGACTGAAGGCCTTATGGGCGGTGAATACATTGGCCCATTGCTCGAACTCTGCGGCTCGGGCGGCAGCGGTGGTATCGGTTTCAGACATGAAACAGCAGCTTCCTGTATCGGGGGAGCTCGCCTGCCCAGGCAGACAACTCCGGTAATATTTAGGGCTATATCCTAGCATTCCACGGCACGTGTGGCACGGTCAGCGCTCCCCGGGGCTTGCTTTTCTGTCAGCCCAAGATGACAATGTTATAACATATCGAAAAGCAGCAAAGGGTATACGATGAAATTTCACTCTTCCCTAGCCTTCGCCGGCATTCTGGCGCTGGGCCTTCACTCAGCTCCGACCCTCGCCCAACAGAACCTTCAGGCACACCAGCACGGACTGGCCGAGCTACAAGTGGCGATTTCAGACCAACAAATCGACGTGCTATTGCTAACGCCCGCGTACAACCTGGTTGGTTTCGAGCACCCGCCACGCTCTGGCGAGCAGCACCAAACGGTGAAGTCGGCAGTCGCCTGGCTTGAGCGTACAGCGCTTGTGAACACGGGCAAGCAACAATGTTCACCCGTGCAATCGGACGTACAGACCAGCTGGAACGATGAACACGCCGAGCACCATGATCATCACAACGAAAGCGCAGGCCACAGCGATATAGAAATCACCCAGCGCCTGCACTGCGCCGGGCTATCTGCGGCAACAGAACTGGAAACCGGGCTATTCGATCGATTCCCGGGCCTGGAACAGCTCAATGCGCAATGGGTCGGCAAGAAAGGCCAGAACGGTGCCCGCCTGACGCCTGGCAAGCATCGTTTCCAGATCGCCCCCTAAGTTCACTCGGTGTAGGGTTCGACGGCGCTGGCCTTGATTGAATAAGAGGAGGCGCCAATTGCGTTCTCGGTTTTTTCGATGGTCAGCTGGCCCTCAATCCATACTGGATCGTACAGCGCCTGCAACGTGAACCCTTCCGGGTATTTCACGTGAATAATCTGATTCGGTGGTGGCGGTGGCACGTGAATGCACGCACCGTAATAGGGGACCAGAAAGAATTCGAGAATCCGCATATCTTTAGTGGTTTTCAGCGGTACCACAAAACCGGGAATCCGACCCTCCACGTTGGCCATTTCGGGCACCACCCGGCCGGTCATGATTTCATCCGGAAGCAAAGCCGGGCCGTCCCCCTCGTGCTCTACTTCCGGCATGTTTTCGAGCAAAGCGAGGTCTTCTGCGGGCATCAATTCGAGCCAATCGATTTCTCTGGGCTCTGCTTCAACAAAGCCGGAAACCAAAACGAGGACCAACAGTCCAAGGCTCGCAATCGTTGCTCGAGCATTTAACGTCAACACCATGAAACTCAGCTCCATTTGGGGTATACCAGACGATTGCGGCCATCATACAACGGAAACCAGACAGCCGACATGAACATCGAGACAGCACAACACTCTTTGCGTTCACACGCCATTGACACTCATCAACTCGGGTTTCGCTGGCCCAAGCAAACGATTCCACTGCAGTTTCCCGATATCCAGCTAAACCGCGGCGAGCACCTTTTCCTACGCGGCCCCAGTGGCACAGGGAAAAGCACATTGCTCAGCCTGCTGGCAGGCATGATGTTGCCGGAATCGGGCTCGGTGAATTTGCTCGGAACCCAGCTCAGCCATTTGAAAGGCGGCGCCCGGGACCAGTTCCGGGCCGACCACATGGGCGTTATTTTCCAGCAATTCAATCTGGTGCCCTACCTGAGCGCACTGGCCAATGTCACCCTGCCCTGCCGCTTGTCCACACGGCGCCATCAACAAACCCGGGGCAATCCGAATGGTGCCGCAACGGCGCTGCTGGACCAACTTTCTATCCCCGAAGCCCTATGGCCCAGGCCGGTGACCGAAATGTCCATCGGCCAGCAACAGCGGGTAGCTGCAGCCCGCGCCCTGATCGGCTCACCGGAAATCATTTTGGCGGATGAACCCACCTCGGCGCTGGACACCGACAATCGGGATCGGTTTATCGAGCTACTGCTGACGCTGGCCCATGAACACCGTAGCTCAGTCGTGTTCGTCAGCCACGACCGGAGTCTGGCGCATCACTTTCACCACCAACTGTCACTGGGAGATGAATCGTGAACAAAGTTCGTCTCACCCTGTCACTGGCGACCGCCAGCCTCTGGTATCGCCGCCGGGTACTGGCCCTGGTGTGCCTGACACTCACGCTGAGCGTTACGTTGTTGCTGGGCATCCAGTACCTCCGTACCGAAGTCCGGCAATCGTTTACCAGCACTATCTCCGGCACCGACCTGATTGTCGGCGCGCGCAGTGGTCAGCTGAATCTGCTGCTGTATACGGTGTTTCATATTGGCGATGCCACCAACAACATTCGCTGGTCCAGCTTCAATGACATCAAAGACGACCCGCGGGTAGAGTGGGCGGTGCCCATTTCGCTGGGAGACAGTTACCAAGGCTACCGGGTGGTGAGCACCAACAATCAGTTTCTGGAAAAGTTCCAGTATGGCGACGACCAAACACTGGAGCTGGCCCAAGGCCAATGGTTCTCGCAACTGTTCGACGTCACGCTTGGTGCTGATGTCGCACGAGAGCTGCAACACAAGCTGGGTGATCAGATCGTGTTGTCTCACGGAGGCGGGCGCACCAGTTTTTCCAACCACACCGACCTGCCTTTCCGGGTTTCTGGCATCCTGAAAACCACCGGCACACCGATCGATCAAGCGGTTTATATCAGCCTGGAGGCTATGGAAGCCATGCATGTGGGCTGGGAATCCGGCGTTGCGATCCCGGGCAGAACCTTGTCAGCAAGCTCAGCCGAGGCCCGCTCTTTCACGCCAGACGCCATCACCGCCATGCTGCTCGGCCTGAAAAATCCAATCATGACCTTCCAGCTGCAACGCGAACTGAGTCAATATGCCGCCGAACCCTTGTCCGCCATCTTGCCCGGCGTTGCGCTAAGCGAATTATGGCGCATGATGGGCCAATTTGAGCAGGCACTGTTGGGCATCAGCGTGTTTGTGGTGGCCACCAGCCTGATCGGACTGGTGGCTGTCCTGTTGACGATTCAGGCTCAACGTCAACGGGAAGTGGCCATTTTACGGGCCGTGGGTGCCTCTCCGGGGCTGATCGCCGGGCTTTACAGCCTGGAGTGCGTTCTGCTTGCTCTCGCCTCCTGCGGTTTCAGTTTGCTGTTTGGCGCGGGTGCGATATCCGCCCTCAGCCCTTGGCTGCTGGAGCATTACGGCATTCACATCGGAGTACGCGGCCTGAATCCTGATGAATGGCTGTTGCTCGGACTGGTTCCTGTGGTTGCCTTTGCCATTTCACTGGTGCCTGCCTGGCATCACTGGCAGAAAAGCCGAAAGCTGTCATTTGGCAGCAGCGCGCCAAACTGACCTGACCCCAAAGGTGACACACTTCACGGAGCCCGTGCCATGACAATGCGGTAAATTGACCGTTGTGGTGCGGGCACTTATAGTTACTGCAACTAAAATTACTCACACTGAGCACGTCATGGAACAGTCCGAAGTACAATTGTTAGCGGACAAGCTGGACAAGTTGATCGAGCGCTGCGAAAAGCTCGAAAGAGACAACGCTTTACTGCGTGAATCGCAGGACGATTGGAATCGTGAGCGAGCCCAGCTTATGCAAAAAAACGATCTTGCCAAAAACAAGATTGAAGCCATGATTGGCCGCCTTCGGGCACTGGAGCACCACTGATGTCACAGCAGTCAACCACCGTCGAAGTCAGGATTCTCGACAAAGAGTACCTGGTGGCCTGTCCGCAGGAAGAGCAAGAGGCGCTACTGCGTGCCGCTCGGCATCTGGACAATAAAATGCGGGAAATCCGCTCTACCGGCAAGGTGTTCGGCACCGAACGTATTGCGGTGATGGCCGCGTTGAATATTACGCATTCCCTGCTGGAGCGAGACACTATGTCTGAAGCTACCAGCAGCCTTCTAAAAGCCATGGATAACCGCCTTGACGAGGCATTGGGCGAATCCTCCGACCGCTAATCTTATCAAGACTCGGCTAAGGGGGTTGCAATCGGGGCCGGCCTTGGCCCTATAATGGTTCAACTTCCTGGGCTGTTCGCTGGTCGGGTACGTCCTCGAGCCGATGCGCTTTACCCAGGTGACCACTTCAGGGCATTGTGAGCACGTCCCCCGCGGGGGAAAGCCTAATATGTCACAGCGGTCGCCGACCTTGAACTTTGGGTTCAAGGGCTACATCCGATAACGGCAGCCCGGGAAGCTTTATTTTGAACACCCTTTCCAGAACCGATCTCCGCAAACAACTGCGCAGCCGGCGCAACAATCTCTCTTTCGAACAACAGCAACAAGCCTCAGAGCATCTCGCACTGAATCTGCTTCGTCATCCCGATTTATATCGCGCCAAACACATTGGCATCTATCTCGCCAATGATGGCGAAATCGATCCTCATTTGTTCATTGATCTGGGGCGGCGCAAGAACATTCACTTTTATTTACCGGTGTTGCATCCGGTTTACCCCGGCAAATTGGTGTTCAGCCCCTATTACGACGGCGCGGTACTGGTTCCCAACCGATTTGGGATACCCGAACCCCCGTTCCCGGAAGCGAGGCGCAGGCCTGCGTGGTCATTGGATGCGGTTCTGTTTCCGCTGGTGGGCTTTGATGAACAAGGCGGTAGATTGGGTATGGGCGGCGGTTTCTATGACCGCACCTTTGCGTTTAGCAGAGTTCGGCCGGCGATGGCGCCCAAGCTGATCGGGCTTGCCCATGACTTTCAAAGAGTGGAATCGTTACCGATCGAACCGTGGGATGTGCCTCTGCACGGGGTTGTGACGGATAGGCGGTGTTATCAGTTCCGGCGATAGTCGGCTGACTGCACGAAGCTGGTAGCGGGAACGTCTCGGGCCGTGCGTTTGTCTTCCGAGGCCTGAATGGTTGTGGTCACACCGGTAATGACCAGACCGACAGCAAAGATGAACACAATGGTGCGGATGATGTCTGGTTTGTTACCCATGGGGCGTATTCCCGTTATTCTTCGAACTAAATGGCTGGAAAATCAGGTGGCTATTCTTGATATCAAGAATTAGACGAAAGACTAACATCTAATTTCAGTTTTACAATTTTTGACGGATTACGATTACGTAAGGGTTTGATGTCGGTTTCGTGTCAGATTTCCAGCGCGACATAAAACGCCTTGCCGACCGAAGCAAGGGGTGTGGGGTCTTTGCGAAACACGCTCCTTCGGCACATCCATGTGACGCTTGGGCTCCGCCATCCATGGCTCCGCACAGTTTCGCAAAGACCCCACACCCCTTCCTTCTACTGCAACCTTAGCTTCAACCGTCGAGAAGCTGCGAGAGTGGATTAATCGGACTTGCGGTTACCCGCCCCCAAGAACAGTCTGTAGGCTTCGTTGTCTGTCATGTTCTCGTAGCGGAAACCAACTTTCTCCAGCATATCTTCAAATGCCGAGGTTTCTTCAGGGTTCACCTGAGCGCCAAGCAGCACACGGCTATAGGCAGCGCCATGGTTGCGGTAATGGAACAGGGAAATGTTCCAGCGGGTGCCGAGTGACATCAGGAATTTCAGCAACGCACCCGGGCGTTCGGGGAATTCGAACTGATACACTACTTCGTTGGTGATCGAGGGCGCGTGGCCGCCGACCAGGTGACGAATATGCTGTTTCGCGATGTCGCTGTCGGTGAGGTCGGTGACGGAATAGCCGATTTCGCGCAGGTCTTGCAGCAGCTCTTCTCTGCCCAGTCCACCTGCCTGGATCTGGATCCCCACGAAGATCACCGCTTGCTGATCATCCGCGTAGCGGTAGTTAAACTCGGTGATGCTGCGTTTGTGCAACGCTTTGATAAAGGTTTTGAACGCGCCGGGTTGCTCCGGGATGGTCACGGCCAGGACGGCTTCGCGTTTTTCACCGATTTCCGTTCGTTCGGAGATATAACGCAAGCGGTCGAAGTTCATGTTGGCGCCGCTGAGTACGCCAGCCAGATTTTCGCCTTCCAACTGCTCCCGCTCGATGTATTTTTTGATACCGGCCACCGACAGCGCACCGGCCGGTTCAGCGATCGAACGGGTATCTTCGAACACGTCTTTAATGGCCGCGCAGATTTCATCGGTGCTGACGGTGATCACTTCATCGACGGTGTCTTTGCAGATATTCCAAGGCTCTTCACCAATCTGCTTAACCGCAACGCCATCGGCGAAGATGCCCACTTCTTCCAACACCACGCGCTCGCCTGCGGCCATGGCGGCCTGCAAGCAATTAGAGTCTTCCGGTTCGACACCGATGACTTTGATATCGGGGCGCAGGTATTTGATGTAAGCAGCCATGCCGGCGATCAGACCACCGCCACCAACCGGGATAAACACGGCGTGCAACGGCTGGGAAAACTGCCACATCAGCTCCATGGCCACGGTGCCCTGCCCGGCAATTACGTCCGGATCGTCGTAAGGCGGGATATAGGTATAACCGTGTTTGGCAATCAATTCCTGGGCGTGCGCGGCGGCTTCGTCAAAGGCATCGCCTTTCAACACCACTTTGGCGCCCCGCTCGCGGACCGATTTCACTTTGATGTCCGGCGTGGTTTGCGGCATCACGATGGTCGCTTTGATGCCCAACTTTTTCGCTGACATGGCCACGCCCTGAGCGTGGTTACCGGCAGACGCACAAATCACGCCCTTGGCTTTTTGCTCGTCTGAAAGCTGCGCAATCCGGTTGTACGCGCCACGAATCTTGAAGGAAAACACCGGCTGCAGGTCTTCACGCTTGAGCATAATATTGTTGCCAAAACGTGCAGACAAACTACGGGCTTCAGTGAGCGGTGTTTCGATGGCGATGTCGTAGACTCGCGCATCGAGGATCTTCTTGATGTAACGTTGCGGCATGATGGTTCCGGTTGCTATTGATCGGCTTGAAAAAACGTACAGTTTAGGAACTTTGCACGGCTGCCGTCTATAAGCAGAACGACTGCCGGCGTATAATGCGGTTAAATTCATCCGATCTCACCCGGAGCGCCACCATGACTCAGGACGAACTCAAAAAAGCCGTGGCAAAAGCCGCCATGGATCATATTGCCCCACACCTGAACCGCAAGAGCGTTATCGGGGTCGGTACCGGCAGCACCGCCAACTTCTTTATCGATTTTCTGGCCGATTATAAAAACGAGTTTGACGGGGCCGTCGCCAGCTCCGAAGCTACCGCAGAGCGCTTGAAGGGGCACGGCATCCCGGTATACGACCTGAACGCGATCGACGAACTGGAATACTACGTAGACGGTGCCGATGAAACCAACGAACGGTTAGCGCTCATCAAAGGCGGCGGCGCAGCGCTTACTCGTGAAAAAATCGTCGCAGCGGTCGCCAAAACCTTCATCTGCATCGCCGACGAATCGAAAAAAGTGGATATCCTGGGCGCGTTTCCCCTGCCCGTTGAAGTCATCCCCATGGCTCGCAGCCACGTTGGCCGCGAGATCGTAAAACTCGGCGGTGACCCGGTGTATCGTGACGGTGTCACCACCGACAACGGCAACATCATCATCGACATCCACAACATGGACATCTCGCGCCCGATTCAGGTGGAAGAACGCATCAACAACATCGTCGGCGTGGTCACCAACGGCCTGTTCGCTCGCCGTCCGGCTGACTTGTTGTTACTGGGCACCAGCGAAGGCGTAAAGAGCATTCCTCGCCAAGACAACTGATACCCCTGAGCCCTCCCCAAAAAACCGGCATATCTGCCGGTTTTTTTATGCCCCACACAGCCAAAACCAAGCGCTTGCTTGGCACGCCTGATTGCGAGACACTCAAGCTATTCCAAGAACAAAAAGGAACGTCGCAGTGTCGGATTATTTCAACGAAACCCACGAACAGGTGCGCCTGACCGCTCGCAAATTCATCCAAACCCACGCTCGACCTTATATCGACCAATGGGAAGAAGCCGGTGAGTTCCCGCGGGACATCTATCAAAAAGCCGGAGAGGCTGGCCTTCTCGGCATCGGATTTCCGGAAGCACTTGGTGGAATCGGTGAAGGCGACATCTTCATGAAAGTGGCCGCCTCCGAAGAGCTGATGCGTTCCACCTCCGGCGGTTTCGTGGCCAGCCTGGGCTCCCTCGACATCGGCTTGCCGCCCGTCGCCAAATGGGCCAGGCAAGAAATTCAGGAGCAAATCGTACCCCCGGTACTGCGCGGTGAGAAAATCTCTGCCCTTGCCATCACCGAACCCGGCGGCGGCTCCGACGTCGCCAACATCAAAACCCGCGCGGTACGCGATGGCGACCACTACATCGTCAATGGCAGCAAAACCTTCATCACCAGCGGCACCCGTGCCGACCACTACACCGTTGCCGTGCGCACCGGCGGCGAAGGCCATGCGGGCATCAGCCTGCTGCTGATCGACCGCGACATGCCCGGCTTCTCCAATGGCAAAAAACTGCGCAAAATGGGCTGGTGGGCCAGCGACACCGCCGAACTCTTCTTCGAGGACTGCCGAGTCCCCGCCGACCGACTGATCGGCGCCGAAAACGCCGGCTTCATTGCCATCATGAGCAACTTCCTGGCCGAACGCCTGAGCCTGTCCATCATGGCCTACATGACCGCCCAGCTGGCCTACGAAGCAGCACTGGACTACACCCGAGAACGCCAGGCGTTCGGCCGCACCGTCTCGGGCTTCCAGGTAACCCGCCACAAACTCGTCGACATGGCCACCCAGATCGACATCGCGCGGGAATACACCTACCGCTGCGCGGCACTGATGCAAGCGGGCAAAAAACCCATCAAACAAGTGGCCATGGCGAAAAACTTCTCCGTGGACGTCTGCGAAAAAGTCACCCGCGAAGCCGTGCAACTGTTCGGAGGCATGGGCTACATGCGGGAATCCGTGGTCGATCGCCTGTACCGAGACGCCAAGATCCTCTCCATCGGCGGCGGCACCACCGAGATCATGAAAGAACTGATTGCCAAACAGATCAGACTGTAGATTTCGGAAATTACTGAATCAGGCTTCCCCGGATGCTAAAAAGGGCCTCTGGTGGCCCTGTCCGAAAACGTGGGGCGCCAAGGATGGCGCGACCGAGCCCTACAGGGACGTATTCACGGGCGTTTTTCGGACAGGGCTGCCAGAGGCCCGCTTGCACCCAAAGCCAAGCCCGCCACCAACGTTTAGTTTCGAATGCCTGTAGAGTCCCGTATAATTGCGCCCACTTTTCGAACACCGTTAAACGAACCTAACGTATCAGGAAGGAACTCACATGCAATTCGACAACATCCCAGCGGGCAAAAACCCGCCAGAAGACATCTACGTAGCCATCGAAATCCCGGCCAACAGCTCCCCGGTCAAGTACGAACTCGACAAAGACATGGGCGCCCTGCTGGTAGACCGCTTCATGGCCACCCCCATGTTCTACCCGGCCAACTACGGCTTCATCCCTCACACCCTGGCTGACGACGGCGACCCGCTGGACGTACTGGTTGTCACCCCATACCCGATCCAGGCCGGCTCTGTTATTCGTTGCCGCCCGGTTGGCGTACTGAACATGGAAGACGAAGCCGGTGGCGACGCCAAGCTGGTTGCGGTACCGCACGACAAGCTGACCACCATCTACCACGATGTGAAAGAAATTGACGACCTGCCAGAACTGCTGCGCGACCAGATTCGTCACTTCTTCGAGAACTACAAAACTCTCGAGCCGGGCAAGTGGGTAAAAGTACAAGGCTGGGGCAACGCTGCCGAAGCCAAGCAAGCCATCGTAGACTCGGTTAACGCCTACAAAGGCTAATCGCGTTTCGGGCATAAAAAAACCGGGTCAGTTCAAAGAGCGACCCGGTTTTTTGTTTTCTAAACGCTCAATCGGCCATTAACCCCGCGACAACAAATCCCGCATATCGCTGATCGCTGCGTTCGCCCGCGACAAGTACGCCGCCATCGTCAACGAGTGGTTTGCCAATAAACCAAAGCCACTGCCATTCAGAATCACCGGGCTCCACATAGACTCCTGCGTGCCCTCCAACTCGATGATGATCTGCTGCACACTCGCCATCGCATTCTTGTCCTGCAGCACCTTCCGGAAATCCACTTCCATCGCACGGAAAATGTGCAGCAAAGCCCACGCGGTGCCACGGGCCTCGTAGAACACATCGTCGATCTTGGTCCAATCTGTTTTCACATCCTCGCCACTGATCGCTTCAGACAGCGGGTCTCCGTCTTCCATATTCGACAGGGATTCGCTAACCGACGCCTTGCCCACACTTTCACTCAGGGTTCGGGACAAGCTGCCCAAACGCGTTTCCAGATCCGCCAGCCAATTGTTCAAATTGTCAGCACGAGCAAAAAACTGGGCATTGCTTTGTTCAGGATCCGACAAACGATTCAGATACCGCTTGAGCGCATTGATACCGCGGCGGTATTCGTTTTCGGTGGACGGAATCGCCCAGCTTTCACTGTCAAAGTGTAACTGGGGTTCGGCAATGATCAGGTCCGGATCTTCCGCGGACTGGCTTTGCGACCGGCTGATGTCTTTGCGAAGCGAGCGGGACAAATCCCGGAGCTGAACCAGCACGCCGTATTCCCAGTTTGGCATGTTGTCCATCCAAAGCCCGGGAGGGAAGATATCATTCGAGATGTAGCCGCCCGGCTTATCCAGAAGCGTCTCCGCCAAACGAATCATGGTGGCGGTGGTGGCAAACCCGGCTACCGGTTCACGATCCATCGAACTGGCCAAGGTGCGGGTATGCTCCCTTACCGAGAAGCTGTCTGGCTCACTGCTCCAGATGACCCCCAACACAATGGTAATCAGCAGGTACACCACCAGCAGCGCCAGGATAAACTTTCCGATTACGCCGCTGCCTCCGGTGTAATCCTGAACATCTTCTTTCTTGTCCTTGAAATACTGTCTGATTTTGCCTGGCATAAAACGTTTACTCTCCTGTTGATTCCTCATCGGCCGCGAAGGGACGACCAAGATGGTAGCCCATGGCGCCATCGATACCCAATTTACAGAGTACCGAGTATTCCTCACTCCTTTCTACACCCGTCGCAAAAACTTTCACACCCCGGCTTCGGGCAATGCCGATGACCGACTCGAGCCAGAACCGGTTGTCCTCGTGGCTATCCAGATCGTGAACAAAACTGTTATCAATCCGCAAACCGCTCAACGGCAGGTTTCGCAAATAGTTGAACGGCACGCCCCCGACCCCGAAGCGATCCACCAGCACCGGCACGTGCAGCTTGACCAATGCGCGAATCAATTGGCTTGCATGCGCCCGGTGGTGATGCAGCGTCATTTCCGAAATACCAACCCATAAACGACCGTTCCGGGTGCCCGCCGATCCAAGCATCGACAGAAGATCTTCCCGGAACGTCTCGTCCGCTACGGAGGCGGAGCCTAACGAAATCGCAAGCTTCTCCTCTGGTTTGTGTGCCAGCCGCTGCAGAACGCTGGCCACCAGAACCCGATCAATATCCGCAATAAGACCGAGGCGCTCCGCCATGGGAACGAAGGCGCCCGCCTTGAGCACGCCCTCGGGGGTACAAATTCGGGAGAACACCTGGAAGTACTGCAATTCCTGATTCGGCCCTTGCACCATCGGTTGCAGCCAAAGCGACAATTTTTGCCCCCGGATTGCATCGTTGATGATGTCACGCCAGGTGTCCATCGTGTGGTAACTGTTGCCACTGGCATCCTTAATCCAACAACAGGATTCTTCCCGCTGCTGGGCAGTCCGTAAGGCTGTATCTGCGGCCGCCAGCAAGTCTCGGACATTCGCCTCCGGCGATGCAATCGCCAGCCCGGCGTGAACACAGGTTTCCACCGGTGCCGCCAAGTCCGAATATAACCCGTCCAACGTCTCGACCAAGGCTTCACACCACACTTTCACATCCACTGCCGATGCGCCGGGCAGGTAAGCTGCAAACTCCGCTCCGGTTCTGCGTCCGGCAAACGCACCGCCATGTTTCATCACAAAGGTGTTCATGGCCTTACCGACCTGTTTTAACAACCGGTCGCCTTCCTCGCGACCATGGCTTTGGTTGAACTCGCCAAAACAGCTCAGCTGAAGCAGCATCAGCACCCCCGGCGCTGACTTTTCCTCGGACTCGACTTCCACCTTCAGGCGCTGATCAAATGCGCTCCGGCTTGCCAGCCCGGTCACGGGATCCTCGTTATTCACTTTTCGCAAATGCTGGATCAACTTTCCCTGTCCGGCGAACAGTTGCCCCAAATCATCCGCCATCTGATTCATGGCTTCTGTCACCTGATTCAATTCCCGGGTAGAACGCACGGCCACCCTTTCCCTGAAGTCCCTCCGGCTCAATGCCCGGGCCTGTTTCTCCAACTCGCTCAACGGTTGCAGTAAACGCTTCAACAAGAACCACAACCCCAGCATGCCCACACCACCGATCAATACCACGGCCGCCAGCAACCCGAGCGTGATTCTCCAAAGGTCGTCGTAGGCTCTGCCCAGGTTGCTGACCACCTCTACCGTCCCCAGTTGAGCCCACCCCCGCACCACTTGCGCTTTGCCTTCAGGCTTTTGCATTTTCGCGGCCCGCACAAACCAGTCGGGTGCCACCGACGTACGCAAGGGTATCTCCCTGCCCGTCAGCAGGATCCTTCCGTGACCGTAGAACTTGACCGACAGGTAGCTGCCACTATCGAACACTGCGTCGATCAACGATGAAGCAGCAACGATATCGGACGCATCGACTGCTTTAGAAAGCGCTACGCCTGTGGCGGTTGCTGCATCTCGAGCATGCTCCAAATGCTGCGACGACACGTAATTCCGGAAGGTATTGAACGTCACTGAAAAAATGGTCAACAAAATCAGCACCAGGAGACTGCCGGTGAATACCAACAGCAATGCCCGAAGGCTCATCACGCCATCTTGCCGTCGGCTGTTCATAACCTGCCCCTCTGCTATAACGCTCCTCAACCCGGAGCCGTATCTGAAGGCACCACCAACTCTGTGATCACCATCAAGAGTTGACAAAGATTTACAAAGTGCCGTCTACGTCGACAACATTAAACACTATAGACTCTCCCTTAGGACTATGATGCCTCGGCATAACGTGACCGAGAAAGAAGTTTGTCCGGCCGGACAGAACAACCAATAACAGAAAGGCCCGAGCACAATGAGCGACGAAAGCCAGAAGGAAAAACTCAGACAACATTTTGCCCGGCGCGTCACCACTCAAGCGCGTGTTGTTCTGGATACCTGGCAAAAAATTCACGAGGCCCCAACGCAAGCCCAGACATACCGGAATGCGCTGGAAGCCGCCGCCGACAAACTGGTGCGTTACGCCCGCCGTTTCGAGATGGAAAACCACGCTCGCGCCGGAGAAACCATTCTCGCCCGGCTTGCTCACTGGCACCCTGAGACCCCGCTTGGCACTGCTCAACTGCAGGCGCTTGAAGAGTCCATGGAAACCCTTCGTCACAGCACCCAACGCCGCAGTGACGAGAACAATGATGCGCCCCACCCTTTTCGCCGAACGCCGGTCTACATCGCGCTTACCGACGACGAATCCGCAGCCCGAATGATCAAACAACTCGAATTTTTCGGTTTTCGTGCGGCCGCCTACAAAACCCCCAACGATCTGGTGGCGGCGTGCGCATTGAGCAAACCCGAAACCATCCTGATCGACATCAACTTTGGCGGCGGAGCGTCTTCCGGGATATCCACCATCGAGCATCTTCAGGAGCAACACGACACCCCCATTCCCATCATTTTCATGAGCGATGAAGACGGATCCATCGAAACCCGGTTAAGGGCTTCCCGGTGTGGTGGCGAAGAATTCTTCTACCCGGCGGTTGATCCGGGGCAGTTGATCGAAAAAATCGAAACCTATACCCACGGCAATACGGTGGAGCCCTACCGGGTGCTGGTGCTCGACGATTCCCGGGCCCAGGCCAAATTCATGGAAACGGTGCTGAAGAAAGCCGGAATGAACGCCCACATCATCACCGACCCCATGCAGATCATTACCGCGCTGGATGAATTCTCGCCCGAAATCATCCTGCTCGACATGTACATGCCCGGCTGCACCGGCATGGAGATTGCCCGCGTTATTCGTCAACAGGACAAATTTCACAGCGTCCCGATCATTTACCTTTCGGCCGAAGACGATGTCGGTAAACAGTTGCACGCCATGAGCCTCGGTGGCGACGATTTCCTGACCAAACCGGTAGACCCCAAACACCTGATTGCCACACTGCACAACCGTGGCCGGCGCGCCCGCTCACTGCTGGCGCTGATGATTCGCGACAGCCTGACCGGTCTGTTTAATCACACTCACACCCTGTACCTGCTGGAGCAGGAAATCGTGCGAGCGCGCCAGAAAGACCAGCCACTGTGCTTCGCCATGATCGATCTGGACTACTTCAAGAAAGTGAACGACACCTTCGGTCACCCCATCGGAGACCGGATTCTCCGAAGCCTGTCCATGTTCCTGAAGCAGCGGTTGCGCAAAACTGACCACATCGGGCGCTATGGCGGAGAAGAGTTCGCTTTGATTCTGCCCAACACACGCCCCGGTGATGCCCGTAATGTGGTGAATGAAATTCGGGAGCGATTTTCCGAACTCCTGCAAGAGGCCGGCGACCGCCAGTTCAAAGTGACCTTCAGTTGCGGACTGGCGGCCTGGCAAGGAGAAAGCTCCCAATCTTTGTGCGAGCGAGCCGACCGAGCCCTCTACGTATCCAAAGCCCACGGCCGAAATTGCGTGACACTGGCCGAAGAGTGACCCACCCCCGGACCGGGCGTTCTGCCCGGTCCATGAAACCAATGTCGAATACCCGCCCTGTTCGCCATCACCGACAATGCGAGTCATCAACCAAATGTCATCGCGCGTGAGGCAATTGCTGTGTAATCTTTTTTCAGGATCAAAGACACACCCGAAGATTGTCAAAAAGTGTTGATCTGAAGCTGATAAGTACGCACCATTTAGCAAAACTGCTGTTATCTTCGGCGATCCTGTCAAAAACAAACAAGGCAAATTTCATCATGTCGACCATACTTGTGCTACATGGACCCAACCTCAATATGCTCGGCACACGCGAGCCCGAGGTCTATGGCCATGAGACGCTGGCAGACATTGACGACCGCTTGCGGCATCAGGCTTCGGAACAAGGCCATCATCTGCTGCACCTGCAATCGAATGCAGAGTACGAATTGATTGACCGTATTCACGAAGCCCGGGCTGAAGGGGTGGACTTCATCATTATCAACCCCGCCGCCTTCACCCACACCAGTGTCGCCTTGCGGGACGCTCTGTTGGCATCGGGCATCCCGTTCATTGAAGTGCACCTGTCAAACGTGCACGCGCGGGAGCCGTTCCGGCACCACTCGTATTTTTCAGATATCGCCCAAGGCGTTATCTGCGGTTTAGGCAGCCAAGGTTACGATCTTGCTTTACAGGCTGCCCTGCAAAAAATTCACTGATAGACCAGAGACAACGGGACTGGAATAGTTATGGATATTCGCAAAATCAAGAAACTGATCGAACTGCTCGAGGAATCTGACGTCGAGGAGCTGGAAATTCACGAGGGCGATGATTCGGTACGCATCTCCCGTCGTCGTGAGCAAGCGCCCGGCCAGGTTGTCAGCCATTACGCCGCACCGGCACCTCAAGCGGCCCCGGCACCTGCCAGCGCGCCTGCCTCTGAAGAAGCGCCTGCCGCGCCAGCTGCCATTAACGGTCACGCGCTGAAATCACCGATGGTTGGTACCTTCTACCGGTCACCGTCACCGTCGGCACCTGCGTTTGTAGAAGTGGGCCAATCGGTCAAGGCTGGCGATGTCATCTGCATTGTTGAGGCAATGAAAATGATGAACCAGATTGAAGCCGACAAGTCTGGCACCATCACCGAAATTCTGGTCGAAAATGGCCAGCCGGTGGAGTTTGACCAACCTTTGGTCGTCATTTCCTGAATCTGGTGATTGCTACCCATGGCTATGTTAGAGAAAGTTCTGATCGCAAACCGCGGTGAAATCGCCCTGCGTATACTCCGCGCCTGCAAAGAGCTAGGCATTAAAACCGTGGCGGTTCACTCTCAGGTAGACCGCGACCTGATGCACGTTCGCCTGGCAAATGAAACGGTCTGCATCGGCCCCAACAGCCCGACAGACAGTTACCTCAACATCCCGGCGATTATCAGTGCTGCGGAAGTGACAGACGCTGTCGGCATTCACCCCGGCTACGGCTTTCTGGCAGAAAACGCCGACTTCGCGGAACAAGTCGAGAAAAGCGGATTCCGCTTCATCGGCCCCAGTGCTGAAACCATCCGTTTGATGGGCAACAAAGTCTCCGCCATTGAAGCCATGAAGAAAGCCGGCGTACCCACCGTTCCCGGGTCAGACGGCCCGCTCACGGATGACGATGAGCGCACGCTGCAAGTGGCCCGTAACATTGGCTATCCGGTCATGATCAAAGCCGCTTCCGGCGGTGGTGGTCGTGGTATGCAGGTTGTTCACTCCGAGGCTGCCCTTCTGAAAGCGGTCCAGATCACCCAGACGGAAGCGAAAAACGCCTTCGGCGACCCCACCGTCTATCTGGAAAAGTTTCTGGAAAAGCCTCGCCATGTGGAAGTCCAAATTCTGGCAGATATGCACGGCAACGTGATTCACCTGGGTGACCGGGACTGCTCACTGCAGCGTCGAAACCAGAAAGTCATCGAGGAAGCGCCCGCCCCGAACCTGAACCCGGAATCCCGGGAGCGCACCCTCAAAGCCTGTGTCGATGCCTGTAAGGAAATTGGCTATGTAGGTGCTGGCACCTTTGAGTTCCTGTATCAGGACGGCGAGTTCTACTTCATCGAAATGAACACCCGAGTGCAGGTAGAGCACCCGGTCTCCGAAATGGTCACAGGCGTCGATATTGTCCGCGAACAGCTGCGCATCGCGAGCGGTCTGCCACTGGAATACAGCCAGGACGAAATCAAGATTTCCGGGCACGCGATGGAATGTCGGGTCAACGCCGAAGATCCGAAAACCTTTGCGCCCAGCCCAGGCAAGATCAAGCATTTCCATGCTCCCGGCGGAAACGGTGTGCGAGTCGATTCGCACCTGTACAGCGGTTACACCGTACCTCCGTACTACGATTCTCTGGTGGCCAAACTGATCACCTGGGGTGCAGACAGAGACATCGCACGCAGGCGCATGAAGAACGCATTGGACGAAATGTTGGTCGAGGGCATCAAGACCAATCAGCCGCTGCATCGAAAACTGGTGCGCGATGGAGGTTTTAAACAGGTAGACTTCACCATTCACTACCTCGAAAAACTGATACAGGATTGACCATGCCCTGGATACAACTCCAGATTCCAGCTGATCCGGACACTGCGGATCAGCTGGAAGACCTGCTAATGGAAATGGGCTCGGATGCCGTTTCCATGGAAGATGCCGCCGACCAACCCCTCTACGAACCCGATCCCGGCACAACCCCCTTGTGGAGCCAAACCACCGTCACCGGTCTGTTTCAATCAGATCGTGATATCGAGCAGCTGTGCTCTGATATCCGGGATGCCTGGCATCAGCAAACCCAGCAAACGCTGGCAGAGATTGATGTCACCCTGGTCGAAGACAAGGATTGGGAGCGGGCCTGGATGGATGACTTCCATCCATTGCGCTTTGGCGAGCGGCTCTGGATTGTTCCCAGCTGGCACGAAGCCCCCGACCCGGACGCCGCCAACCTGCTGCTGGACCCGGGCCTGGCGTTCGGCACCGGCACCCATCCTACGACAGCCCTCTGCCTGCAGTGGCTGGACGGACAGGACGTTGATGGCAAACAAGTAATCGACTACGGCTGCGGCTCTGGCATTCTCGGACTTGCCGCTCTGCTCCTCGGCGCCAAGCACGTGATCGGTGTAGACACCGACCCTCAGGCGCTGGAAGCCAGTCGCGAAAATGCCCGGCGCAACGGCGTTGATGACGACCGGCTTGACCTCTACCTGCCCGGCAGCGATCCCGACACTCAGGCCGATGTCATGCTCGCCAACATTCTGGCCCAGCCATTGATTGGACTGGCACCTCGCTTGGCCACGCTGACTCGCCCCGGAGGCAGCCTTGTCCTATCCGGCATTCTGTCGAACCAGGCCAGAGAAGTGATGGAGGCCTACGAACCTTGGTTTATCATGGACGAACCCGAACAGAAAGAAGAGTGGATACGCCTCACAGGACGGCGCAAGGGCGAGTGACGAATCAAACGTATACGTCTAAACTGCGTGGTTCCTAGCAACCACGCAGTGACTAAGCGTTCAGGATAACAGCATGACCCAGAGCAGCCTGCAAACACAGTGCCCAGAGTGCGCGACCCGTTTTCGGGTAACTGACGAGCAGCTCAGTGTTGCCGGAGGCAAAGTCCGTTGCGGCAACTGCATGGCCATTTTTAATGCGAATGAACACCGGATAGACCTTCCCGGTGACACTACAACACAGCCCCCTCATACCGACCCTGAACCCTCGCCATCTGAAAATTCCAGCCGTGACGACAAGCGCAGCAGCGTCATCGAAGACGACTTCGTTTTCGTCGACAATCCAGAGGAAGATGCCGAAGAAGAGCTCTACGCGGGTGACAAACTGACATTTTCCGAAGACGAGCTAAGCGAAAGCTTTCTCTCGGTTGACAACCGTCACAACGAAAGTTTCTCTGAAGACCACCAAGACACGATCAACTCAAATGTCGATGAGAGCTGGGCAGAAGCCATGCTTTCCGATGACCGCCCGACGGCGCCCGAGAAGCCCCCACATGAGCCTGAGCCTGAGCCTGAGCCTGAGCCTGAAACAGCATCTTCCAGCACGGGTGCCGTGATCGAGGACGAGTCACGAACGGGTAACGCCGCCCCCTTAAGCGAAGACACCGACCAGCCGGACGACCCGCTTATTAACCGGACTCGACCGGAGCCACAAACCGCGGCCTTGTACCAGGAGTTGCGACGAGACCCTGTATCGGTCGGTCGTGGTGGCAGTCGCCTTCGAACGATCCTGTGGGGTCTGGTGACACTCGCGCTGTTCGGGCTCTTGGTGGCACAGGCTACCTGGTTCCAGTTTGACCGCTTATCCGCCATTCCCCAGCTGCGCCCCTTTTACGAGAAAGGCTGCGAACTGGCCGGTTGCAAACTCCAGCCTCTGGTGAATGTCGATGCCATACAAAGCCGCAAACTGGTGGTTCGCACCGCCCCGGACAACCGCAACCAGCTGATTGTCGATGCAGTGATCATTAATCGCGCCAACTTCGAGCAGCCCTTCCCGTCTATTGCCCTGACCTTTTCCAACTTGAATGGGGATGTGGTGGCTCAAAGTGTGTTCAGCCCTGACGAGTATATCGCGGGCGACGGAGAGGCACTGGAGAACATGCCGCCGGATACCCCGGTCAAGATTGCCATCCGGATTCGCGACCCGGGACGGGACGCGGTCAACTACAACCTGCTCTTCCGTCCGTAGATACCTAGAGCCTTAACAACGGCCTACAGTCGGTAGAGCAAAAGTCAACCAGACAGAGCGAAAAATAATCAACTTTTTCGCTCATTTATCCCTTCAATCAAACTGCCCCCGGCGGTATCATTACCGCCCTTCGGGAAACAGTCGATCAGATTTTGAGCAACGACTGAAATCCGAACCTTGCTAAACCCGCTGTGACACGGACTCAGATCATGCTGCCAACGGCAAAAATCGGGCCGTACACCCTGCCCAACCCATTGATAGTTGCACCCATGGCCGGTGTAACAGATCGCCCGTTTCGGCTGCTGTGTCGAAGAATGGGCGCCGGTTTGGCGGTATCGGAAATGGTCATAGCGGATAGCAAGCTCTGGCATACGCGCAAATCACGTACCCGGATGAATCATCAGGGCGAACCCGAACCCCGGTCAGTGCAAATTGCCGGCGGCGACCCAGACATGCTGGCCGATGCCGCGCGGCAAAACGCCGAGTTTGGTGCCCAGATCATCGACATCAACATGGGGTGTCCTGCCAAAAAAGTCTGCAACAAGGCCGCTGGTTCGGCCCTGATGAAAGACGAAAAGCTGGTTCAGGACATTCTGCATGCGGTGGTCAATGCCGTCGATATACCGGTGACACTGAAAATGCGCACAGGTTGGGATCGCGACAACCGTAACGCCAAAACAATTGCAAAAATGGCAGAAGACGCAGGCATTCAGGCCCTCGCTGTCCACGGCCGCACAAGAGCCGACAAATATCTGGGCGACGCCGAATACGACACCATTGCCGAAGTGAAGGCCAGCGTTGGCATTCCGGTGTTTGCCAATGGCGACATCACGACACCAGAGAAAGCCCGGCACGTGCTGACCTATACCGGCGCTGACGGGTTGCTGATCGGCAGAGGCGCACAAGGCCGGCCATGGATTTTCCGGGAAATCCTGCACTTTCTGGAAACCGGCGAGCACCTTGCAGCACCGCCGCTGACGGAAGTGGAGCAGATTCTCCAGGAGCATCTCGCCGAACTGCACAGTTTCTACGGGGAAACGATGGGCGTGCGTATCGCCAGAAAACATGTGGGCTGGTATCTGCAGACCCACGACGAAAGCAAACAGTTCCGCAGTCGCTTCAACGGGATCGAAGACCCGCTGGAGCAAAAAGACAGCATCGCACAGTACTTTGCACGCTTACGAAATGGAGAGGTATTCGCAGCATGACCGCTGAGACTTTGGCACACGATAATCTGAGCACCCCGGCCAACGATGAATCACATCAGTTGCACACGGTAAACGGCAGCGGCAATAGCGTCACCCTGCGCGACAGCGTAGAAGTTGCTCTGAAGAACTACTTCGCGCAACTGGACGGAGCGCCCGTCACCGACGTATACCAACTGGTGCTTTCGGAAGTTGAAGCGCCCCTGCTCGAGCAGGTAATGAAGTACACCCGCAACAACCAGACCAAGGCTTCGACCATGCTTGGCCTGAACCGCGGAACCCTGCGCAAGAAACTGAAGCAATACGGTCTGCTATAATCAGACACGACCCACAAGGGCCTCCCGGATTCGTTCGCGAGGCCTTTGTTCTTTATATTCAGGCTACCCCGGCTTATCTGAACAGCGAAGAAACTGAACCATGGCAAACCAGGCTAACACCCCCGTCCGTCGCGCCCTGATCAGCGTGAGTGATAAAACCGGCATCGTCGATTTCGCACGAGCCCTGACCGAACGCGGCATTGAGCTGCTGTCCACCGGAGGCACCTTCCGGCTGCTGCAGGAAAACAAAGTACCGGTCACCGAAGTATCCGATTACACCGGTTTTCCGGAAATGATGGACGGCCGGGTAAAAACCCTGCATCCGAAGATTCACGGTGGCGTTCTGGGCCGTCGCGGCACTGACGACGCCATCATGGCGGAGCACGGTATTAATCCGATCGATATGGTTGTGGTCAACCTCTATCCATTCGAGGAAACCGTTGCTAAACCGGATTGCGACCTGGCCACCGCCATCGAGAACATCGACATCGGCGGGCCAACCATGGTTCGCGCCGCGGCTAAAAATCACAACGATGTCGCGATCGTCGTGAACGCGGCTGACTACAGTCGAGTACTGAAAGAACTCGAAGAGAACGACGGCGACCTGACCTACAACACCCGTTTCGACCTGGCGGTCAAGGCGTTCGAGCACACCGCCGGTTACGACGGTGCCATCGCCAACTATCTGGGCGGGCGCACACCCGACAACGACAACGCCGATTTCCCACGCACCTTCAACACTCAGTTTGTGAAGGTTCAGGACATGCGTTACGGCGAAAACCCGCACCAGCGCGCGGCTTTCTACGCCGAAACCAATCCCCGTGAAGCCTGTGTTGCCACCGCCAAGCAGCTGCAAGGCAAAGAGCTGAGCTACAACAACGTTGCGGACACCGATGCCGCTCTGGAGTGCGTAAAACCATTCGCAGACCCGGCCTGTGTCATCGTTAAGCACGCCAACCCTTGCGGCGTTGCCATTGGCGCCGACATTCTTCAGGCCTACGATCTGGCCTTCGCGACCGATCCGACCTCAGCCTTCGGTGGCATCATCGCCTTTAACCGCGAGCTCGATGCCAAAACCGCCCAGGCCATCGTTGATCGCCAGTTCGTGGAAGTCATCATTGCCCCCAGCATCGCCCCGGAAGCCGTAGAGATCGTATCTGCCAAGAAAAACGTGCGTCTGCTGGCTTGCGGCGAATTCGACAGCCACCGTGCCAAGACCATGGACTACAAGCGTGTCACCGGCGGCCTGCTGGTTCAAGACCGCGACTTGGGCATGGTAGCGATGGAAGACGTCAAGGTCGTGACCGACCGCCAGCCCACCGAACAGGAACTGAACGACCTGCTGTTCGCCTGGGAAGTGGCCAAATACGTTAAGTCCAACGCCATCGTGTATGCCAAAGCCGGCCGTACCATCGGTGTCGGCGCAGGCCAGATGAGCCGCGTATACAGCGCCAAGATCGCCGGTATCAAAGCCGCCGACGAAGGTCTGGAAGTGAAAGGTTCGGTGATGTCCTCCGACGCTTTCTTCCCGTTCCGTGATGGCATCGATGCCGCGGCCGCCGCAGGCATCACTGCAGTCATTCAGCCGGGCGGTTCCATGCGCGACCAGGAAGTGATCGACGCCGCCAACGAACACGGCATCGCGATGGTCTTCACCGGCATGCGCCACTTCCGTCACTGATCACAGCATTCAGGAGCACAACATGAACATTCTGATTATCGGCAGTGGCGGACGGGAACACGCACTGGCGTGGAAAGCCGCCCAATCGCCTCTGGCTGACAAGGTTTTTGTCGCACCGGGTAACGCCGGCACCGCCCGCGAGCCCGGTCTGGAAAACGTCGATCTGGACGTTATGGATCTGGACGGTCTGGCGAACTTCGCCGAACAGAACAACGTCGGTCTGACCATCGTTGGTCCGGAAGCCCCGCTGGTAGCGGGTGTTGTCGACAACTTTGAAGAACGCGGCCTGCGCATCTTCGGCCCCAGCGCCGGTGCGGCTCAGCTTGAAGGCTCCAAAGCCTTCACCAAGGACTTTCTGGCCCGCCAGAAGATCCCGACCGCGGACTACGCCAATTTCACCGACGTTGACGAAGCCCTCGCTTACGTTCGTGAAAAAGGCGCACCGATTGTGGTCAAGGCGGATGGTCTGGCCGCAGGTAAAGGCGTCATCGTTGCCATGACTCTGGAAGAGGCCGAAGACGCCATTCGCGATATGTTGGCAGGTAACGCGTTCGGTGATGCTGGCAGCCGCGTTGTGGTCGAAGAGTTCCTGGACGGCGAAGAAGCCTCGTTCATCGTCATGGTGGATGGCAAGAACGTACTGGCGATGGCCACCTCCCAAGATCACAAACGCGTTGGCGACGGTGACACCGGCCCCAACACCGGTGGCATGGGTGCATACTCCCCGGCCCCGGTGGTCACGGCCGATGTACACCAGCGCATCATGGACGAAGTGATCATGCCGACCGTTAACGGCATGGCAGCAGAAGGCCACCCGTATAAGGGTTTCCTGTACGCGGGCCTGATGATCGACACCACCGGCGCTCCCAAGGTGATCGAATTCAACTGCCGCTTTGGTGATCCGGAAACCCAGCCGATCATGCTGCGCATGAAATCGGACATCGTTGAACTGTCTCTGGCAGCCGTGGACGGCACACTCGATCAGTGTGATTCCGTGTGGGACGAGCGCGCTTCTGTGGGCATCGTTCTGGCCGCCGGTGGTTATCCGGGCAGCTACAACAAGGGCGACGTGATCACCGGCTTGCCGGAAACCGAGGTAGATGGCGAGAAAGTTTTCCACGCCGGCACCAGCCTGAAAGACGGCAACGTTGTCACTAACGGCGGTCGCGTACTCTGCGCCACAGCCCTCGGCAACACCGTCACCGAGGCTCAACAGCGCGCCTACGAATTGGCCGCGAAAGTTGAGTGGGACGGCGTATTCTGCCGTAAAGACATTGCATACCGGGCTATCGCCCGTGAACAAAGCTGATTTGTAACGCCGTTCACACCGCAGTGTCAGCCCGGTCATTGACCGGGCTTTTTTATGCCGTAATGTGGTACCCCTTTAAAAAAATGAACGACCTCAACGCCCCGGGGAACCCAGCATGTCGAAATCATCACCTGTAACCCTTGCCCTGTTGTTTATAACCGTGCTGTTCACCACTGCCTGCTCACGGCAAGGTATTTACGAAACCGCCATAGACTGGGAACGCTCCGGTGCCGGGCTCGAAGCCAGCCAAATAAACGTTGGCGAGTTGGAAATTGCCTACCTCCGAAACCGTGAAGCCAATAATGGCGACACCATCGTTCTGGTGCACGGCTTTGCCGCCAACAAAGACAACTGGACACGAATGGCCGGGGAGCTCACCGATGAGTTCAACGTATACGCCATCGACCTGCCCGGCCACGGCGACAGCAGCAAACCGATGGATCTTGGCTACCGGCTGGAACAGCAAGTCGGTTATCTTGCCCGTATTCTGAAAGCCCTGAACATCGAAACCATGCACATGATGGGCAACTCCATGGGTGGCGCGATTACCGCACTCTATGCAGCCAGGCATCCCGAACAGATTGAAACGGCGGTCCTGTTTAACCCCGCCGGCATTCTGGAATACCACAACGAACTCACCGAACTGGTGCTTGCCGGCGACAATCCGCTGATCCCCACCCAACCGGGCGACTTCGAGCGTTTGGTCGATTTTGCCATGGAAGAAAAACCTTTTATCCCCTGGCCCATTCTGGGGGTGATGGAAGAAAAAGCCATTGCCAACCAAGACATCAACAAGGTGATCTTCTCCGACATCCGCGAAGCCGGCCTGAACTCTGATTTTCGTGATGCCATCAAGCACATCAAAGATCCGGTTCTGATCGTCTGGGGCAAAGAAGATCGTGTGCTGGATTACCGCAACGGTGCCCTCTTCAAACAAGACATTCCCGGCGCCCAGCTAACCATCCTCGAAGGCATCGGGCACGCGCCAATGATCGAAACACCGGAAGAATCGGCCCAGCTGTTTCTTGAGTTTTCCAAGCCCTATCGCTTAGAAAACGACAAAGATCAAATGGCAGCACGTTAGCCGTAAATCGACTTCAACACGGGGAAAAAACAAGGTAGCCTTCTTGTTCTGTTCCCCGGTAAGGGCCTTTCATGCCTGAAGCGATCTGGATTTCTTTTGCCTTTGGCCTCGGCCTGCTCATCAAAGCGGTGCACCTGCCACCGCTGATTGGCTATCTCGCCGCCGGCTTCATCCTTAGCGCAATGGCCGCTAATCCGTCTATCCCGATCTCGCCGGAACCCACCGCCGTATTGGATCACATCGCCCATCTGGGCGTTTTGCTCATGCTCTTTACGGTCGGGCTCAAGCTGAAACTGAAATCGGTGATCAGCCCGGAAGTCATTGGCGGTAGCCTGCTGCACTTTTCGATCACCGCTCTGGTGTTCGCCCCCGGTATTTATCTGATTCTCGAGGTCAGCTGGTACACCGCCCTGATGCTGGCGATCGCCCTATCGTTCTCCTCGACCGTGCTGGCCGCCAAGGTGCTGGAAAACAAACGGGAACTTCGCGCTTTCCACGGGCGCGTATCGATTGGCATCCTGATCATGCAGGACTTGATTGCGTTGGTGGTGATGAGCCTGGCGGCTGGCCAAACACCGTCCCAATGGGCGCTGATCGTGTTTGGCTTACCACTGCTTCGCCCCGTTCTGTACAAACTGCTGGACGCAAGTGGCCACGAAGAACTTCTGGTGTTGCTGGGGCTTGTGCTGGCATTGGTGTTGGGGGGCTTAGGCTTTCAAGCGGTCGGGCTCAGCTCGGAACTGGGCGCTTTGGTGTTCGGCGCTATTTTGGCCAACCACCCCAGAAGCCAGGAGCTGGCCAAATCACTATGGAGCGTGAAAGAAATCTTCCTGGTGGGATTCTTTCTTCAAATCGGCATAGACGGTCTGCCGGGGAAAGATGCCATCATCTTCGCCGTTGCGGTGGCCTTGATCCTTCCCCTGAAAGGCATCTTGTTCTTCTTCCTGATGCTGCTCTTCCGCCTGCGCGCGCGTAGCAGCTTCCTGACCTCGCTGGCACTGACCAACTACAGCGAATTCGGCCTGATCGTCGCCAGCGTTGCCCTGCCCGAATGGCTGGTCCCATTGGCCTTGTCGGTCGCCTTGTCATTTCTGATATCCGCGCCGCTCAACCGGTTGGCGCACCCGTTGTATGAGCGCTGGAGCCACCGCTTGGTGCCCTTCGAAAGTGACCGGCGGCACCCGGATGAGCTGCCGATTTCTTTGGGCGACACTCGCGTTGTGATCATGGGAATGGGGCGAACCGGAACCGCCGCTTACGATGCGTTGAGCGGCACAGAAGCCCGACTCATGGCGCTGGATTCCGACCTGGCCAAAGTCTCGCGCCATCAGAAACAAGGGCGCAACGTGGTCTACGCCGATGCCGAAGACAACACCTTCTGGGAGGCCTTGCACATGCCCTCGGTGGAAGCGGTCATACTCGCCATGGGTGATATAGAAGCCAAACTGATCGCCGCCCGGATGCTGCGAAAGCTCGGTTTCACCGGCTACGTCGTCGCCCACACCATGTTTGAGGACGAAGCCCAGCGCATTCGCGAAGCCGGAGCCAACGAGGCCTACCTCACCATGAGCGAAACCGGGGTGGCCCTAGCAAGCCACTTGCAGCAAATAGCCCCGGAAGTCCCTGAGCCGGAGGCAACGCTTTCCGACCCCAAGCAGCCATCAACTTAACGCGCAGGTACGAAACCCGGTAAACACATCGTTTCTCTGAGGCAAGTACGCCTGCCGGTAGGTGCCACGAATCAAACTCGACGTTGTGGCACAACTGCCGCCGCGAGTCACCTTATGGTCACCAAACTGCAGGGTGGACATAAACGGATACATATCCACCTTGAAACCGTCGTACGGCAGAAACTGATCGCTGGTCCATTCCCACACCGAACCCAACATCTGCCGGCAGCCAAACGGACTCTCACCCGCCGGGTAATCAAACACCGGGTTCTGCGCCATGGATCGACCATTCATATCCACACGAGATGCATCTGGCGAGTCATTCCCCCACGGAAAACGCCGAAAAACCTCACACGGCCGATTCCCTAGCGCAGCCGCCTCCCACTCATACTCCGTCGGCAACCGCCGCCCGGCCCACCGACACCAAGCCTCAGCCTCCCAATAGGAGACATGAGTCACTGGCGCGTCCGGATTCAGCGGCAACCAACGATCAAACAACCGCACCTGCCACTGCCCCTCCTGACACCGCCAATACACTGGGTGCCCTGAAGCCAACTCCAGCCACTGCTGCCCGCCAAACGACCACAACTCCGGCCGCTGATAACCGTCGTCCTCAACAAACGCCAAAAACTCCCGATTCGTCACCAACGCCCGACTAATCGCAAACCCCGGCAACTGCACCTCAAACCGCGGTTTCTCCGCATCAAACGCAAAATCCTCTCCCGCAAACGCCTCCGAAGCCCCCGGCATCCCAATCACCCAACGTCCGGCCGGCACCTCTACATCCCCGGCAACCGCCTCACCCGGCGCCGGCCGATCACCGACAAAATCCGCCGGAGCGGGATAACCCACCGTCTGGCGACACCAGATCAGAGACTCAATGTGCATGTTCTGGTGAAAAATCGCATAGCGGTAGAGATACAACTCCCGATCGCTCAACTCACAGCGGCGAATACGCTCCGCCACCCGGTCATAAACCGTATGGAAATACGCCAGCGTCTCCTCACGCCCGGGAAACAAATCCCGGCGCCAACGATCCCGATGCTGAACATGAAACGAATCCCAGAGATCGTCCATCGCCGGGTTATAACTCTCCGAGCCATCCAGCAGCTTAAAAACAAACACCTCATAGAAAAACGCAGAATGCCCCATCTCCCAAAGTGGCGGATTCACACCTGGGTGATACGGAACATCCAGTTGGGTGTCCGATAACGAATTAATGAGTTGTTCTGTTCGAGTTCGAGCGAGCGCCAACTCATCAAGCAACTGGGCTTTCATTTCAAGAACAGACATCGAGTTTGGCTTCACGGAAAGTATCTCCCTGCGTCTGGGAATCGGCAGAGGGGAGGCGCTTCCAAAAATGTGCGTAGCCATGGATGGCGAAGCAGAAGCGCCACATGGATGTGCCGAAGGAGCGTTTTTTGGAAGCGCCTCCCCTCTGCCGGTTCATGCTCCCAAACAGCATAACAACAAAAAACCGCCGAGGGCAGAAACCCAAGGCGGTTCAATGACATTCACAAAGAGCCGACCGAAGTCAGCTCTAATGGTCAGGCCTTCTTACGCTGCTTGCGCCAATCCCCGAAGTCCTCAATCAACTTATAGAACAAAGGCACAAAAAACAGCGCCAAGGTACTGGCCGCCAGCATACCGCCAACCACCACCGTACCAATTTCCTGACGACTCACCGCACCCGCCCCGGAACTGAAGGCTAGCGGCAACGACCCCACAATAAAGGTCAACGCCGTCATCATAATCGCCCGGAAACGCTGACGCGCCGCCGCACTGGCCGCCTCAAACGAATTCATTCCCGACTTCCGGTTCTGCGCCGCAAACTCCACAATCAGAATCGCGTTCTTCGCCGCCAGCCCGATCAACACCAATAGCCCTACCTGGAAATAAATATCGTTCGGAAAGCCTCGCCACAAAGACGCCAAAGCCGCCCCAAACACCCCAAACGGAACCGCCGTCGCCACCGCAACCGGCAATCCCCAACGCTCATACTGGGCCGCCAGAATCAGGAACACCAGCAACAAACCCATGCCAAACGCCATGGCTCCAGAGTCGGCAGAATCCTGCAACTGATAGGCTTCACCGGTCCAGCCAACCAACGTATCCCGGTCAAATTGCTCAGCCGCAACCGCCTCCAGCGCTGCCAGCGCCGCACCGGTGGTATAACCCGCGCCGGGATCTGCCAGCAGCTTGGCCGCCGGATACACGTTAAACCGGTTCAGAATATCTGGCCCACTGGTACGCTCCAACTCAACCAGCGAACTGAGCGGAATCATCTCGCCATAATTGGAGCGCACAAACACCTTACGCAAATCCCCCGGATGGCTACGGAACTCGCCTTCCGACTGAAGGTTCACCTGCCAGTTGCGGCCCTCCAGCGTAAAATCGTTCACATACAAACCACCAAAGGTGCTCTGCATCGTGGTAAAGATCTGGTCAATAGGCACACCGGCCGCCTGAGCCTTCTCACGGTCCACGATCGCCTTGTAACGAGGAATACCCGTATCCAGAGTCACCCGCACGTTGGTCAGCTCCGGGCGAGCGTTCGCGGCCTGAGTGAACTTGTCTGCCATCGCTTTGATCTCGGCCGGGGTACGGCCACCGCGAGCCTGAATGTAGCCTTCCACACCACCTGTAGTCGATAAGCCTTGAATCGGTGGCGGCGTAAAGGCAATCACGAACGCTTCCGGCATGCCAAAGCCAATCCCCATGATTTTCTTGGCAATATCGGCCGCTCCCTGACCCTCGGCCTCACGCTCAGCCCAATCTTCAAGCGTCACAAACGCCACACCGCTGTTGGTGCGCAGCGCACTGGATATGATATCGAAACCGGCAAAGGCCACCACGTCTTTCACTTCTGGCAGGCTCTTCATCTTCGCCGCCAATTCATCCCGGGCATCTTCCGTGCGACTCATGGCCGACACCGGGGGCAATGCATAGGCCGCCAGCACAAAGCCCTGATCTTCCTGCGGCACCAAACCCGAAGGCATCTTATTCATCAGGAACACCACACTGCCCAGCATGGCCGCAAACAACAGCACACCCACAACCGCGTGTTTCAGCAGCCAGTCCACCACACCCGAGAAACCGGCTGTTAACTTATCGAAACCGGCATCAAACCAGCGGAACACTGTCAGCTGCTTCGTCTCTTTCCCCAGCAGCATGGCGCACATGGCCGGTGTCAGGGTCAGAGCCACAACGCCGGAAATGACCACCGATACGGCAATGGTGATTGCGAACTGCCGGTACAACTCACCACTGAGCCCGCCCAAAAATGCGACTGGCGCAAACACCGCTACCAGCACCAGCGTGGATGAAACCACCGCGCCGGAAACCTGGCCGATGGTGGTCACCGCGGCGTCGTAGGCGGTCATGCCTTTTTCTTTAATCAGCCGCTCGGCGTTTTCCATAATAATGATGGCGTTATCCACCACCACCCCGATCGCCAGTATTAGCCCGAACAGCGTCAGCAAGTTCACCGAGAAACCCAGCGCCTGCATGCCCGCAAAGGTACCGATCAGCGACACCGGAATGGCCATCAGCGGTATCAGGGTGGCACTGAGGTTTTGCAAGAACAGAAAGGTCACCAGAACGACCAGCACAACCGCCATAATGAAGGTGCTGAACACCTCCTGAATGGAGATGTCGATAAAGCGGGTTGTATCATACGGAACGCTGAACTCTAGCCCTTCCGGGAAACGGTCCGAAATTTCCGCCATGGCCTTGTTCACCGCTTCCGCGGCATCCAGGGCGTTGGCTCCCGGTTGCAGGTAAATCCCCATGGGCACCGTCGCGCTGCCGTTGTAGATCGCCGCAAAGTCGTAGTTCAGAGCGCCCAGTTCAATGCGCGCAACGTCTTTCAGGCGCAGAGAGGCACCCTGCTCATCACTGCGCAAAATCACTTCGCCAAACTCTTCGGGACTGGTCAGGCGGCCGGGGGCCGACACACTGAAAGTGAATGCCTGCCCTTTCGGAGCCGGTTCCGCACCAATTCGACCCGCCGCAAACTGAGCGTTCTGGGCACGCAATGCGTTGGCTACATCGCCCGGGGTCAGCTCGTACTGAGCGAGCTTGTCCGGCCGGAGCCAGATTCGCATCGAGTAATCCTGCGCTCCGAACAACGAGGCGTTACCAATACCCGGCAAACGCACCAATTCATCGAGCACGTTCAACAGGGCGTAGTTGGATATCTCCACCACGTCCATGGAATTATCCGGAGACGACAGGGCAATAACCTGCAGAATCGACGTGGAACGGGCCTCTACTTTCAGGCCTTGGTTGCGAACGGATTGAGGCAGTCGCGCCAGCGCCTGCTGTACCCGGTTGTTGACGTTGATGGTGGCCTGATCCGGATCTGTTCCGATTTCGAACGACACCGAGATCCGGAAACTGCCAGAGTCGGTTGCGCTCGATTCCAGATAGATCATGTCATCCACGCCGTTGATCTCCTGTTCCAGCGGTGCCACCACTGAATCGGAAATCACATCGGCACTGGCGCCGGGGAATCGTCCGTCCACCACGACTTGCGGCGGCACCACGTTCGGGTATTGCTCCACAGGCAATCCGAGCAGCGCCAAGGCACCGCCCAAGGTAATAATGATCGAGATAACCGTCGCGAAAATCGGCCGGTCGATGAATGTGCGCAACATCAGTTCGCACCCTCCCCGGCATTCTCATTCATAATGTTCACCGGTGAACCCGGGCGAAGGTTGGTCAGGCCACTGACGATGAAACGCTCACCGGCGTCCAATCCTTTCAGGATAATCTGGCTGCCATTGGTCACAGGCCCCAACTCAACGCCGCGCGCCTGGGCTTTGCCCTCGCCGTCAACCACGTACACCATCGGTCCTTTGGGGCCCTCTGCAACGGCCGCTTCCGGCACCAGGATCACGTTCTCGAAGCTCTGTAGCTCAACCCGCACCCGTACAAACTGGCCCGGCACAATCACATGCTCCGGATTCGGGAATACGGCCCGCGCCGACACAGATCCGGTGCGCGGGTCGAGCGTGGACGCCGTGAAATCAATCCGGCCTTCTAACGGGTATTCTTCGCCATTTGCCAACACCAACCGGGCGGATACGTCCTGAACCTCATCAGAGCGCGCCATGCCTTCCGCCGCGGCACGGCGAATACTGGCGTCGTTTTCCGGCAACGCGAAACGCACATGAACCGGGTCCAGCTGCACAATCGTCGTCAGTAACGTGCCCGCGTCCACCAGACTGCCTTCTGGCAAATCCTCAAGACTCGTCACACCACTCAGCGGTGCGGTCACTTGAGTGTACCCAAGGTTCAGCTCCGATTTGGTCATACCCGCCTCGGCAACCGCCAAATTAGCCTTGGCCAGCTCCAAAGCCGATTCTGCAGAATCACGATCCCGTTCGCTCACCGCTTTACGCTTGTACAAGGAAGAGATCCGGGCCCATTCCCGTTCTGACTGACGCAAATTTGCTTCGGCAACCTGACGCTGTGCCTTGGCCTGCTGGTATGCCGCCTCGGCTGGCTTAGGGTCGATACGGAACAGAGAATCGCCTTCCCGCACCATTTGCCCTTCGGCATAAAGCCGCTCTTCAAGCACCCCGTTGACTCGTGCCCGCACTTGCACTTCTCGAGCGCCCCGTGCCCGCCCGGCATAGTCCTGGCGAACGGTGGCGTTGCTCAGCTCTGCCGTTGCCACCGTCACCGCGGCCGGAGGGAAACCGCCTCCGCCCTGCTGACCGGCACTGTCTTCACTGCTACAGCCAGCTAACATCAACAACATCGATAAGCTTGCAATAATCAGCCCGGCGCGGGCAGCTGGGCGATGAGATAATTCCATGGTCATGTGCGTTCTCCTGAACACGAGACAAAATCAATCCGGGTAGACAAGCAGGGTAGAACGGCCTGCAAAATTAGCACGCTAACATACATTCATTCGTGTATGTATGTAAACAATTCTCCGCTATACTGACGGTTTATACCGACACTATAGTTACGGGATCATGGCACGGAAAACGAAAGCAGAAGCCGCAGCCACTCGCGAGTCCATTCTCGATGCCGCCGAACAGGTGTTTATCGACAAAGGCGTTGCTCGCGGCTCGCTCGAACAAATTGCTCACACCGCCGGTGTCACCCGCGGTGCAATCTATTGGCACTTCCTCAATAAGCAGGACATTCTCGACGCCATGCTTGAACGGGTGCGCGCGCCCCTAGGGGAAATGCTGGCGAGCGCCCGCGAAGGAGGTGACAACCTTGAGAACCTGAAAGCGGTGTGTATTTTGGCGCTGAGAAAGCTGGCTGAAGACGAACGCTACTTTCGGGTTCACTACATTCTGCTGCACCGCAACGAATCCGATCAGGCGTTGAACCGTCATCGTGAACTGTCCGCCAGTGCCATCAGCCAACTGGTCGAGATTATGGCCCTGGCCGAAAACCGAAAGCGGCTTCGCCCTCACCTGACACCGGAGCAGGCCGCGTATTTGTTACACACACAGATGCTCGGTTTATTTTTCCACTGGTTGACCGCACCCGACCAGTGGCCACTGTATGACATGGCCCCCACACTGGTCGAAACCGTGTTTTACGGCCTGCTCGTGGATAACTAGGACCACATCCAAAGAATTACAGGCACAGCCACGATGACAACCACCACAGAAAGCGGTAGGCCCAACCGCCAATAATCACCAAACCGATAACCGCCCGGCTCCATCACCAAGGCATTGGATTGGTGACCGATGGGTGTCAGAAAGGCACAGGACGTTCCCACGGCAACCCCCATCAACGCGGCATCTGCCGACAACCCCAATTGAACAGACAAACCCAGAGCAATGGGTGCCACCAGTACCGCGGCCGCTGCGTTATTCACGACATTAGACAACACCATAGAGCCGATCAGAATAATGGTGAGCGCCACCCAGTTTGGCTGCCCCTGCGCCACGCCCAGAATTTGTGCGGCAATCAGATCTGCCCCGCCGGTTGCCTCCAGTGCCTGGCCAACCGGAATCATGGCGGCGAGCAACACAATCACAGACCAATCAATCGCCTGGTAGGCTTCGCTTGCATCGAGTAGCTGGAACACCACCATCGCCACCGCACAGCCAACCAAGGCCACTGGCGGCGCCAGCAGGCCCGACAAAACCAGTCCTATGGCACCAAGGAACAAACCACCCGCCAACCAAAGGCTCTTCTGACGCCCCAGTGACAGCTCACGCTCCGCCAAGGGCAGGCAGCCGAGCGTTTGCAGCGTCGTCATCAAGTTACTTTCGTAGGCCTGAACCAGAAGAATATCGCCGGAGCGAAACCGGATGTCCGACACCCGCTGCGTCAAACGGTGTCCCTGACGAGCAATGGCCACCACGTTCAAGCCGTACCGCTCTCGCAGGTTCAAGCGGTTGGTTGTCAGTCCGATGAGCCGGGATGACGGTGTAATCACCGCTTCCATAAGCCGGACATCGCCGGTGGCAATATCGTCCTCCCGCTCCACCCGGGCCTGCTTTATCCGCGCCTGTTTTGCTTCACTATCGTCTTCATCGTTGACTTCGTCGTTGTCTTCAACGGTATTCGCCAACGTTAGCCCGGTTTTTTCGACTAATTCCTGCAGGCTTTCGGTATCCGCCTGCACCAACAAAACATCATCTTCCCTTAGCACCTGGTATGGGGATGGCGCCGGTGAGCTTTGCTCGTTTCGAATGAGGGCCAATACCGCCACACTTTTCTCTTCCTCACCCGAAGTCAGCAGATTATGCAGGGTGCTTCCGGCATAGCCGTTGCCCTCTGGCACCCGGAGCTCGGTCACATAATCTCCCACATTGAATAATGGCTCGTCATCGGCAGGATTGATTCGCCAAGGCGTGAAGCGCCATCCGACCAGCCCGATAAAGACAATCCCGGCAACCGTAATGGCCAGTCCCGCAGGTGCAAAATCAAACAAACCGAAGGAGCCACCCTCGCGGTAGCTGGCAATGATAATATTTGGCGGAGTGCCAATAAGGGTGATGGTGCCTCCCAGCAGCGACCCGAATGCCAGAGGCATCAGCAGGAACGACGGTGAGCGACCAGACTTTCGCGACATCCAGATCGCCACCGGCATCAGCAAAGCCAACGCCCCTACGTTGTTGATAAACGCCGAACACAGGGCCACAACGCCCGTTAACGTCACCACTTGCAGTACCGGGTTGTGACCTATTCTGGCCAGATAACGGGCAATCGCATCAACCACCCCACCGCTGACCAACCCCTGGCTGATCACCAGCACCGCCGCGACGGTGATCACCGCAGGGTGGCCAAATCCGGCAAAAAGATCGCCGGCAGGCACCAGCCCTGCAACCGCGACCGCCAACAACGCCAGCATGGCCACCACATCGAAACGCAGGCGGTTCCATACAAACAGAATCAGCGTGACACCCAGCACTAAAAAGACCGTGCCTTGCTCAACGTTCAATAGCGCACTCCTTTTTCCGGCCTTCTTGCAGCATACAACAAAGCGCCAAAAACGAGAGATTCGCACCCAAAACGTCAAGCATTTATACACCTTCCGATACCGCGCTAATCGGCTGCACTTGCAACCCGCTGTATCAAATTGGTTAACCGCCATCTGGCACGCAATCTGCCCAATGTCGTTATAGGCGGGATAGTTACAGCGACAGATATCTGTCGTAGCGGGTCACACAGGATAGTGGCCGGAGCTTGAGCCGTACCGGCGAAGCAGTCTTCCCCTGCACGACTGGCAGTCCTATTTCCAAGGCATGCTCCGGCGGAGAATCGTCCTTATGGAAAAGCGACCGCTTGTTTGGTTATCAGCGGCACACAGCAGCGCGCCCATTCGGGGCATGCTAGAAACACTCTGGAGCCTGATCGATTTTGATTTTGGCCAACCGCTTTCGCTGTTTCCGAACATTCCCGATGCTGCCAAAGTAGGCGTACTGGCGCTCCCTGAAAATGTCGAAGCTGACCTGCCTCAGCTGGAAAAGTGGCTTGAGGCCCTCGGCATGATCTACTGGGTCGCCATTGCCCCTCAAAAGCCACATAACCGAACCGCCACCGCCACCGCCAACCTGATCGTTCGCTATTGTTCTGATTTTCACACCCAACCGGTGGACGGCGAACGCTTGAACACTGTGCTCGGCCATCTTTGGGGCATGGCATCCATAAAAGAAGCCAGCAGCCATGCCAATCTGCATGACTACGGCGACCTGGCGCTGCTTGGGAGCTCGTCGGCCATTCAAAACGTGCACGGTCTTTTACGGCGTTTCTCAGCCACACTGGAGCCGGTTCTGATTACGGGTGAAAGCAGCACGGGCAAAGACGCAAGCGCCCGGTTCATCCACAACAACTCCATACGCGCCAACGGGCCACTGATCTTTGTTAATTGCGCTGCCCTGCCCAGCACCCTTACCCAAAGCGAACTGTTCGGCTATGAAAAAGGGGCGTTCACCAGCGCACAACAGTCTCATCCGGGCCGACTAGAACAGGCAAACGGCGGCACTCTGGTGTTTTCTGGCATCAACGAGCTGCACCTCGAGCAGCAATCCGCATTGCTGCGCTTTCTGCAAGAAGGCGAGGTTCAGCGAGTGGGCAGCAATACCCGCATTTCGGCAAACGGCCGGGTGATTGCAACAACCACCCAACCCTTGCAAGAACTGGTGGCCGTAGGGTTATTTCGGAGTGATGTGTATTTTCGCCTGGGCAACCTTGAGGTCATCCTCCCGCCACTAAGGGAGCGTTGCGAGGACATTCCCACTCTCGCTCACGCCCTGCTTGACGCATCGCTCCCGGGCATGGAGCAAAAGCGCCTCAGCAGCGCCGCCATGCATTGCTTAATTAACCATTCCTGGCCCGGCAACCTGCAAGAGCTGCAAAACCGTTTGCGTCGTGGTGTCTTGCTTAGTGAGCGACCCAAAATCGAACCCGGCGATTTGGGGCTACGCCCCCCGGGCGCCGGCCGCGCGCAGCCGTCTAACCTGAGCCTTCAGGCGTTTCGAGATCAGGCCGACCACCAAGCACTCCTGTGCAGTCTTCGTTTGTCGAACAACAACCTGTCTGAGGCCGCGCGGGTTCTGAAAATATCTCGTGCGTCCTTCTACCGTCTGCTTGAAAAGCACACCGACCACTCATCCAGCAAGAACGCTCATCAAAAGCCGGCCTCCAAGGGAGACACCACATGAAACGCAAAACCGGATACCTACTCGCGCTCAGCCTCTGCCTTTCACCGGCAAACGCCCTTGCAAAGCCCGAGCACCAAATGCGCCCCGGCGCGGTCAGTGAAGCCAGACAAAAAGCCGCAGAGGCAAAGGAACATGCTTCGGATATTGCCTCGATCACTGCCGACCGAGGCATCGTCACCAAACCCGGCCGGTTTATCATCGAACCCGCCATCTCTCATGCCCACAGCAACTCCACGCTGGTTGCGATAGAAGGCTACACCGTTATACCTGCCCTGCTGATTGGCCTGATCAACATTTCCGAGGTTCAACGGGATATCTTCGTGGGAGCGGTCTCGTTCAAATATGGCTTTACCAGTCGCCTGGAAACGTCTTTGCGCATTCCATACTTAAACATCAACGAAGACATCCGAGAGCGCGAAGTGTTTGAAGGTACGCCCGTTGATACCCTTAGAGAATCTTCGGGCAAGGGGCTGGGCGACATCGAACTTGCTGTGCGCTACCAACTCAACGATGGTCTCGAAGGATGGCCCTATGTCATTGGCTCGCTCAGAGTCAAAGCGCCCACCGGTGACAGCCCTTACGATGTTGATCAGGAGGTCATTACTGACAGTCAGGGCAACCCGATCGGCGTTGAACTTGCTGATCGCCCCACCGGCTCGGGTTTTTGGTCGCTCGAACCGGGCTTGTCGTTTATTTATCCTTCAGACCCGGCGGTTCTGTACGGCAACGTGAGTTATGTGTACACCCTGAAAGACGACAAAGGTTTTGAGAACGGAAACACCATCGATCCGGGGGACGTTCTGCGTTTTGGTTTCGGCATGGGGTTCGCGTTTAACGAACGTACCTCGTTCAGTATTGGCTATGACCAGTCGATCATTGGAGACACTTCATACGAACGTGACGTTGACCTGTTTGCCGCCAACTTTGACCGCATTCAGATTGGGTCACTGTCGTTCGGGCTTTCGCAAAGAGTGAGGTCAAACGCCACCCTGAGTCTTACGGTCAATATTGGCGTTACGGAAACCGCGCCCGACACTGAAATCACCTTAAAACTGCCAATCAGCCTCTAGCACCGCTTGAAGCTGTTTCGCCCCGGAAAACTAACGCCCTAAAAACGGAAGGGCCGGGTTCTTCACGTGATCAGGAAGGCCATAGCCGCCACCCAGATTTCTTAATTCGATATTAAGCTGACGCACATTCTGAATAACTGAGCCATTCAGATCATTCTGGATTAACGTCAGCCAACCTCCCGAAGCCGAGGATGCAGATACCAGTGCCTGCCCGCTCTGAGTGGAATCCATCAGGCCGAGCATGGTCTCGACTTGGTGCGGCACCACGCTGCCGCTCCCCATTTGGTTGAGGTTGGGAATCGTCAAACGGTTCACCGCAAGGGTATCTCCATTCACCGAAATAACCTGCTCAAGCCCGATCGAAATCTCAAGGTTGTCGAGAATGAAGCCGCCACGTTGCCCGGCAAGCTCGAAATCGGTCAACGGTTGTGCAATGAACAGGCTTTCCGCGCTGGCAGCCAAGGACCCCGTAGCTAATCCGGCAACAAACCCGACCATCAAAAATCCGTGTCGCCTTTTCATGGTGCTACCACTCCCTAGTTGATGGCCAATAAGGCAAGGTGTGGCCAAGTGACGGACCGTCCTGTCCTTTTTCAAGGGGCGCCCGAACCACCTGGGGCCAGTCTCCCGCCGCCAGGAAGGTGCTGCGCCCTTGTTTGACATGGCTACGGATAACAAACGCCGCACCATCCCAGTAACCTTCAAATTCAGCCCGAGGATAAGCTTTTAAACCACGAGCAGGATCACCCACTAGCACCTCATCGTCGCTGATTCCTTTAATGACAACAAAGTGACGGAAGCCCTCAAGGTTCATCAGCACAATCACCGGCAAACTCACTTGTTCCCGTATACCGGCTAGAGGCATGCGAAAACCGTCGGCCTGATAGCCTTTCGATGCCAGAAACCGTTTCATATCCAGCATCGAGAAACCGTCTTTGCGCACCTTCGCCGGATCCGCCAACTCGAACATGCCGGAGAACACTTCCTGTTCCGAAACCTCGTGGCTGTAATGGTAGGAAAGCAATGAGGCAACAGCGGCCGAACCACAACTAAAGTCATACTGCTGTTGCATCACCGAGCTGAAGCGCTGTTCTTTGAAGCTGCTTACCTGAACCTGCAAGCCACCCGCCAGCCCTGGCAAGGTAACCGTGCCGGCAAACGCGGTGGACCAAAGAACCACAGTGCTGGCTAAACTTACGACAAGCAGCTGCTTAACCATGGCCCACCTCCTGTCAGCGGTTGATCAGAATGTTCACCTGAGTACTGTCCTGGATCACCACTTGGTTTCCGCTATTCTGGATCACCGTTGCGATACCGGTCATGTTGTCGAAGGCGTGGTCGGAAATGCTGTTTGCTCCGGTCACCACATTGCCTTGGAGACGGTTGCCAGTCACCGTCGCCATCTGGTCTGTCTCGTTAAACTGCAACTGTAACGGAACACCCTGACGGCCACTGGTCTCAGCTAACTGATCCGGCGACAGAGGCTCTACGTTCAGGAATCCCTCTGCATGAACCAAACCGCACCCTGCCAATGCCAGTACACAGATCACCCTTTTGATGTATCCCATGACGGTTCCTCCCGGAACGCACGGTCGCACCGTTATTCCGGTGCGACCGGTCCTCCTCAGTTACCGCCGGTGGTCAGGTTAGACATCACGCTGACGTTCGCCTGCGTGACACTGCCATGCCCGGTGTTCTGGGAAATTGCGCCTACACCGGTAAAGTTAGCGGAACCACCGGAGATTTCATTGTGGTTCATAACGTCAGTGTAAGAGCCTTCACCATTGGCGTCGCCATAGGTAACGCTGGTGCCGCTCACTGTACCTGCCAGGTCCGCGTTGTTCAGGAACACATGCAGGTTCAGGTTTGCAGTGCTGTTGTCGGAGTTATCGGAGTTATTCGAATTGTCGTTGTTGCTGTTAGCGACGTTATTCGAGTTATTGGTACTGTTATCAGAGTTATCAGAGTTGTCTGAATTATCAGAGTTATCGGAATTGTCGGAATTATCCGAGTTGTCCGAATTATCTGAGTTGTCGTTATTGCTGTCTGCTACGTTGTTGGAGTTACGGGTACTGTTATCCGAGTTGTCAGAGTTATCGGAATTATCCGAGTTGTCTGAACTGTCGTTATTGCTGTTCGCGGTGTTGTTCGAATTGTTGGTGCTGTTGTTCGAACTGTCTGAGTTGTCAGAGTTATCTGAATTGTCTGAGTTGTCTGAGTTGTCTGAGTTATCCGACGCATCCGAGTTGTCCGAATTGTCATTACCGCTGTCGGCGATCTTGAACGAATCGGTCACATTGGTGCTGTTGTCCGAGCTGTCGGAATTGTCAGAGTTATCCGAATTGTCGGAGTTGTCTGAATTATCCGAATTATCCGAGTTATCCGACATATCATTACCACTGTCAGCAACCTTGAACGAATCGGTCGCAGTGGCGCTGTTATCGGAGTTATTCGAGTTGTCTGAATTATCCGAGTTATCGGAGTTGTCCGAGTTATTCGAAGCATCGGAGTTGTCCGAGTTGTCATTGCCGCTGTCCGCTATTTTGAACGAGTCAGTGGCAGTGGCACTGTTGTCCGAGTTATTCGAATTATCGGAATTGTCGGAATTATTCGAATTGTCGGAGTTGTCGGAATTATCCGAGTTGTTTGAGCTGTCCGGGTAATTCGAGTTATCATTGCCCGAATTGGTATTTCCGGAATTGTCATTGTTAGCCGTCGCGTTATCGACAGCGTTGGTGTTCGGGTCACCGTCCCCACCCACATCTGCATAGGCCACACCTGACAGGCCCAGACCTAATGCAACAGCAATCGCTAGCAAGCTTTTTTGAGTTTTCATGATATCGCTTCCTTCTAACATCATTGCACTTCTCTTTTTGGCCCGTCCCGCTCGACTACCGTTTACTGCTATCTGAATAGGTCAGACCCTCGGAAACACAGTAGCGATTAACGTGCCACATCGTTAGAAAACAAGCTCAACCATCTGATTTTAAATAACAAAAATAGAGTATGGGCGAACAGTTAAGCTTCACCCCCCCGCAAAAACTGTTTCAGATCTGGTACAACAACACCGCACAAGTCAGCGCTACAATGAAATACCCTCTAACTTTCAGGGCGTTACCTTTTAAACACTTGTCAGCCTTCCTTACGCTACTCCAGACACAAAAAAAGCGGCCCCGTTTCCGGGGCCGCCTTTAAACACTTTTTAGATCGTCGAGATTAGATGTTCTCGAACTGACCCATAGTGTTGTCTTTACCGCCAGCCTTCAGCGCAGCTTCACCTGCGAAGAATTCTTTGTGGTCGTCACCGATGTTAGAACCAGCCATGTCCTGGTGCTTAACAGTGGCGATGCCCTGACGGATTTCCTTACGCTGTACACCCGCGACGTAGGCGAGCATGCCTTCGTCACCGAAGTAGCCTTTCGCCAGGTTGTCAGTAGACAGTGCCGCAGTGTGGTAAGTCGGCAGAGTGATCAAGTGATGGAACACACCCGCTTCACGTGACGCGTCACGCTGGAAGTTACGAGTCCACTCGTCAGCCAGCTCAGCCAGCTCGGTGCCATCGTAGTCAGCGCTCATCAGACGGTCGCGATCGTAGGCAGATACGTCTTTACCTTCTTCCTTCATGGCGTCGAACACCTGCTGACGGAAGTTCAGAGTCCAGTTGAAGGACGGGCTGTTGTTGTAAACCAGCTTGGCATCGGGAACAACTTCCTTGATGCGGTTTACCATGCCAGCGATCTGACCAACGTGAGGCTTCTCGGTTTCGATCCACAGCATGTCTGCGCCGTTCTGCAGGGAAGTGATGCAGTCCAGAACAACACGGTCTTCACCAGAACCCGGCTTGAACTGGAACAGGCCAGAAGCCAGACGCTTCGGCTTCAGCAGCTTGCCGTTAGACTTGATAACAACGTCGCCGTTCTCGATCTGAGAAGCGTCTTCGATGTATTCGCCGTCCAGGAAGCTGTTGTACTGGTCGCCCAGGTCACCCGGCTCGTTGGTTACAGCGATCTGCTTGGTCAGGCCAGCACCCAGAGAGTCGGTACGAGCAACGATAACACCGTCGTCTACACCCAGCTCAAGGAACGCCAGACGAACAGCGTTGATCTTGGACAGGAAGTCGGCGTGAGGAACGGTTACTTTACCGTCCTGGTGGCCACACTGCTTCTCGTCAGAAACCTGGTTTTCGATCTGGATGCAGCACGCACCGGCTTCGATCATCTGCTTGGCCAACAGGTAAGTCGCTTCAGCGTTACCGAAACCAGCGTCGATGTCAGCAATGATCGGTACAACGTGAGTTTCGTGGTTGTCGATCTGCTTGATCAGCTCTTCAGCTTTCGCAGTGTCGCCAGCTTTTTCAGCGGCTTCCAGGTCACGGAACAAGTGGTTCAGTTCCCAGGCATCAGCTTGACGCAGGAAGGTGTACAGCTCTTCGATCAGGCCAGATACAGAAGTCTTCTCGTGCATGGACTGGTCAGGCAGAGGACCGAACTCCGAACGCAGAGCGGCAACCATCCAGCCAGACAGGTACAGGTAACGACGCTTGGTGCTACCGAAGTGCTTCTTGATAGAGATCAGCTTCTGCTGACCAATGAAACCGTGCCAGCAACCCAGAGACTGAGTGTACTTGGAAGTGTCGGCATCGTAAGCGGCCATGTCTTCACGCATGATCTTCGCGGTGTACTTAGCGATGTCCAGACCAGTCTTGAATTTGTTCTGGGCGCGCATGCGGGCAGCGTGCTTAGGGTTGATGGCGTTCCAAGTCGGGTTTTGCTTGACGATGGAAGCGATCTGATCAACGTCTTGTGAGTAGGGCATGATCTCTATCCTTTCTACGTTTGTGTTCAAAAGGTAAGGGCTAGTGCTGCCAGGCACCAACCGTTGCCAACCTGTCCCTGGAAAACGGGTGACGGTTGACGTTGGACGACACTTTACTGCGTCCAATCTTATAATTGAAATTTATATTATGTATTTCCAGCATTTTTCTGGTGAATGGCGCCCTGAACCACTTTTACCTCAAACACTTGCACTTCTCATACACTCACGAATGAATGGAGCCCTACTCAGGCTCGACACATCACAAGAAGCTGATCGCCCTTCCGAAGATCCAGGTATTGCTTCCGCGGCAGGTTCATTTGCAGGTGGCGGCCACGGTCATCCGCAGCTTCGCGGCGAACGCCCAGCGCGACTTCTCCTCTGGTCGCCAGCGTTTTCTCGAGAAACTGAAAATCCGCACTGGCAGGCAGGGGGTAATCTTCAGGATCACGGAACTGAATTTCAGCGCCACCCACGGTAAACAGCTCGTCGAGCACCACCCTCAGCTCCCTGCGCAACGCGACTTGCGCCAGAACATGGCTCAGAATCATCGGGCTGATCAGCATCTCGCTCTGATGACCGTAGATCAGGTGACGGTTGTCCGGATCACTTAATTCAAGCATGACTTGCGGCCTGACCGGCGCCTCCGAAAGCACATCTTCCAGTTGCAGATAGCCCACCATCGCACGCGCATCAGCTTCTTCGTCCGAGCCAATCCGGTCGCTGCTTAACAACATCACGGTATGGTAGGAAGCCGGGTCAAGCTTTCGGAGTTCGTCTTCCACCATGTAGTCGGCCTCCAGCAAACGTCCGTTCACGCTGGCCAGATCAACACCGTAGCCGGACATCTCGCGTTGCCGATCTTGCAGGGGGGTAGCCGACACCATATCCAACTCGAACTCCCGGTCAGAGTAGCTGCCGAACTCTTCCGCCAAACCCGGCACCCGGCGGTTCCAGCCCAGCACCAACACTCGATGCTTGCCTCTTGCCACGGGAATACTGGTTTGGGCCGGCATGCGTTCGACGCGCGGCAACGGTTCCAGTTTCGGATCCGGGCCTGTATGCGCATAATCTCCCGCAAGCAGCACCACCCGGTCGTCATTTCGGATAACGGTATCAGAGGGCGCCAGCAGATTGACCGTCCAACCGCCAGCCTGAGCCGGATGCAACAGCCCCAACACAATCGCATTTGGCCTTTGCGAGGCCAGCTCACCCAGCGTTAGCCCCTCGGCAGTTTCACCACCACGGACGAAAATCTCGCTGCCCTCACCGGCCGTCAGAAGCTCGTTATACACTTCTGAAAGATTCGGATGCAGGACGTTTTGCACCATCAAGCGGCTGATGGTGGAATCACCCGCAACCACCTCAACAGCCCCGGGATAGGCCCGTTCGATCACTGATAATTTCCGCATGTCCTGAATTTCGGCCACCACAAACGGCAGCGACACTCCGAAATGGCGAGCCTGGGCCGCAATCGACAACAACGCTTTGACGGTTTCCACATCGGAAGTCACCGGGCTATCTGCATCGTAACCCTGGCTCGGCACAATCACCGCGGCCGCATCCAGGCAGGCTACCCGGTGCAAGGCATCCGGCTGAATCGCCGAGCCACTGCGCAGAATCACCTCGCGGGCACGGCGGCCCACACCCGGCTCGTTACGCAGTTCGTATACTTGTTCAACGCTGGCCTGTGCCGCCAGCACCACAAGCCGCAAGCGCTGAGTATCGTGTTTCTCCAGGAAACGCCGCATCCGCCCCGATGAGCCGAACAGCTCGGCCACAAGAGGCGGGGTTTGCGCGGTCCAGCCGAGCACCACCACATGGTTTCTCAGCGTGACGGGCGTAAGACCCAGCTCCAGATCGGTCATTTTGGCAATCAACCAGCGGGTCAGAATCGCCACCAGCGTACCCATGAACACCACATAACCCAGGATGGTCAGTAGCGTTGAAACAATACGCTGCCAGGTACCCACATCATCACCCAGATACCCCGGATCGGTCAGGCGCAGAAACGCCCACCAGATCGCGGCCCCCGGATCCTCGAACTCCCCCCCTTGAGGGACTACCAACAGGCCGCCAATTAGCGAGATCAGGCCGATAAAAAGCCCGACCACCAATAGCTGAAAACCTGCGCCTTTAAGTAATTGGCGCTCTAGAACAAATTTGACTCGATCGATAATTCGAAATGGCAGCATGATGACCCTCTTTTGAGGGCAGTTTAACGTAGATTCTCCGGAGAGCCAGAAGAGGCTGCCTCCAAAGCCGCTGCCAATGTCGGGTAGAAATGGCTAACCCCCGGCTCCGGCTGCACACCGGCGCGAGCCAAAGTACGCAGTGGCTGAAACTGCAGATCCGCAATCAACACCTGAGTATGGGCTTCGCGACAACTCGCAATCAGTTTATTCAGCGCCGACAAGCCGCCGGCATCGAGAACGGTCACGCCATCCATATACAGCACAATGCCCCGCGCTTGCCGGGACAGGCCTGCCAACTCTCCAAATATCCGATCGGCTGCGGCAAAGAACAGCGGGCCATTGATTTTGAACACCTGCCAGTCTTCCGATAAGCCGAACGGCTTTACCCGCTTACTGCCGGAAATGTCGGTGACCTTGGTCATCTGCGCCATTTCCTGCATGAATAACACCGCAGCCAGCAGTACTCCGGCGGTTATGGCAATCACCATGTCCAGCACAACCGTCAGGCTGAAACAGGTCAAAAAGACCAGCACATCCATGCGCGGCGCGGTTTTCAGAAGGTGAACAGCTTTAGGGGCCTCACTCATGTTCCAGGCCACCATGATCAGCAAAGCCGCCATGGCTGGCATAGGCAGATAGGCAAGTACGCCAGCCAGAGACACCAGCGCCAACAAAACCACCAGCGCATGAATGAGTGCCGCCACCGGCGACTCCGCGCCAGCCCGATAGTTGGCGGCAGAACGGGCAATAGCGGCGGTAGCCGTAATACCACCAAAGAACGGCACCACAATGTTGCCAATGCCCTGCCCCATCAACTCGCTGTTCGCGCTGTGACGCTTGCCAGTCATGCCATCCAGCACTACCGCACACAAAAGGGATTCAATCGCGCCCAACATGGCAATGGCAAACGCTGCCGGTAACAACTCCTGGAGCATTGCCCAAGACAAACCCACCGGCTCGCCTTGTGCATTCAACTGCTGCCATGGCCAGGTGAATTCAGGCAAGAACGGGGGAATACCCGCGCCTGTGCTGCCGTCTGGCAACAGGTAGCTGAAGCGGGAACCGATGGTTTCGATCGCCGCACCGTTCGAGTTGAACCAAAGTGCCAACAGGCTACCAATCACCACCGCTGGAAGGTGCGGAGGCACCGGTGTTTTCAACCTTGGCCACAGCAGCATAACCGCCAAGGTTGTTCCCGCCACCAGCGTGCTCGTGCCATCCATCGCCGGCATCTGCTGAGCCAGCACCGCCAGCTTGTCCCAATAATGCTCGGGCATACTTTCAACCGACAACCCGAAGAAGTCTTTGACCTGTAAGGTCGCAATCACCACTGCAATGCCGCCGGTAAACCCCAGCGTCACCGACTCGGGGATATACTCGATAAAACGCCCTAAGCGCATCAGGGCCATCAACACCAGCAACATTCCTGACATCAGCGTGGCGAGCAGCAAGCCGCCTAACCCATAGCTCTGGGCAATGGGGTATAAAATGACGACAAAGGCAGCGGTGGGGCCAGAGATACTGAACCGGCTACCGCCCAACAACGCGATAATAAAACCGGCAATGAACGCGGTATACAAACCGTATTGGGGCGCCACGCCACTGGCAATGGCCAACGCCATGGCTAAAGGGATGGCGATGATGCCGACGGTAACGCCCGCCATCAAATCCTTCAAAAACCGGGCTCGGGTGTACCGCTCATCAATGCAGGCTTCGCGAAGAGCGTGGGCAAACCTCAAGGAAAAAAGATGAGCGCGATGCGGCATGAGCGAACCCCCGGTTGCGAAGACAAGCTCACAATTATATGCTCACCCCGATAACATTCAATGTTAACCTGATTAACATATAAGGCATTTCCAAGTCATGACAAAAGAAAACCGCACCGCCCGCCTGACCCTGCTGATCGATCCGGATAAAAAAGCCGTGTTCGAGGAACTCTGCAAACAGGATGATGTCACCCCCTCTCAGAAGGTCCGGCAATTCATCCGCGAGTACGTAGAGCAAAAACTGGGGGAAGACTGGCGTGAACAGCGTAACAAAAACCTCGACTAAACAAGGCGCCCTGGGTCTGTGATAAAGCTCTCACTTGCTCTGTTGATCACGGTGGGCGTGCTCATCGGGTCGGGCTGCGCATTGACTCAGCCTCACTCCAGTTCGAGCTGGTCTGCACCGGCAACGCTTTACGAAAGCCTCGTTATAGACACAAACTCACGCCAGCCGGTCTCGCTTGAAGAAACCGTAAAAACACTGTCCAAGGCCGACGTCGTGGTTATTGGCGAGTATCACGGGCACCAAGCCTCTCACCTTCTTCAGACCCGAGTGCTGCACCTCCTGCACGCTCTTAACCCACACATCATCCTGAGCATGGAGCATTTCAACCTGGACCATCAGGACGATCTAGATGACTACCTCGCTGGCCATACCGGTGAAGCGGAGATGATCAAAGACGCCAATGCCTGGAACCATTATCGCGGCTCATACAGACCCATGGTTGAATACGCGCGCAACCACAAGCTTCCAGTGATCGCCGCCAATGCGCCCGCTCAGACGGTCCGCTGTGTTGGCCGGGTCGGGCCAGACTACATCAATGAGTTACCAGAAGATCAACGGCAACGATTACCCGCGCAACCCTTTCTGGATACACCGGCTTACCGGGAAAAGTTTATTGGCGCCATTTCCGGCAGCCACGGCTCGAACGATCCGGCAATCTCAGAGCGAATGGCCAACATCTACAAGGCCCAACTATTACGCGATAACACCATGGCCAGCCGTATTTTGCAGGCGAGGAACAACAATCCGGAGCATCAGATACTGCACGTGACCGGCACTTTTCACAGCGAGGAGAAGCTCGGCACCGTCGCTCTCCTGCAAAAACGCGCACCGGCACTGTCTGTGGCAGTCCTGAGCCCGGTGTTCTGGGCTGCGGATCAAGCTTCCCCACCTCTGGCAGAACACTGGGGCAAAGGTGACTTTTTGTACCTGATCCAGCCATTGCCACCGGAATTCAGAGATCACGACCGGCGACAGAAAGCCATGAAAGAACGATTCAAAGGCCGCTCAAACACCGATTGCGATGTGGAGTAGTCTCACTGGGTTTGCACCATCTCGTCGGTCACCAGATAGTCACCGGAGAGCCAGCGCATAATTTCGCTGGCAGCCGGGTGGTCGAAAGCATCATAGGTATGCGCCAGGGCCTGCTTGCGCTCGTGGCTCAAACGCCACAACCCGGCATCCTGAAGGCTCAACAAATCCCGCTGAATCTGATTGGCCAAGGCCTCCCCCAACAGCTCCCTGGCAGCATGGTGAAACGCTTGCCCGTATTGATAGTCCGGGCCCTGTCGGTAGGATTCCAGCAACGTCAGCGCGGGTATCGCCGTCAACGTGGGCTGCAAGGCCGGATTGATGGCATGGCCTGCCAGGTGCGCAGCGTTCGCGGCCGGTCGGCCGGTGAAGGCTCTCAGGTGCAGGTGACGGGACATTCGGTCGCCGTCGTTCACCGGGTAGTTGTCCCAAAGCACCGGCTTTCGCCCCAGCCGATCGCCCACGTGCTTCAAATGCCCCGGAGAGATTTCCCGGGAGCAAACTTCCTCACCGGTCCAGAAAACCCGCACGTCCTTATCGAGCTCGGCGCCCAGCGTTTCCAGGTAATCTGACGGCCGCTCTCCAAATACCCTGTCCAACACCGGGTCATCGGAATAATAAGTCGGGCAGATACTGAACATGGCGGCGGCGCTGTGGGCTTTCACCCAGCGCATAATTTCAGCCTGAGTGCTGGCCAGCGACGGCGTTTCCGAACGCATATCGTCAAACAGAATAGCCAGCTCCTGCACGCCGATTCGATCCAGCGCTTTCAGTTTCGCAGCCAGCGCGTGGCGCGCGCTCTCGTCGAACCGGTTAAAGATCTCGAACGGGCTCAACCCGACGCCAAACCGAACCCCCTCGTGTTCGCACAGTTCGGCAAAGTCTGCCAATGCTGCAAACTCTGCCGCCGGATGCGGCTCCTGCCAACGCCTCCGCAAATAGGGGTCCGCCTTGGGCGCGTACAGGTAAAAGCCATAACCATGCTTTGCCAGCGTTTTTAGCAACTTGCGCCGCTCGGCCCAGCTCCACATGGGGCCATAAAACCCCTCAATCACACCGAGTTCAACTGTCATACCTTGCTTGCTCCCTAACACTGGCTTTCAGTCATCTTACACCCGTTCTGAAACACGCTCAGACCCGGCAACCATGAACAGATGGTCAGCTCGGGGCAACCGAATCGTATACCTGCCCCGGCCACAAGCCGGCTATGATGGACCGACATCGTCATTGGAACGCATCAACGCTATGCAAAACAACCAAAGTCGCCTGACAGCCTTGGATGCACTTCGCGGTATCGCCGCGCTTGGCGTTGTTCTGTTCCATTACCTGCCCTACTACAACGAGCTGTATGGCCACAGTTTTGACAGCCCATCCTTTCTCGAGTTCGGGCGCTATGGCGTGCATCTGTTTTTCATGCTCAGCGGTTTCGTCATTTTTATGACTCTGGAGCGCACCCCAACCGCCGGCTGGTTCGGCCTTGCCCGAGCATTCCGGCTGTTACCCGCTTTGTGGGCGGGCATCGCGCTGACCTTTCTTTCCGTGTATTGGCTTGGGCCTGAAGACCGCGCCGTTGAACCCGCGTCAGCACTATTGAACATGACACTGCTGCACGAGTATCTGGAGCACCCGCATGTTGATGGTGCTTATTGGAGTCTGGTGATTGAAGCCAACTTTTATCTCTGGATTGCCCTACTCTTTTACGGGCTGAAGAGCTGGCAACGGCTGCGCCCGGCACTCTGGTTGTGGGCTGCGGCCAGCTACATAGGCGTGCTTTGGTGGAAGGCGATTCCGGATTCGCTGGATTTTGTGGTGAAAGATCTGTTGTTCGTGCGTTATGCACCTTTGTTCATCAGCGGCATGCTGCTCTTTCGCTGGCATAAATACGGCAAACCACCCACCGCTGATATTATCTTGTTGGCTCTGACCATCGGTCACTGCCTGATCGCCTACAAAGCCCCCTACAATCTGTTTGTTCTGGCCTGCTACAGCGTTTTCATTCTGGCCGCAAGCGGTCGTCTGAATGTACTGTCCCGGCCCGGGCTGCTTTGGTTGGGCAGCATTTCTTACACGCTCTACCTGATTCATCAGAACATCGGCTATGGGCTGATCGCCCTATTCTACACGTGGGGGCTACCCGGCCCAGTGGGTGTTGCATTGGCCCTTTGCGGGGTAGTGGCTTTGGCGTCCGCCCTGCACTATGGCGTTGAGAAACCCGCCTTGAGCGCCTTTCGTCAGTGGCGGAAATACCGCGCCAAAGCCACCGCTGCCATCCCCGGAGAAGGTGCCTGAGCGCATTTTTTACACCTCGCCAAGCACCTAGACATATGTCGTAAATCGCCTATTTTTTGCTGCACATCCTCCGCCAAGTATGCAAACCTGAACTAAACTGTTCAGCAGTACCCGCTGGCACAACAGCCCAGCTCCCCGACACACAATTAAAACAAAACAACAGGCTGGAATGACCATGAACATCCGCTCCTTTATATCGGCGACCGTGCTCGCCGTGGCCACCACGTTTTCTGCTTCACAGGCTTTGGCTCAGGAAAAGTTCACTCTGAAACTTGCCGAAACCTGGGGCCCCAACTTCCCCATCTTTGGCGACACCACCAAGCGTTTTGCCGAAACGGTTGAGAAAATGTCCGATGGGCGTCTGCGCATCCGCATTGACTCGGCCAACAAACACAAAGCCCCGCTGGGCGTATTCGACATGGTGAAGGCGGGCCAGTACGACATGGGCCACTCCGCCTCTTATTATTGGAAGGGTAAGGTACCCGAAACCCTGTTCTTCACCAGCATGCCGTTCGGCATGAACGCCATGGAACAATACGCCTGGTTCTACCACGGTGGTGGCATGGAGCTGATGCAGGAAGTGTATGAGCCTCACAACATGCTGTCGTTCCCGGGCGGCAACACCGGCATCCAAATGGGCGGCTGGTTCCGTGAAGAAATCAAATCGCTGGACGACCTGAAAGGCCTGAAGATGCGGATTCCGGGCTTTGCCGGCGAAGTCTTCGCCGAAGTGGGTGTCAACCCCACCAACATCGCTCCGGGCGAGCTGTACACCGCACTTGAGCGCAACACCATCGACGCCGTTGAGTGGGTGGGCCCGGCACTGGATTTGCGCCTTGGCTTTCAGCAAATCGCGGATTACTACTACACCGGCTGGCACGAGCCTGCGACCGAGCTGCAGTTCCTGATCAACAAACGCGTGTGGAACAAACTTCCGGCCGATCTGCAAGAAATCATGCGCGTAGCCATGCGCACCGCATCCTACGACATGCTGGTGCACTCTCAGCACGCCAACGCGGAAGCCTGGGCGAACATCAAGCAAGAATACCCCAACGTGCAGATCAAGCAGTTCCCGGCTGACATTTTCCAGGCCATGTACGATGCCAATAAAAAGCTGCTGAAAGAAACCGCTGAAGAGAGCCCGATGGCCAAAAAGATCATCGACTCTCAGCTGAGCTACCAGAAGCAAAGTCGCGCCTATACCGAAATTTCTGAGCGTGCCTACCTCAACACCATGGGAGAAGTTCAGTAGACTCTAGGCCATACTGAACCAGAGCCGGGATCGCTCTTGAAAGTGATGCCGGCTTTTTTCATTAAAAAGCCACACAAAACATCCGCTCAGCGGAGGAAGAGGTTTAATGCGCTGGATTATCAGACTGGATGAGGGCCTGGCCTGGCTCTCGAAACTTTGCGGCTGGATCGCCTGCCTGGCCATGATCCTGATGGCTGCCAACGTGTTCTACGACGTGGTTACCCGCTACGTGTTCAACGATGTGTCGATTGGCATGCAGGAGATGGAATGGCACCTGTATTCGGTGGTCTTCCTGATGGGCATCCCCTACGCCCTGCGCACAGACGGCCACGTTCGAGTGGATGTGTTCTACACCAACTGGCAGCAAAAGACCAAAGCCTGGATCAACCTCATCGGCGCTCTGATCTTTGTCATCCCATTCGCGTATCTGATCGGCGTGTATGGCTACAGCTTTGCTATTGATGCCTACGAAATGGGCGAGGGCAGTGGCGATCCGGGCGGTTTGCCCCATCGCTGGATCATCAAATCGGTCATCCCGGTCAGCGCTTTCTTTATTGGCACCGCCGGGTTGAACATGATCACCTACGCCATCCGCGTACTGGCCGGTGAAAAATCCTACGAGAACGAGCACAGTGCAGGAGGTTTGGCATGATCGGTATGATTATGTTCCTCGTGGCCCTGTTCATGCTGATGCTCGGTTTCCCCGTCGCCTTTACCTTCGGTGGTGTGGCGCTGTTTTTTGGCATCTTCGCAGAAGGCATGGACCTGTTCGCCTTCATGCCGTATCGCATCATGAGCGTGATGCAAAACACTGTACTGATGGCCGTGCCGCTGTTCATCTTCATGGGCGTGATTCTGCAACGCACCAAGTTGGCTGAGCAATTGCTGACCTCGATGGGCCGGCTGTTCGGCGGTTTGCCGGGTGGTCTGGCCATTTCCACCATTCTGGTGGGCGCGCTGTTAGCCGCTTCTACCGGCGTGGTTGGCGCCAGTGTGGTGGCCATGGGTTTGATTTCCCTGCCTGTGATGCTGGCACACAATTACGACAAGCGTCTGGCCACAGGCACTATCTGCGCCTCCGGAACCTTGGGCCAGATTGTGCCCCCGTCGATCATCCTGATTATTCTGGGTGACGTACTGGGCTTACCGGTTGGCGATTTGTTCAAAGCCGCCGTCGGGCCCGGCATGGTGCTGATTGGCCTGTACATTGTGTACATCCTGTTCCTGACCCGATTGAAGCCGCAGACCGCTCCGGCCATGCCGCCCGACGACAGCATCAGCCGCAGCAAGGAAATTCGCAACGCACTGCTGGCCATCATTCCGCCCTTGGCGCTGATTGTGGTCGTCCTCGGCTCCATCTTCACGGGCATTGCTACCCCGACCGAATCATCAGCATTGGGCGGTGTGGGTGCAGTCGTTCTGGCCATCATCTACCGCCAGTTCAGCTTTAAAATGGTGTGGGACGCGTCCAAAGACACCGTGAAAGTCACGGCCATGGTCTTTGCCATTCTCATCGGTGCGACCGCCTTCTCCATGGTGTTCAGCTATACCGGCGGCGATTACCTGCTGGAAGAATGGCTGATGATGCTGCCAGGCGAACAGTGGGGCTTCATCATTCTAGCGATGGTGGTGATTCTGGTACTGGGTTTCTTCATCGACTTCGTGGAAATTTCGTTCATCATCGTGCCGATTTTGGCGCCAGTAGCGGAAGCCATGGGCATCAACATGCTCTGGTTTGCCATCCTGATTGCCATGAACCTGCAAACCAGCTTCCTGACCCCCCCCTTCGGATTCTCATTGTTTTACCTAAAAGGTGTGGCGCCTGCGGAGGTGAAAACAACCGACATCTACAAGGGGATCATTCCGTTCATTCTCATCCAGATTCTGGTGTTGGCGATGATCGTCATCTTCCCGGAATGGTTCGGGATGAGCTCTACCTACTAGCTCCCCTCCTGAAAGCCAGGCCGGATTGCTTCCGGCCGGGCCTCCTTTCTTTCCTCTGCTTGCTCAAATCTGGTCAATTTATATACAATCCAGAGAGTGCGACTCTCAGTTCGGCTTTCGGGACCGCCTGGTATTACAACCAACGGGAGCCTGAATTATGTCTAGCAGTAACGCCCGCAAGGCAGTGCATACTGGCAAGGACGCTCCGCACCTTCTGAGCATTCCTCGGGAGGCCCATCATCCTGATCGGGAACCCCACAGCTACGAACGCTGGCTGCTCGAAAAATTCATTCGCCTGGCCGGTTCGCCCCCCATTTGCTTCCAATTATGGAACGGTGACCGGATTGAACCAGAGGGTCAAGCTGGGCGCTTCACCTTGACGTTGAACGATTCCAAAGCGCTCTATACGCTGGTTACCGACCCAAACCTCGCTATGGGCGACCTGTACAGCTCATCCCGTCTCGACATTGACGGTGATCTCTCCGAATTTCTGGAAACCGTGTACCGCTCGGTTCACGCCGCTCGAAAACAGTGGCCGAAATGGCTGGATAACCTTTGGAAGAACCCGAATCCACGTGCTTCCGGCCTGTCGCAAGCCAAAGAAAACATCCACCACCATTACGACCTCGGCAACGACTTCTACAAACTGTGGCTGGACAAGGCTGAAATGCAGTACACCTGCGCCTATTACGAACACCCGAACAACACACTGGAACAAGCCCAGCTGGCCAAGCTGGAACACGTATGCCGAAAACTGCGACTGAAACCGGGCATGACCGTGGTGGAAGCCGGCTGTGGCTGGGGCGGCCTGGCCCGCTATATGGCACGCAACTATGGCGTGACTGTTCGCTCCTACAACATCTCCCGGGAACAACTCGACTACGCCAAAGCGGAAACTCGACGGCAAGGGCTTGACGATCAGATCCAGTACATCGAAGACGACTACCGCAACATTCAGGGCGAGTACGACGCGTTTGTGTCGGTGGGGATGCTGGAACACGTGGGCAAAGACAACTACCCCGCTCTATCCGATTTAATTAAACGCAGCCTCAAGCCCAACGGCATTGCCCTATTGCACAGCATCGGGCGCAACCGGCCAATGCTGATGAACGCCTGGATCGAAAAACGCATTTTCCCCGGCGCCTACCCGCCCAGCATTGCCGAGTTCATGCAGATCTGCGAGCACAATGATTTCTCGGTACTGGATGTGGAAAACCTGCGTTTGCATTATGCCCAGACCCTGAGCCACTGGCTGGAAAACTTCACCCGGCTAGAGGACACCGTGACCGCGATGTACGATGAAAGCTTCACCCGGGCCTGGCGATTCTATCTGGCAGGCTCGATCGCTGCCTTTCGAACCGGCTCGTTACAGCTGTTTCAGGTTGTTTTCAGCCATGGCGATAACAATCAGGTGCCGCGAACCCGTCAGGATTTGTACGCCACACCGACCACACCGGAGCACTCATAATGGATACCTTCGATGCCATCGTCGTGGGCGCCGGCCCGGCTGGCGCCACCCTAACCCATGCACTGGAAGAGGCCGGCAGGAACGTTTTGATCATTGATAAAGCGTCGTTTCCCAGAGACAAAACCTGCGCTGGCTGGGTAACACCGGCGGTTCTCGAAAGCCTCAATATTGATATCAACGATTACCGTCGTCATCGAACACTGCAATCCATCAGTCGATTCCGAATCGGCATGATGGGCCAGAGCCCGGTGGAAAACTGCCACGGCGGCGTGGTCAGCTACGGCATCCGGCGCTGCGAGTTTGATGCCTATCTGCTCGACCGGGTTCAATCCCGCAAGCAACTGGATACTCCGGTGAAATCCATCACCCGGGAGAACGACCTGTGGCAGGTAAACGAGCAGTGGCAGGCCCCCCTCCTGATCGGCGCTGGCGGGCATTTTTGCCCAGTGGCCAAACAGATCGGCTCAGGCCCGGGGAAACATGAAACCGTCGTAGCCGCCAAGGAAGTGGAATTTGAAATGACCGCTGCACAAGCCCAAGCATGCGCAGCACGTGGCGACACGCCGGAACTCTGGTTCTGTCGCGATTTAAAAGGCTACGCTTGGGTGTTCCGCAAAGGTAACTTTCTTAATATCGGATTAGGGCGTGAAGACAACCATCAACTGACGGAGCATCTGGAAGCCTTTGTACAAGGTATGAAACAGTCCGGTCGGATTCCCAACGATCTGCCCGGCCGTTTCAAGGGGCACGCCTATCTCCTGTACGGGCATGCCCAACGGCCACTGGTTGATGACGGGGTGCTGTTAATTGGTGATGCCGCCGGATTGGCCTACACCCAAAGCGGTGAAGGCATTCGACCCGCCATTGAGTCCGCATTAATTGCCGCCAAAGTGATTCTGAGCACACCGGATTATTCCGCTTCGTCACTGCAGCGCTATGCTGAGCAAATTTCTAAACGGTTTGGCCACCGGGCCAGCGAACAGGAGCGCGGGTTCGAAGTGCCCGACTGGCTCAAACAACCCATTGCCAGCACCTTAATGCGGTCACAGTGGTTCACTCAGAAAGTCGTGACTGAAAAGTGGTTCCTGCATCAAGAGATTCCACCGCTGGATCTTGCCAGCTAGAACGCACAAAGGCCGGGCAATGGTGCCCGGCCTTTGTTTTTCCTCGCGCCAACCGTTGGCGTAACCACGGTTAGCGATTTGGAGGTACTGCTTAGAACTTCACGCGCATACCGGCCAAAAAGCCCATATCCATGTCATCTTCATCGGTGTCGGCAATTTCAGCAAACACGCTGACGTTCTTGGCCGTCGGGAACTTGTAGGTCACGTTCGCGTACCAGGCCGTCACGTCGTCACTGTTGTCTTCTTCCTGATTCTGCATGCCCAGCGCGACAGCGGTGGTGCTGGTCACGTCAATGGTCGCTGCAATGTTGTACAACGTTGTCTCCAGATCCGTGTTGCTGTCATCAGTAACACTGTAGTCAGCGGCCAGACCAAACAAACCAAACTCGTAACCGGCGCTCAGACCCCAGGTGTCTTTGTCATCCATGCCAATGGGGGTATTACGCTGGTAGGCAGCAGCCAGTTCCAGGCCGGCAATTTCCGTAGAGGCAAACAAATCAAAGAACTCGCCGGTGATGCCGCCTTTGTCTTCGGCCTCCAGTTCGTAGGAAGCAACCAGGTAAACGTTGTCCAGTTCTACATCAACGCGGAAAGTATCATCACCATCCGTTTTTACGGCGTCAAACTGATCTTCATCGAGCGGTGATTCATAAGCTTCTTCAATGCCGAACTCGTCAGACGCAAAGTTTTGCTTACCCATGGATAGCGATGTAACGCCGTACTGGATACCCACGTAGGCTTCTTCAATCGGCTCATCGACATCTTTGCCGTTGGCGTGGTCTTTGAAATCAAAATCCAGGCGACCGAAGGCTTTCATATCGTTGCCCAAGTCGTAGCTCACGTAGTTCTTCAGCTCCAGGTCATCAAAATCTACGTACTCATTGGTGTCGTCACCAATTTTCTTGCGCAACTGAACCTGGAAATCACCGTTCAGCTTGTAAGTAAAACCATCTTTCTCATAAACCGTCGCAGCATTTACAGAACCAGCAGCAACAGTAGACACAGCAACAGCCAGAAGAAGCTTTTTCATTATTTACAACTCCACGTTCATTTTTGGTTTGGTGTTTATCGGTTGCTGGAATCGACCCAGCTGTCCCACTCTTCTCGAGTTTGTTCGTCAGCTTTCAAATACCAGTAGCGCAGCATCCTGCTGACCATTTCCTGATCCACATTGGCTTGCGGATCCAGCAGCAACCCTTCCGGGTTCATTTGCAGCTCCGCTCCGGCGTTCTGCGCTTGCACAGCGACGGCCGCAACAGCGCCGGAACGGTTATAGGCTCCCAGCTCTTGCGGATAGTCCCGCACCAGCTGAAACCCCTCTTTCTCGAGCACGTCGGCAGTGGCCGCCACTGCTCGGCCACGCCCATCAATCAGCTGCCAATTGCCCTGCTGATTGAAGCTCTCCATTTCATTGCGGGTATTGATTGCCGGAGCACTCAGCTTCAGCTCGGCATCCTCAGCGCTGAAACGGATAACAAAGGCATCGCTGGTTTCCCGAATTTCCTCCCGGCCGACTTCGGTGGTGCACTCCACCACCAGCTGTTGTGTGCCATCAGCCAACGTGAGGCGCTGGCCTGAGGAGGCGGTCTGTTCGCTGCCCTGCACCGCCTGCACATTCACACAAGCGCCCAGCGTCAGCTGCACCTCAGCGAGAGCCGGCAGTGGCAGCAGAGCAATCGTCAAACAGGCAATGCGGGTAAATCTCGTCACGCTTTGAATCCAATTAGTGGTCACCGGTAACGGTGTTGAATCAACTGGAATGACACTATGGAGGGGGGGTATGACAGCGCTATTACAACGCGATATGGGCAGGCCGATTTTATTACTCGGTATCCGGAAAAAATAAAACCGCACCCGAAGGCGCGGTTCTATTAGCCAATTAAGGCTTAAATATCAGTTTGTTGATGCTCCGGCCACATTAATTCGGTAGAGCGTGGTGGTACCACTTACCTCGTTACCCACCGCCAGGATCGGCTGGCTGATCGGACTGTCTTCTGCCCGAATGAACGCCATGCCCTCAGGCCCCAAATCCCCGGCCTTGCCAGCTTCAACGTCAGCTGTGCTAACAGAGAAATCCCGGTTATTCAGGTACTGCACGAATTGCGGACTCTGAGGGTTGGTCACGTTGTAGACCATAATGCCTCCCACTCGCTCCAATCCGATAAACGCATAATTTTGACCCTGAATCTCGCCCACGGCCACGGCCTCAGGTTCCGGCCCCTTATCATCAGAACGGTCATCCACACCGCTCTCATCGTTGGTTGCATTGAAGCCTTCAGGAATCAGGTTAGCCGTGATGCGTTCGAAGTCGTTGCCGGAATCAAACACTCGCTGCCCCTGCTCGTTCCAGATGGAAAACGAACGAGCACCGTAGCTGTACAATTCACCAAACACACAGTCTTTCTCGACATCGGTGGCACTGTTGGCAGGTTCACAGCCGTTGGTCACGCCCATAGTAGACGTCACTTTCAAACGGCCCAGATTGGCCTTATCCTGCAGCTCCTTACGCTGCGCCTCGTTACCGAACGCCTCGCCCAGCTGCAGGTCCTTCACCCGGAACTCTTCACTGAAACCGTCGTAATCCCGCGAGTCACCCTCGTTGGCAGTCACGTAATAGGTCTTGCCGTTGTAGCCATAGCTGGCGATCGCATCTGGCTGATACATACCTTTAACGGGCCAGTTCTGCAGATTGATTCCGCCATCCTTGTTACTGGCATCCATCTCATTACCAAGCAGGCGATGATCTTTGAAGCCCAGCGGCAATACATCGACAATCCGGGCGGCCTCAATATCCAGAACAGCCACCGCGTTGTTCTCCTGCAGGGCCACCCAGGCTCGGGTATTGTCTTGGGACACCGCAATGTACTCTGGTTCGAAATCCTGAGCGGCTGAAGCTCCCGGACCGAAAACACGAATACCGGACTCACGCAGTTCCTGCTCACGACCGTTGTAGGCACGGAAGTCCGCGGTTTTTACCGTAGCGTTTGCAACACCGCTAGAAAGGTCGATCACGCTCACGGAGCCTTCCGGATCCGTGGTGTAGTCGTCGCTCGGCTCGCCCTCGTTAGCCACCAGGACTTTTTGCCCATCGCGGGTAAAGATCACCATGTCTGGCAGCGCACCCACCGTCACTTCTCCCACTTTAGACAGGTCGGATGCGTTGTAGAACACGACCTTGCCTTTCGCCTGCTTCACTTTCGCTTCAATGGCTACCGCCACAAGATCCCCATAGACCGCGACACTGTTGGCCGTTGCCCCTTCCCGGCTGGCGTCAATGGTATCGAGCAGCGCGGGCTCGGCCGGGTTGCGGATATCCAGAACATCCACCGTGGCGGCCTGAGCGTTAACGACAAACAACCGCTGGCCAGAGGGATCGTGCGCTATGATTTCCGCGGCGCTTTCATCGAACACATCCCCTTTTGGTACATAGCTACCCAGCACGCTCAACTCAATCAGCCCGGGCACTGCCGTGTTAAACCGAGAATCAGTGTCTACCGCACAAGCAGCAAGGCTGCCCGCAGCTACAAGAATGGCGGAAGTCAGGAGAGTACGTTGAATAATCATGTTTACCTCTGCTTGGCATCGACGTTGTGTAAATGACGCCTCACCCTATGGCAAACAGATGACAGAAAAGGGGCACAAATAAGACAGGTTGAAGACTCGGATAAAAAAATGGCGACTCCAAGAGCCGCCATTTCAGATGTCATCGCTTCGCCAGGTTCAGTGGCCCAGGTAGCTTCGGTACATCCAGACCGTCTTTTCCTGCTCTGAAATGTAATCGCTCATCAGTGCCGACGTACCTTCGTCGTCGGCTTCGCCGGCAAGACTCAGGATCTCGCGCTGTTTGCTGATCAGCTTGCTGAAGCTGTCGACAATATTGGTGACTGCTTCTTTGCCGTCAGAAACGTTCTTTCGCTCGACCACTTCCGACCGCTCGATGTAGGTGCTGTAGGCGTGGGCGGGTACATGGCCCAGAGTCAGAACACGTTCGGCAATCTCGTCAATCTTGAGTAGCAGATCATCGTACAATTCTTCGAACTTCGCGTGCAGCTCGAAGAAATTCTCGCCCTTGATGTTCCAGTGGTAACCGCGAACGTTCATGTAAAAAATCTGGTAGTTCGCCAGAAGCCCGTTCAACGAGTCCGCCAGCTTCTGAGTTTGTTCCGTATCAAGACCGATAAAATTCTTACCCATGATGAACCTCCTGGTTTTATTTTGGGCTTGGGATAGATCAAACAATAAGCCCATTGGTTTCCGTATTGAAGTTTAGTTCTCCAATCGCATCGATAGCGTTTACTTATACCTCAAAAGCAAAACCCATAGAAACACACTATCACATTCACTAAAACACTCTATTTGCGAAAGCTTCTCATTTGCTGCGTAATGACTCTATCAACATCATCCTCGCGGAGACAGTCATGAGCGCGCTGAAACACTATGTTCACAATCATGGTCAACACGTTGACCAATCGCTGCTGAAAACCATCACTTTTGCGGTCACTCACTTTACCGTCGCTTTCTCGGTCGCTTATATGCTGACTGGCGACTTGTTGATCGGCGGACTGATTGCCATGGTAGAACCGGCGATCAACACGGTTGCTTACTTCTTCCATGAGAAGATTTGGGCACGCCATACCCAAAATTCAACCGCCAGAACGGAAGACGGCGCTCAGCCCGTACCCCAACCCGCATGAACCCGTGGCTCGGGCTAACTGCCCGGGCCACAGTCCATGCACTCATCGACCGCTTGCGGCCCTTCCTCCAGATTGTAGTGAAGGTCTTTCAATGCCGTTCGCAGGCCTTCTTCAATAACCGGGTGATAAAACGGCATGGCCAGCATCTCACTGACGCTCATCCGCTTTTGAGCGCACCATGCCAATAAATGCGCGATGTGTTCCGCCGCAGGGCCAAGCATCTCGGCACCAAGAAACAAACCGGTTCCATGTTCGCCGTAAAGCCGCAACAACCCCCTGTTCTTGCCGATGACTTTACTGCGGCCCTGATCTTCAAAACTGACCTCTCCGACCGCAAAACAACCCTGACACTTTTTATCGACGTCCTGAATACTCAGGCCGACTGAAGCAATCTGCGGATCGGAAAACACCACTCCCATCGCCGCTTTTCGCGTAACCACGCGCACATCCGGCCAGCTACCGGCGTTGTCTCCGGCAATGCGGCCTTCGTCCGCGGCTTCATGCAGTAGCGGGCGCTCGTTGTTGACATCGCCGACCAGAAAAATATGGCTATCACCGCAGCGCATGGTGTTGGGGTCTACGTCTGGCATGCCACGGTCATCCAGATCGATACCGGCATTCTGGATATCAAGATTGTCGATATTCGGCCGGCGCCCGGTCGCCGCCAACAGATACTCAAACGACTCCTTATGCTCTTGCCCGTCTTCTACCCACGTAATCTGCACACCCTGCTCGGTGCGCTCGATGCGTTTGGTCTCAGCTTGCGCGCTTAAAGGAAATTCATCACCGAAAGTTTTCAACGCATAGTCGCGAATCTTTTCATCGCGAATGCCGCCAATTCCACCACGAACACCAAACATTCGCATACGAACGCCCAGCCGGCTCAATGCCTGACCTAACTCCAACCCAATGATGCCGGGACCAAACACCGCAACCGATTCCGGCAAATCGTCCCAGCTGAAGATGTCGTCGTTTACCACCAAGCGATCTTTCGCATCGTTAAACATCTTGGGAACATTCGGCCGAGAGCCCGTCGCGATTACGATGCGATCTGCGATGACCTCGGTGTGCTCACCCACCACCAGCCGGTGCGGGCCCACGAAGCGGGCGTGCCCCATCAAACGCTGCGCGTCCGGTTGACTCTCCATGGACCGGACCACCGACTGCACAAACCGGTCACGCTCTGTGCGCACCCGCTCCATCACTTGCCGACCATCGATATGGATATCACCCACCTGCACCCCGAACTGGCCAGCCCGCCCGACGTTGTGAGCACTTTCGGCAGCGGCAATCAGCAACTTGCTGGGCATGCAGCCCACGCGCGCACAGGTGGTGCCATATTGCTTGCCTTCAATCAGCACCACCTTGTCCGTTTTCTTTCGTGCCCGTTGGTAAGCCACCATACCTGCGGTGCCAGCACCGATAATGGCCACATCGACTTCACGCTTTTCCATCAGGCCTCCTCACACAACATTTCGCTGATTTTTCGACAACTTACGCTTCGAGTATAGAAGCTTATTGACTCATGACAGGTGAAAACGCTAAAAAATCCGCCTATGCTTTCGGCTTTCACTAAGATGGGGACAACAGGTGCAGAACTACTGGCTGGAATTTCTTACCGTGGCGTTAATTCACCTGTTGGCCGTCGCCAGCCCCGGGCCGGATTTCGCGGTGATGCTGCGCCAGGCGATCACCCAGACGCGCCGAAATGCGCTGCTCAGCGCTGTAGGTATCGGGCTGGGGATTTTGTTGCACGTAGGCTATTCGCTACTGGGCATCGGGCTGATCATCCAGCAATCGGTGATGCTGTTTACCGTACTAAAGGTCATTGGTGCTCTGTATTTGTTGTGGATTGCCTGGCATTGTCTACGGGCCAAGCCCGGTGGCATTCACGTAGAAACGAAGAATGGAAAGGTGCAGTCAGGCTGGGCTGCGTTTCGCCTCGGTTTTCTGACCAATGTGCTTAACCCGAAAGCGACACTGTTTTTCGTGTCATTGTTCTCGGTGGTCATCAACCCAGAGACGCCGGTGCTGCTTCAGGCCGGCTACGGCTTTTACATGGCGGTGGCCACCGGCTTGTGGTTTACCCTGGTCGCGCTGTTCTTCACCCACCCCCGTGTCCGCCGGGGCTTCAACCGGTTCGGACACTGGCTCGACAGGGTCATGGGCGGCGTTCTGGTGCTGCTGGCCGGGCAGCTTTTGTTCTCTACAGTGAGCGGATCAGAGCCTCTGTCTGCTCCCAGCCCAGGCACGGGTCAGTAATAGAGCAGCCGTAAACCAGGTCTTCGCCGTCGTCCTGGCGGCCGAAGGCCAGGAAGCTTTCCAGCATCAGGCCTTTGATGTGGGTATTGCCGTTGCGCTTCTGAGCCATCACTTCTTGAGCAATCTCGACTTGCCGTTCCGCCTGTTTGCAGGCGTTATCGTGACTGCAATCCACCATCACCGACGCTGACACCCCGGCGCTCTGCAATTGCTTCACCGCCCGAGCAATACTCGCCTCGTCGTAATTCGTCACGCCCCGGCCACCACGCAGCACCAGATGGGTATCGGGGTTTCCAGAGGTGGTAATCATCGCTGGCGCTCCCGAACGGGAAATGCCCATGTGATGATGGGAATGCGCCGCCGATTTCATGGCATTGATGGCCACATCAACGCCACCGTCGGTGCCGTTTTTGAAACCGGTAGGCATCGGCAAACCGCTGACCAGTTCGCGGTGAATCTGCGATTCCGTGGTGCGGGCACCAATGGCTGTCCAGCTTACCAAATCTCCGAGGTAATCCATCATGAACGGGCTCAATGCTTCAGTAGCCAGCGGCAAACCCAGCTCGGACAGAGCCAACAGCAACTTGCGGGAACGCACCAGGCCCTGATTCAAATCCCCTTCACCGGTTCGGGCAGGGTCGTACAACAGGCCTTTCCAGCCCACCGTTGTCCGAGGTTTTTCAAGGTAGGCACGCATCACAATCAGGAACCGGTCACTGACCTCATCCGACAATGCTTTCAGCTTGGTGCCGTAATCCAGCGCGGCTTGTTCATCGTGAATCGAGCAAGGCCCGATAACGATCAGCGTGCGCGGGTCTTGGCCGTTCAGCACGTTGCGAATCTGCTCTCGGTAGCCGGCGATGGCCCGGGTCAGTGGCTCACCGGCAGGAAACTGTTGGCGCAGCTCATTGGAGGTCGGCAGCTTCGCTTCGTGGCGAGGCTGGCAAGTGGTCGACGATACCGTGTCCAACGTTTCAGTTTTCAGAGGCATGTTCATATCCGTGTTCCCGTTTTCCCTAAGTCAGAATCAAAAAAGCCCCGGCTGGGCTACCAGTCGGGGCTTTTTGAGTCCGGTGGCAGCCTGGGTTGCTTGCCGGGCTGCCTTCCTCGCTAAATTCGGTCGATGAAGATCTTATGGGCGGCCCGAGCTCTGGCTAAAATAAAAGCCATAACCACACCACCAAAAATACACAGCAGAACCTGCGGCCTTCAGGTTTTCACCGAAAGCTTTCAGAACATTCAATTGACAGGCTGCGTGTAGTGTCTTCATGCTTTTTACTATATACCCACGGTTTTAGGGTTGGCAACCGGCAATTCTGATTATTTGGTCGGCAGCTGTCGAAACAATGGATAGTGGAGCTTTGCATGAATATCGTAAAATTGAACCGGCTTGCCCGCTTGTCAGCACTCGGCACCGCCCTCCTGTTGGCCTTGTCAGTGTTTGCCTCCAGTGTTAAGGCGGAACCCGAAGCCCGCATTTACCAACTCCAAAACCGCACCGCTGAAGACGTCTCGCAGCAGATCCGGGCGCTCTACCAACAAGCCCCCGTTACCGTCACAGCTAGGGGCCTGCAGTTGGTGGTTCGGGGCGAACCGGCGTTACTCGATGAAATCGGCACACTGGTCAACACCCTGGACGTGCCACCGGTTCAAATGCGCATCAGCGTGCGCAACCGGCAAGACATCGGAGGCAAACAAACCGGAGCCGGCGTCAGCATTAGCAACAACACAGCCAATGCCAGCGTGCAAAGCCGCACCTACAGCACAAACTCAAACACAGTACGCCAACTGGTTGTTCAGGACGGCCAATCCGCACACATCACCTCGGGCAACGTTCGCAGCTTGCCATTCGCCGTTCAGAGTGGCCGAAATCCGGCAGTGATTCTTGAAAAGGTGGAGACTCGCAGCGGCTTCGTGGTGAGCCCACAAGCTATATCGGATCAAGCCATCGAGTTGAATATTGTTTCTTTCGAGGAAGACCCGGCCGCTCTGGAAGGCTATGAAACCGAAGCACTGATGACCATACGGCGCGTTCAACCCGGGCAATGGGTATCACTCGGCGGCACCCGAACTCAGGAAACCCGGCAACAGGACGGCATTCTGTACCGGGTTAACGGCAAGCAAGACAACAACCTGTCAATTGACGTGAAAGTGGACGTTCTACCCTGATTCACACGCCACGTTTGCCGATCAACAGATCGCGGGCCTCGTTCAGTTTGGCGGCCAGATAATCGTTACCACCGCGATCCGGATGCAGTTTCTGCATCAGCTTCCGGTGAGCAGCAACAACCTCATCCCGTGAGCATCCCGGCTGCACACCCAGTATGTCGCAGGCTTCTTGTTCGGACATCGTGCCCCCGGCCGAAGCACTTTGCCCGGACGACGAACCATTCTGGCCCGAAGCGCCATCGCTCCGCCGCCCAGACGAATCCCCCATCATTTTACGGAACAAAGGCGCATATCGGAGCAGCGCGGGCAGCTTACGCAACAAAGGGACCAGCGCGGCCACCGCCGCTGTCAGAACGTGCACTCGCCCGGTCAGTACCATAAACAACAGCATCGCGCCGCCAGCCACCAACACAATTTTCCAGATGGCGGCCTTCTGCCCCTGAGGAGACAAAGCACCCCACTTTTTAAGCACAACGAATACTGCGATGGCCAGAGCCAGGCCAAGTACCAGCTGCATAATTCAATATTCTCCTATCACGGCTCGGGGATCATCACGCCAACGGTTGACAGCCAATGTACTGCGTTCAGCGGTGTCACGCACGAATCAAATTCAGCCGTCTGCCCCCAAATTACTTAATTACACCTACTATTGATGAAACTGGCGTTAATTTGCACAAAAAATGGTCTTATAAAGCAACCAAGTTAATGACAAAACCGTACAACTTTTGTAGCATGCTACGCGCTACGCTTACTGACCATTTGCGTCTGTTTTAAATGCAAACGTCATCAGCTCTGAGCTCGCCATAACAAGCTTCCGCTTTTCATAGTCTTGGCGACGGAATACGCATCAGGAAACCAGCCCCAGGAACTCATCTATGCGCACCGCATCCCGTTTTGTCATCGCCATTATTTTTCTAGGTGTCGTGCTCGGCGGCATCTTCGGCTACAAGTTCATGCAATTTGGCCAACTGAAAGAGATGCTGTCACAGCCACAACCGCCGGCCCTCATCTCTGTCACTCAATCAACAACCGAGAACTGGCAGCCATCTATCAAGGCCGTAGGCAGCATCGAAGCTGTAAACGGCATTGCAGTTTCCAACGAAGTGCCCGGAGTGATCAAAACCATCAACTTCGAATCTGGCGACACCGTTAAAAAAGGCGATGTACTGATTGAGCTGGACGCCGCTATTGACGAGGCTGCGTTACGCACCCGCAAAGCAGAAGCAAGCCTGGCCGATCAGGAATTCAAGCGTATTTCCGATCTTCTGCCCAAGCGCGCTGTGTCCCAGTCTCAATACGATACCGCGAAAGCAAACTACGACGCTGCTCATGCCCGCGTCAACGAAGCACAAGCACAGCGCGACAAGAAGATCATTCGGGCGCCGTTTGACGGCACACTCGGCATTCGCATGGTTAACCAGGGTGAATACCTCCCTACCGGCAGCCCGATTGTCGAAGTCAACATGCTGAATCCCATCTACGTAGACTACACCTTGTCCGAGAAGCATCTGGCAAATGTTGACCGTGGCTACCCGGTGTCGGTCACGGTTGCGGCCGTACCTGAGCAAAAGTTTGAAGGAACAGTCAGCGCCATCAACACCTCGGTCAGCCCGGAAACCCGCACCGTGCGAATTCGCGCCACACTGAACAATGATGAGCACCTGCTGCGCCCGGGCATGTTCGCGACCATTCAGACCGGCCAGCCCAGAGAAAATAAGGTCGTTACGCTTCCTCGTACGGCGATCTCCTACAACACCTACGGCAACTTCGTGTTTGTGGTGACCGAAAACGACAACGGCGAGCAGATCGTCGAGCGTCGCACGGTCACCACCGGTGAAGTTCGCAATGGCCGCACCGCAATCACCTCAGGCCTGGAAGCGGGTGAAACCGTAGTATCCAAAGGCTTGCTGAGACTGCGCGCCGGCCAGCGCGTCAAGATTCAGGACGAATCCGACAAGGAGGCGTCTGAATAATGCGTTTCACCGACATATTCGTCCATCGGCCGGTTCTCGCCACAGTGGTCAGCTTGCTGATCCTGTTGGTGGGTGCCCGGGCCGCCATGGAAATGGAAATCCGCCAGTACCCGAAACTGGAAAGCACCACGGTAACCGTCACCACGTCCTACCCCGGTGCCAGCTCGGATCTGATCAAGGGCTTCATCACCACGCCCCTGCAGCAGGCCATTGCGGAAGCCAGTGGCATCGATTACCTGACCTCCACCAGCTCGCAAAGCGTGTCTACCATTCAGGCCAAAATGGAGCTGAACTACGACGCTAATGACGCGCTGGCGGAAATTCAGGCCAAGGTCGCCAGTCAGCGTAACGTGCTGCCGGCAGAAGCTCAGGACCCGGTGATTACTTCAACCACCGGTGACAGCACCGCGCTGATGTACATCGCGTTCTACAGCACCGAGCTGGATGTCCCGCAAATTACCGATTACCTGACCCGTGTGGTGCAGCCGAAACTGCAGGCGCTGCCCGGTGTGGGTAAAGCCCAGCTGCTGGGCCGAACCTTCGCGTTGCGGGTTTGGCTGGACCCTGAGCGTCTGGCTGCGGTGGATCTGACGCCAACCGAAGTCGCCGCCAAGCTCAGAGCCAACAACTATCAGGCCGCTGTGGGCAAAACCCGCGGCAAATACACCGAGATCAGCCTGACCAGTGATACCGACATTGCCGACCCGGATGCGTTCCGCAATCTGGTGGTCAAGCAGTCCAACGGCACCCTGATTCGCCTGCAGGACATCGCCCGGGTCGAACTCGGCTCCCAGACCTACGACAAGATTGCACTGTATAAAGGTCAGCCGGCGACCTACGTGGCCATCGAAATTGCGCCGGGCGCCAACCCGCTCACCGTTGCCGATCTGGTAAAAACCGAACTGCCGGATATTGAAAGCCAACTGCCCAGCGGTATGGGCGTGCGCCTTGCGTACGATGCCTCGGACTTCATCGAAGACTCCATCAATGAGGTGGTACGCACTCTGATTGAAGCCATGATCATCGTACTGGTAGTGGTGTTCCTGTGTCTGGGATCGATCCGCGCCTCAGTGGTGCCATCCGTTGCCGTTCCGCTGTCCTTGATCGGTGGCGCGTTCATCATGCTGATGTTCGGTTTCACTCTGAACCTGCTAACCCTGCTGTCGATGGTTCTGGCGATCGGTCTGGTGGTGGATGACGCCATCATCATGGTGGAAAACGTGCACCGACACATCGAGCAAGGTGAGTCCCGGTTTGAAGCCGCCATTAACGGCGCCCGCGAAATGGCCACCCCCATCATTGCCATGACCACCACCTTGGTGGCCGTATACGTGCCCATCGGTTTCATGGGCGGGCTGGTTGGCTCGCTGTTCACCGAATTCGCGTTCACCCTGGCCGGCACTGTGGTGATTTCCGGTATCGTCGCACTGACCCTTTCACCGATGTTGTCCGCCAAGGTATTGAAGCCCCACGGCGAACCCGGAAAGTTCGAGCAGCTGGTCGAGAAGTTCTTCAACGGCATCGCCAATGGCTACAAAGCAGCGCTGTCGTCGCTGATGGAAACCAAATCTGTTGTCGTGTTCTTCGCGCTGGTGGTGCTGGGCTCGATCTACTTCATGCAAATGATGAGTCAGAGCGAACTGGCCCCGACCGAAGATCAGGGCATCCTGTTCCATCAGGGCCTGGGCCCCGAAACATCCACCTTGGACTACCTGCTTGAACACGGTCAGGAAGTACAAGAACGGATGACAGAACTGCCGGGCTACAAAGAAGACTTCATGATCATCGGCATCACCAGCCCGAACGCCGTCTTTGGCGGCTTCAAAATGGCGCCCTGGAGTGAACGTGAGGTCAGCCAGTTTGAGGTTCAGCCAAAACTGGACGCCGAACTGAAAAAGGTCACCGGCCTGCAGACAGCGGTATTCCCGCTGCCTTCATTGCCGGGTTCCGGCGGCGGCCTGCCGTTCCAGTTCGTGATCAGTACCGGCGGTACCTACGAACAGCTGGATCAGGTAGCCGACGAAATACTCGGCAAGGCGATGCAGAGCGGCAACTTCATGTTCCTGAAGAAGTCGATCAACTTCGACAAACCGGTCACCAAAATTCACATTGATCGTGACCGTGTCGCGGATCTGGGCCTGTCGATGCAGGAAGTCGGGCAATCGCTGTCCAGCATGCTCAGCGGTGGCTACATCAACCGCTTTAACATGGAAGGCCGCTCCTACCAGGTGATTCCACAGGTTGACGATCAGTTCCGCCCCAGCAAGGAATCGCTGGACGACTACTACATTCGCACCGGCAGCGGCGAACTGGTGCCCTTATCCAGTGTCGCCAGCTTCACCGAAGAAGTCGAACCGTCTAACCGCACCCAGTTCAACCAGCAAAATTCACTGACGCTGGAAGGCGTGGTGATGCCGGGTGTTGCCGCCGGCACCGCGATGGAGTTCATCGAGAAGACCGCGGAAGAAGTGTTCCCGCAAGGCTTCAGCTTTGACTACACCGGGGCCTCACGCCAGCTGGCAAACCAGGGCAGTGCTCTGGTGGTGACCTTCTTCCTGTCGCTGCTGGTGATTTACCTGGTACTGGCAGCGCAGTTTGAAAGCTGGCGCGACCCGATCATCATTCTGGTTTCTGTCCCCATGTCGGTGGCCGGGGCCATGGTGTTTATCGTGCTCGGCTTTGCCACCATGAACATCTACACCCAGGTGGGACTGATTACGCTGATCGGGGTGGTGTCCAAAAACGGTATCTTGATCGTGGAATTCGCCAACCAGCTGCAAAAAGAGCGTGGCCTGAACAAAGTCGATGCCGTGGTCGAAGCTGCCGCCATTCGTTTGCGCCCGATCATCATGACCTCACTGGCCCTGATCTTTGCGATGGTGCCGCTGCTGATCGCCGTGGGCCCCGGGGCAGAAAGCCGGTTCGCCATTGGCCTGACCATCAGTGCCGGTCTGGGCATTGGTACCTTGTTCACTGTGTTCGTGCTGCCAGCGTTCTACATCCTGCTGGCCCGTGATCATCACGGCGAGGCCGGTGACGAATACAAGAATGAAAAAGAGGTCGCCAAGAGCACTAGCTGACCGGATATTTGGCCGCCACCCAAGCTGATTGCTTCGGGTGGCGGCCAAACGCCTTCCCCCGCAACAATTCCCCGAACCGGCTCAATAAGGTAGTCTGGCGCTTTACCGGCTTAATTGACCGTTCACCCCAAACCACCAACAGGGCCGCCAGCACTTTGACACTCGGAACCCTCTTCTGGCTTTTCACCGCAGGTTTCGCAGCCTGGTATTGGTGGCAAGCCAAAGCCATCAAAGACTTTGTACTCGATGCCGCGCGCCGCTACTGCAAAACCATGGACGTTATGCTGCTGGACGACGCCGTGTTTCTCAGAGGTCTCTGGTTCAAGCGTGATGACACTGGCAGCGTTCGGGTCTGGCGCCGGTTTCTGTTTGACTTCACCACCACCGGTGAAGAACGCTACACCGGCCGGATCATCATGCTCGGTCGCAAGATCATCCAGATGGAGCTAGAACCCCACAAGTTCTGATACCTGCAACATAAATGTCACATTTCTGTAGCATCCTGTCTCTATAGCAACTGTTCTTCAGGGATGTTCTTAAATGGCTGTTTCTAATCGAATTCCTTTCCTCCTTTTTCTGATCTGTTCAGTGCTCGCGTTCCCCGCACTGGTATCTGCCCATGAACTTGAAATTCATGGTTCCAATACCGTCGGTGCTTCTCTGGCTCCCTCACTCGTTGAAGGTTATCTGGAGCAGCTGGGCGACGATCAGGTGTTCCGCCAACCGGTATCCCGCGAAAACGAGCAGATTCTGGTTACCCGTCAACACGGCAAAAAACTGTCGGTATTGGTTGCCGCCCACGGCTCCAGCACGGGCTTTCGCACGCTGGCAAATGGTCAGGCCGACATTTGGGCATCTTCCCGGCCGGCACGCCCCGGCGAAGTGGCACAGGTCAGCGACACCGCAGACCTCACAGGACTTGCCAGTGAACACGTGATCGCCATCGACGGCCTTGCCATTCTGGTTCATCAATCAAACCCGATCAGCCAGATGAGCATCGAAACACTCCGAAAAGTGTTCAGTGGCGAAATCCGAAACTGGTCAGAACTGGGCGGCCGCGACAATCCCATTCGCCTGTACGCACGAGACGAGCGATCGGGCACCTGGGACACCTTCAAAACATTGGTGCTCAACAAATCCGCGCCCTTACACGCCTCTGCACTGCGCTACGAATCCAACGACCTGTTGTCGGACGACGTATCCCGAGATCCCTACAGCATTGGTTTTACCGGACTGGCGTCGGTCCGCAACAGCAAACTGCTCGCCATTTCTGAAGGTAACGCCCCGGCTTTGAAACCCAACCAACTCACCGTTGCCAGCGAGGACTACCCGTTGTCCCGGCGACTGTTCATGTACACCCTGGGCGAGCAAACACCAGAGCTGGCCAAGGGATTGATCGAATATGCGCTGAGCTCGGAAGGTCAGGCTCGGGTGGCCAGTTCCGGATTCGTATCCCAGAACCCGATCGCCGTAAAACCCGAGCTTGACACTTCAGTGCCCGAAAGCTTCAAGCGCCTGACTCGCAGTTACCAGCGTTTGACCGTCAACTTCCGGTTTTCGGAGGGCCGCACCAAACTGGACAACAAAGCGCACCGCGACCTGCTGCGGGTGAAACACTTTCTCCAGCAACACAATCGCTCTGCCGACGACCTGCTGCTCATCGGCTTTGCCGATGCCCAGAGCGATGAGCTGCGCGCACAGATGATCTCCGAACTGAGGGCGTTATCGGTTCGACGCGCTTTGAACCATGTAGGCGTTCGATATGTTTCCTACACCGGCTATGGCGATTACATGCCCGTTGGCGGTTCGGGCAACCAACGCAATGGGCGTGTGGAAGTGTGGATAAAGTCCCGGTAGCGAATACCTTCCCAGCAGCGTAGCGGGAAATCCCTACGCTCAGGCCGAACACAGGCTCGCACAGCGGGCCTATACTGCCATTGTCACCACCAACCAATAGACAGGGACAATGGACATAAAAAGCGATCACCGTTACGCGATAAACCTGAACGTTCGAGGCATTCAACCCTCCGCAACGCTTCGTATTAACGAGCAGAGCAACCAGCTGCGCGCTGAAGGCAAAGACATCATCAAACTGGGTCTGGGGCAGTCGCCGTTTCCGGTGCCAGAGCGAGTGGTTGAAGCACTGAAAGAACACGCCCACGAGAAAGACTACCTTCCGGTGAAGGGCCTTAAAGGTCTGCGTGAAGCCATCTCCGGCTACATCAATCGCAATGAGCGCATGCGCTCCAGCTGGGAAGACGTACTGATCGGCCCCGGCTCCAAGGAACTGCTGTTCATTCTCCAGCTCGCTTACTACGGCGATTTGCTGATCCCGCGCCCGAGCTGGGTGTCTTATGCACCTCAGGCCCGTATCATCGGCCGCTCGGTTCATTGGCTGCCAACCCATGCCGAAAACAACTGGCAACTGACCGCCGAAGAGCTGGATATTATCTGCCGGGACGACCCGTCACGGCCGCGCATCCTGATTCTGAACTACCCGTCCAATCCGACCGGTTGCACCTACACCGATGACCAGTTGCTGGCCATCGCCAACGTGGCGCGCAAGTACAACCTGATTCTGCTCTCGGATGAAATCTACGGCGAAGTGCACTTCGAAGGCCGGCATAAGTCCATTGCCCGCTACTACCCGGAAGGCACCATTATCAGCACCGGCATGAGCAAATGGCTGGGTGCCGGTGGCTGGCGCCTGGGCACCTTCATCTTCCCGCCCGAACTGCGTCCGTTGCAGGAAGCCATGGCGATCATTGCCAGCGAGACCTTCACCTCAACGGCGGCGCCTATCCAGTATGCCGCCATCACAGCCTTCAACGGCGGTGAAGACATCAACACCTATCTGAATGACTCACGGCGGGTACTCAAAGTGGTGGGTGAATACGTTCACCGTCGCCTGAGTGACATGGGTGCGGTCGTGCGCAAGCCGGAGGGTGCGTTCTACGTCTTCCCGGAATTCTCGAGCTTTAGCGAACGCTTGGCCAATCGGGACATCAAAACCTCGCAGGCGTTCTGTTCCGCGCTGCTGGAACACACCGGCGTAGCCATCCTGCCGGCCAGTGACTTCGGTTTTGTGCCGGATCACATGGGTGCTCGTCTGGCGTTTGTCGATTTTGACGGTGCACAGGCACTGGCGTTGGCCGCTGGCGATTACGCCGGTCAGGAACTGGCGGATGACTTTGTTCATCAGGCGTGTCCGCGCATTGTGCTGGCCATGGACCAGATGGAGAAGTGGCTGAACAGCCTGTAACACTCCGGCATGTTAGACTGGCACCCTCACTTATTCATCACGAGGGTGCCATGTCTGATTCGCTGTCTCTGCACGACATAACCGATTTCGCCGAAGCACTGGCCAAAGAGGCTGGAGAGCTGGTCCGCCGAGAACGGGAAGAAAGCACTCTCCGCACCGATTACAAAGACCAGACCGAACTGGTCACCCACGCCGACGTTCTGGCTGATGAGTTCATCACCAACGCCATTCGCGAACGCTTCCCCAACCACCGCATCTTGTCGGAAGAAACCATGCCGGACCTGACTCAGGCCGAGCATCTGGATACCCCGCTGTGGATCATCGACCCCATCGACGGCACCGTGAACTACGCTTACGGGCACCCGCAGGTAGCCGTGTCCATTGCTTACGCCGAACGCGGGCAGGTGCAAGTGGGCGTGGTGCATGCGCCCTTCCCCGGTGAAACCTTCCGGGCCACCAAAGGCGAAGGCGCCACATTAAACGGTAAGCCCATCCAGCACAGCGGCGCCACGTCACCAAGGCAGTCCCTGTTCGCCACCGGCTTTCCGTACACCAAAGACCATCTGGAACCTCTGATCAAACGGCTGGATGCCATGATTCACCAGTGTCGCGACCTGCGCCGAATTGGCTCTGCCGCACTGGATATTTGCTGGGTGGCCTGCGGCCGGCTGGATATTTACTACGAAAACGTCAGCCCGTGGGATTTCGCGGCGGCGCGCCTGATCGCCTGGGAAGCGGGCGCAACCGTAGGCCATTTCGGCGAGGTACCGGCAGACTACCCGGCCGATCTCTGGGGCCGGGACATTCTCATCTCGGCACCCGAGGTGTGGCAGCCGGTACGGTCAATTCTTCGCACCGCCTCCGGCTACGAGTAAGCCGGGGCGGGATCAGCCCCAGATAGACTCAGCGACCAAGGCCCAGGCTTCGTCGAAGTCTGCGCTGGGAAGTCGGGAGAACGACGAACGCACAAAGCGTTGAATGCGCCCTTCCAGAAACACCATCACAAAATCAGCGCCGCGGGCCGCACTGGTGCGCGGGCGCAAGCCCTGCCGGATTTCCCCTTCCTTCAGCGACTGGCGCAACTGGGTTTCCAGCCGCTCAAAAAACTGGGACGCGCGCTTGCGCAGTGACTCGTCTTCGCCCATCAAAGCATCGCCGGTCAGCACACAACACAGGCCCGGGTTCCGTTCCGAGAACACCAGCACCAGATGCACAATCTGCTGCAGGCGCACACGCACATCGTCCTGCTCCTGCAGGACCACCTGACAACGGGAAAACACCGCGTCTTCCGCAAACTCGATCAAGGCCTCGAACATCTTCCGTTTGCTGGGAAAATGCCGGTACAAGGCCGCCTCGGTCACGCCGACGGATTTCGCCAAGCCGGCTGTGGTAATGCGGGCACCCGGATCTTTTTGCAGCAATTCAACAAGAGCCTGCAGGATGGTCTCCCGCCGGCTGGGTTTTGGTTTGGTCATATCGGGATTACAGCGCTCTGGAAATCTGTTTTTAATTTTATACGCCCTCTCCTCGAACGGGAGAGGGTCGTGAAAGACAAGGCTTAGAAGAAAGTGCCGTCAATCGGTGACGACGCACTGGCGTACAGCTTCTTCGGCATACGGCCTGCCAGATACGCCTCGCGGCCGGATTCGATGGCCAAACGCATGGCGTTTGCCATTCTGATCGGATCTTTGGCCTGGGCGATGGCGGTGTTCATCAACACACCGTCACAACCCAGCTCCATCGCGATGGTGGCATCCGAAGCCGTTCCGACACCGGCATCAACCAGTACCGGCACCTTGGCGTTTTCCACAATCAAACGAATGTTGTAGCGATTCTGAATGCCCAACCCGGAGCCAATCGGCGCACCCAGCGGCATGATAGCCACACAGCCCATTTCCTCCAGACGCATCGCCAGCAGCGGGTCATCCGAGCAATACACCATCACCTTGAAGCCGTCTTTGATCAGCTCTTCGGCGGCGGCCAGGGTTTCCGGCATGTTCGGGTACAGGGTTTTGTGCTCACCCAGGACTTCCAGCTTCACCAGATCGCGGCCATCGAGCAGTTCACGGGCCAGCTTGCAGGTGCGCACGGCGTCTTTCGCGGTGTAGCAACCGGCGGTGTTCGGCAAAATGGTGTAGCTGTCTGGCGAAATCACATCCAGCAGATTCGGCTCATCCGGATTCTGCCCGAGATTGGTACGACGCACGGCCACCGTCACAATCTCTGCCCCACTGGTCTCAATGGCGTGACCAGTTTCCATCAGGTCGTTGTACTTTCCTGTCCCCACCAATAGACGGGACTGGTATACCTTGCCTGCAATTTCCAGAGGCTTATCTTCGGGGAGCTGGATTTCCGGTGTATCTGTCATAACCTACCTGAGTTGTATGAAAAAAGAAGGGGCGTTCACGGTTCGTGAACCTGGCGGGGGCTGACCACATTGGTGGTGGAATCAACCACCACCAATGGCATGCACAAGCTCTACCCGATCGTTTTCAGTGAGGGCAAATTCCGCATGCTTGCTACGAGGCACGATGTCCTCGTTCACCTCAACTGCGACCCGTTTTCCGGTCAGCGCAAGGTGTTCAATCAAAGCCGAAATGGTCACTCCGCTGGGGAGCTCCATCACTTCTCCATTAACCTGAACCTGCATAGCTCTGCTCGTCTCCATCATCGTTTCAACGCTGCTGCAGCCAGCAGCGCCCAACCAATCATCAGGCACACCCCGCCCATCGGAGTGACCGGCCCCAGCCAATGGGCACCGGTCAGCACCAACAGGTACAGGCTGCCGCTAAACAGAAAAATGCCTGCCAACCAAAAACCACAGGCAATGGTCAGCAAGCGGTGATTCAGGCGTAGCGCGGGCATCAAACTCGCAACCACTAACGCCAACGCGTGGTACATCTGATAACTGACGGCGGTCTGGAACACTTCCAACCCACGCTCGCTGACAACATGGCGCAGGCCATGAGCACCAAACGCACCCGCCATCACCGCCAACAAGCCTGCAAAGGCACCGGCCACCAAGGCCCAGCGCAACACAATGGTTTTAGGGCTAACTGCAATCACAGTGCACTTTCTCCCCGGTATTGAGGTTCATCAGCGTCAGGGCTCCGCCCCACACACAACCGGTATCCAGCCCGATAAAGCGGTCACTACCAGTATCGCCTTCAATGGCCGCCCAGTGGCCGAAGATCACCTGCACATCATCCTGCCGAGGGTAGCTGAACCAGGGCGCGTACCCTTCCGGTGCGGTGTCCGCCGATTCTTTCGCCGTTAGCTCCAGGCTACCGTCCTGCGCAATAAAACGCATACGGGTGAAGTAGTTAGTAATCACTCGCCAACGGTCCATGCCAGAGAGGGTATCACACCAGCGCTCGGGCTTATTGCCATACATTTGGCTGAAGTACTCGCCGGCATCACTGCCCTGAATAACCGCTTCCACTTCACGGGCATAGGCCACCGCCTGTTCAACACCCCAAATATGGGGCAAGCCGGCGTGAGTCATGACCAGGTTTCGGTCGGCATCGTGAACACACAAAGGCTGTTGTCTGAGCCACTGCACCAAGCGATCACAAGCCGGCGCATCCAGAATGTCGTGCAGCGTGTCTTTTTTCTTCGGGCTATGGCCACCCAAAGCCACCGCCAGCAGATGCAGGTCGTGGTTGCCCAGCACCACCTTGGTGGCATCACCCAAACCTTCGAGGTATCGCAAAGTGGCCAGCGAGGAAGGCCCGCGATTGATCAAATCCCCGGCTACCCACAGCCGGTCCCGCGAGGGCGAGAAATCGACCGTGGCCAACACATCCCGCAATCGCTCATAGCAACCCTGAATATCGCCAATGGCGTAGTCAGTCATTACTTACCTCTTCTGAATTGCCGTTCGACGATTTCGAATCCGCCAGCAGGTCAGCAATACGCACGTAATCGGCCAGGCTCAGGTTCTCCGGGCGCAAGCCGTCGTTGATATCCAGCGACTGCAATTGCTCGACCGTTACCATCGCCCCCAGCGCCTTACGCAGGGTTTTACGGCGGGCATTGAACGCCGTGCGAACCACCGACTGAAGGGTTTTCAAATCCTTGGCCGGGTGTGGCAGCTCTTTGTGGGGCACCAGCCGAACAATCGCGGAATCCACCTTCGGAGCCGGCCGGAAGGCGCCCGGCCCCACTTCAAACAACGGCTGCACTTTGCAGAAATACTGGGCCATGATGCCCAAGCGGCCGTAGTTGTTGTCACCCGGCACCGCGGCCAGGCGCTGCACCACTTCTTTTTGCAGCATGAAGTGCATGTCTTGCACCACGCCGGCCTGAGCCAACAAGTGGAAAATCAGCGGGGTCGAAATGTTGTATGGCAAGTTACCCACAATACGCAACGGGCGGTCGGTTGCCAGCTGGCCGAAATCAAAGCTGAGCGCGTCAGCTTCGTGGATCTTGAAATCCGGGTAGTTGAAAAACTTGGTCCGCAGTACCGGAATCAAATCACGGTCGAGCTCAACCACCTGCAAGCGCGGGTTGATCGCCAGAATTTCTTCGGTAATCGCACCCAAACCCGGGCCAATCTCAACGATCACGTCTTCGGGCTTCGGGTTGATCGAGCGGACGATCTTTTCGATCACGCCCGGATCGTGCAAAAAGTTCTGGCCGAAGCGTTTGCGGGCCTTGTGGCCATGTTGGTTACTCATTCATGCTCTCCGGCTGAAGCTGCCTGACGGCAACGGGCCATGTGTTCACCCACGCGAATGGCTGTGTGCAGGCTGCCAGCATCGGCATTTCCGGTGCCCGCCAGGTCCAGAGCGGTGCCGTGGTCTACCGAGGTGCGCACAATCGGCAGCCCCAAGGTAATGTTGACGGCACGGCCAAAGCCCTGATATTTCAGCACCGGCAGGCCCTGATCGTGGTACATGGCAAGTACCGCATCGGCATCGTTCAACCAATGCGGTGTGAATAAGGTATCTGCCGGCAGCGGGCCGGTCAGTTGAATGTTTTCCTGGCGTAGCTGATCCAGCGTGGGCTCAATCACGTCAATTTCTTCCCGGCCCAGATGGCCGCCTTCGCCGGCATGGGGGTTCAGCCCGGTGACCAGAATGCGAGGCTGCTCAATCCCGAAGAAGGTTTTCAGATCGGCGTTCAGAATGCGCGTTACCTGCGTCAAACGTTCCGGGGTAATTGCCGCCGATACGTCTTTCAGAGGTAAGTGAGTGGTTACCAGAGCAACCCGGAGCTCTTCCGTGGCCAGCATCATCACCACCCGCTCAACGCCGCATAATTCCTGCAGGAATTCGGTATGGCCACTGAACGCAATACCGGCTTCGTTGATCACGCCTTTATGCACCGGCGCGGTCACCATGCCGTCAAAATCGCCGTTCAGGCAACCTTGGGCTGCCAGCGTCAGCGTATCCAGCACATACTGACTGTTGCCCGTGTTCAGCACGCCAGCTTGCGTATGTTCGCAACCCTCTACATGGCACACCGACAAGTGGCCTGCGCGAGTTTCCGGCAGCATACCCGGCTGCCATTCGTGCAACTGCACCGCAAGACCCAGTTGCCGGGCACGCTGCTCCATCAGGTTTTTCCCGGCGATCACCACAATGCCGGCAGCCCGGTTTTCACCCACCAGCTGCAAGCACAGCTCCGGCCCGATTCCGGCCGGCTCGCCGGCGGTCAGTGCCAGAATGACCGGTTTCGTCATGATGCCTCTTCTGCCTCGCTGCTTTCGTTCATATCAGCGTACTCGCCTTTGAATTCAATAAAGGCTTCGTCGCGAATCTCCCGCAACCAGTTCTGCAACTCGGTTTCGAACTTGCGCATGTAAATCGCCTGACGCGCTTTCGACGCACGACTCTCTGCCGTCACGTCCTGATTCCGGCGCTCTTCCACCAAAATCAGGTGCCAGCCAAACTGCGAACGAACCGGGCCGTACACTTCGCCAATCTCGGCGTCGATCATGCCCTTCTCAAATTCGGGTACCATCTGGCCGGGGCTGACCCAGCCCAGATTCCCGCCGTCAGACCCGGACACCGGGTCATCGGATTCTTTACGCGCCAGCTCTTCAAAATCGGCGCCGTTCTGCAGCTGCTGGTAGATGTCGCGAACCTTGCGCTCGGCTTCCGCTTCGGTCACGGCCTCGGAAGGGCGAATCAGAATATGGCGGGCTTTATGCTGTTCAATAAAGGTTTGCTGCTCTCCACCGCGCTTGTCCATCACCATCACCAGATGGAAGCCGCTGTTGTTTTCCAGCACGTCAGAGGGCGCCCCGACTTCCAGATTCGGTACCACCGGAGCCACCAGTGAAGGCAGCTGGCTTTCGGCGCGCCAGCCCATGTCACCACCCTCAAGGGCGTTGCTGGCGTCAGATTCCGCAACCGCTACTTCCCGGAAGTCCCGGCCATTCACGATTTGCTGGCGCAATCGCTGAGCCGTATCACGGGCTTCGCTTACCGAGGCTTCGTTACCGGGATCGTCCACCTGAATAAAGATGTACGCCAACCGGTATTCAGCCCCTTGGCTGCCGGACGCTTTCTGGGCCTGCAGGTAGTTTTCCACTTCGCGGTCGGTAATCCGAATACGGTTACCCACCCGGCTTTGCTGCACGCGGCTGGTCAGCATTTCATTACGAATCTGTTCCCGAGCCTGGCGGTAGGTAACCCCTTCTTCCGCCAGCTGCTCCTCAAACTGGGCCAGCGTCAGGCCGTTGCTGGCTGCAATGTTTCGCAGGGTTTCGTTCAGCTCGTTATCGCTGATCCGCATGCCCATCTTGTCGGCCATTTGTAGCTGAACCGACTCTACAATCAACTGTTCAAGCACTCGCTCTTCCAGCATCTTGCGAGGCGGCAAGCCTGTGCCCTGAGTGCTCAAACGGCCGATGATGGTGTTCAATCGTGCTTCCAGCTCGGTTTGCAGAATCACACCGTCATCGACAATGGCTACCACACGATCCAATACTTTTCGTTCCGCTTGGGCTGCCACCGACAAGGCCATCATGGTCAGTGCCAACAGCAGAGTCAGTCCGTGGCGTACAGTCGCCTTCATAGTCACCTCTTGGTTTATAGATTCTCAGCCGCCCCGGCGTGCGTCAGGGTTAACAGCCTTAGTTCGTTTTAACGGTACGTAGTTCCAAAACGGCGCCGTTCGCGCTCGTCATAACCGTAAATCGCATCACCGATGCTGTCAGATGCACCGCCGCTGCCGCCAAGCCCTTTCAGCTCAATGCGGAACAGCAAGCGGGTATCCAGTTGTTGGTCATCGGTCAGGTAGTTCTGGTGCACCACCTGGAAACTCCAGCAGCAGTTGTTATATTCGAGACCCGCCAACGACCCCACCGTGCGGTCGAGTTCCGAGTCCCACACCCAGCGGCCAATGGCGCTGAGTTTATTGGTTACCGGGAATACCGTGCCAATATCGGTTTGTTCAAGTTCATCCGGGCGGCTGTAGGTATGCCCCAAGGTGGCCAGGTAACGATAATCCTCGGAATGGAAGATCAGCTGGCTACGCCCCTCTTCGGTTTTCTGGGTGTCGTGGTCCCACAGACCCGAAGTGCGAATTTCCAGATTATCCAACGGGTTCAATACCAACTCGCCCGCCAGCGGCGAATTAGCACGATCCGACGCACCCTCGCCAAACAAATTCACTTCCCGGTCATCAAAGTAGCGAATCTGGCCGATACTGATCCGTGCGCGCTCGGCACCGGTGACCAGATCGTTGAAGCGGCTGGTCAGGGCCACGGTCAGCTGGTTCGCGTCGCCTACCCGGTCGCCGCCGTTAAAGCGGTTGCGCTCGAACAACTGATCAAAGCGAAAACTTTTCACATCGGAATCGAAATCCGGGAGGTCATTCTGATCCGCGTCGGCATCGGCCCAAGCGTAGTACAGGCGCGGCTCCAGCGTTTGATTGTAAGGAATATCGAACAAGCTCGAGCGGCGATCAAAATACAACCCGTTATCCCACTCGAACACCGGCACCGTGCGGTCGATACTGCTGTCCGCCAGAGTGTAATCTTCCAGCTCATAACGGGTGTAGTCGAGGCTCACCGAGGGCCGGCTGAAACCCCACAGCGCTCGCATTGGCAACGCCAGTTCGGGAATGGCCCGCAGGCGGTGACCGTTGGCCTTATCCAGGCCGGTCAGGCTGTCGTTATCCCGGTAGAACCAGGTGTACTGGCTCTCGATTCCGGTCTGAAACGCGCCCACATCGACCGCTCCTGCGTACAGCACTTCCGGTAACTGAGCGTAGGGTTTGTTCACGTCAGCAATGCGTTCGGCCACGGTTTGATAATCGTTCAGATAGGCATCGAAATATTGGTACTGATCGGAATAACTCACCCCGCCACGGCGCTGCAGGTGAGTGGTTTGGTCAATTTCCAGCGAGCGGTTCAAATCACTCAGATAATCATCATCCGACACCACAGAGAAATCGCCGTAGCCCCGCCAACCGCCACCGAAACTGGCACGGGTGGAAAAATCCAGCGCCCAGCGTTCACCGTCGGCACCGGCAACTTCGTCTTGGTAGGCGGAATCCTCATTGATGTAACCCAGCTGCAGGACCGACTCGCCATACCGGCTCAGGTAACGGCCTTCTGCCTCGGTGAACAGGCCGCGGCCATGAATATACTGAGGCGTGAGCGTCGCGTCGTAATGAGGCGCCAGATTCAGGTAATAAGGCAGCGCGAAGAAGGCACCGCTGCCCGCGCTTGACGAACCGAATTGCGGGTACAGAAAACCGGTCTTGCGGCGATCATCGATGGGGAACGTAATGTAAGGCCAATAAAACACCGGCGCATCCAGCACTTCGAGCCTCACGTGCTTTGCCGTGCCAAAGCCTTCGGCCTGATCCAGCTCGATATCGGAAGCCACTATGGCCCAATCGTTCTCACCCGGACCGCAAGTGGTGATCAAACCATCGGTGATCACCACCTGATTCTCACCCACCCGCGACAACGAAGACGCCTCGCCACGCAACTCAGACTGGTGCAACAAAAAGGTAGCGGTGTTGATATCCAGTTGGCCGGAATCGGCCGAATAATGAGCGTTCTCACCGGTCAGCAAAAAACCTTCGCCGCGACTGACCATGGGGCCTTGCAAACTCAACTGGCCGGATTGAGTGTTATAGCGGGCCTCCGAGCCTGAGGCCTGAAAACTGCCTTGGCGCAGGCGCACATCGCCTTTCAGATACAGTTCGGTATCCACCTCGTAACGGGCATCCAGTGCGCTGGCTTCCAGAGGCTGGTCGGCCACCGCACCGCCCGGCAACATCGGCATCTGGCTACTCGCAGTGGTAGACGGAAGATAACCGCCGGCGCAAAACACCGGAACTTGAGCCTGAACTTCCGGGGGCAGCTCGCTTCTGGGGCGCCAATCCATCTCGGCCGCGCTCGGCGCTTGGCCGCCCTGCTCTTCTGCGATAGAGGCCACTGGCGCAACAACCATTGCCAGCAAAAGCCCGGTTAAACGGGGCTTAAACCACAACTGCTGACGGTAACGGCTGGGCACGACGGCAGGCTTCCTGTTTCTGATGAATGGTGGCTGTTTTCGAGAACAGCTGCCTAGTTTACACGCGCCCCCCAAGCTTGTTAACGGAAACACCGCTGCAAATCCGTTTTACGCTCTTTATACTCCTCTGCTAACGTTGCTACACAACAGAACAACTCAGGAATTACCATAAAATCATGGATACCCGTCTGCAGCAGCTGACCGATTGGGTCAGGCAATTCCCCGGCTTTGACAGCGCCAGCCCGGAACCGGTTTCCGGTGATGCCAGCTTCCGCCGTTACTTCCGGGTATGGCGGGACGCGCCCGGTCAGCCACGCACCCCGTTCATCGTGATGGATGCACCGCCCGAGCATGAAAACTGCGAGCCGTTTGTGGCCATCGCGAAACACTGGCACCAGCATGGCATCCACGTGCCCGACATCGCCGGCGAAGATCTGAGCCAGGGTTTCCTGTTGCTGGAAGATTTCGGCGACAACCTGATGCTGAGCGCAACCACGGCAGACAATGCCGACACCTACTACCAGCAGGCACTGGATGAACTGGTGCGCATCGCACAGCAAACCGCCCCCGCGGACCACCCGCTGCCGCACTACGACGATGCCATGCTGGACCGGGAAATGGCGCTCTTCCCCGACTGGCTGCTGGAGCAACATCTGGGGCTGACACTCTGTAACCAGCAGCGCGCCTTGCTGGACACCACCTTCAGCCTGTTAAAAGAAAGCGCCCTGACCGAACCGGAAGTCACCGTGCACCGCGACTACCACTCCCGCAACCTGCTGATTCGCGATGGCCAAAACGCCCCCGGTGTGATCGATTTTCAGGATGCGGTTATCGGCCCCGTCACCTACGACGCGGTGTCCTTGCTCAAAGACTGCTACATACGCTGGCCGGAAGAAAAAGTTGTGGAGTGGCTGGAACACTACCGCGTAGCCAGCCTAAACGCAGGCTTGCATCGGGCCGACCCGGACACCTTCCGCCAGTGGTTCGAACTGATGGGCATGCAACGCCATCTGAAAGCGGCCGGTATTTTTGCACGGCTGGCGATTCGCGATGGCAAAACCGGTTATTTGGGAGACATTCCCCGCACCGTCAGCTACCTTCGCGATGCCAGCGCCCGCCAACCGGCACTCCGGCACTTCCACGAGTGGTTGTGCGGCACTGTCATTCCGGCAATTGAACGCAAGATAGGCCCGGTACCGGCCCCGGAGAAACGCTCATCGTGAAAGCCATGATCCTGGCCGCCGGCAAAGGCGAGCGTATGCGCCCACTCACGCTGACAACCCCGAAGCCTCTGCTTCGCGCCGGCGGCAAGCCGCTGATTGTGCATCATCTTGAGAACCTGAAGCAGGCCGGCTTTCGGGACGTGGTGATTAACCACGCCTGGCTGGGCGAACAAATTGAACACCAGCTCGGCAGCGGCGAATCATTCGGCGTAAACCTGCACTACTCGCCCGAAGGCGAACCGCTGGAAACCGCCGGCGGCATCGTCCGCGCGATGCCCTTGCTCGCCGAGAACGATGACGAGTGGTTTCTGGTGATCAACGGCGACATCTGGACCGACTTTCCACTCCGCCAATTACAGCCACCGGCCGACCCAAACTGCGATGCCGTGCTAGTGCTCACGAGCAACCCCGAACACCACCCAACGGGCGATTTCCAGCTATTATCAAATGGCCAGCTATCAGCCGAAGGCGAAAGCAAACTGACCTTCACCGGTATCAGTCTTTTGCGCCGCCGGTTGTTCAACGGGCTCGACGACACCGCAGGCAAACTCGGCCCGGTGCTTCGCGATGCCATGGCACAACAACGAGTCCGCGGCTTGAAGCATTCGGGCCAATGGATTGATGTGGGCACCCCGGCCCGGTTGGAACAACTCGACACCTTGCTGACGGAAAACGCACCGCAACCATGACCAACGCCAAAGGGCCGTCTTTGCCGGCAAGCATTGAATCGGTTTTCTCGGATCTGTTGCGCGAACTCTCAAGTTGCGGACATCAGGCCAACACCCTGATCGAACGCGCCCATTTGCCGCGCCGTTGCCGCAAGCCGCTGTTTTTCTTTTTGGGCTACATCGCCAAAGCCGATGGCCGGGTGATGGAAGGCGACATCCGCTACGCCGAGTTGTTGATGAAAGCCTTGCGCCTGTCTTCGCGGCAACGCAAAAAGGCCATTGAACACTACCAGCTGGGCAAAGACGCCCGCGGCGTGCCCTTTCACCGCGGGCTCTGGAACCGCGTGGTCGCCAAAGCAGCCCCCGGCGCAGCCATCAAGATGGCCATGTGCCTGTGCCACGGCGCACAAATCCTCGGCAAACCCAGCAAGGAGCGGCGCTACCGTTGTGAAGACGCCATCGACAACCTTGGCCTTCCGATGGAAGTAAGCGACGACATATTTGCCAGCTACGCCAGCAAAGTGTGGATACGCTCCGCCAGCACCGCCGAAAAACCCAAAAACTACGAACAAGCCTGCGAGATCCTCGGCGTTACCCGCAGAGACAGTTTCGAGGCCATCAAACGCACCTACCGCAAGCGCCTGTCCACCTGCCATCCGGACAAAATCTCGCAACAAAACCTGTCGGATTACGAACTGGCCGCTGCCAAAGACCAGCTTCTGCGCTATCAACAGGCCTGGGAGCTGATCAAACGGCATAACCGTTAACAAAACCGCCCGCCACGCGCTGCGAAAACCGGCAACAAGCTGATAGACTTACCAGCTAATACAGCTGCCGTAATTCACCTGACCGAGAGTGCGCCGATGAACCCATACCTGATTGCTCCGTCTATCCTCTCCGCCGATTTCGCCCGTCTGGGTGAGGAAGTCGATAACGTACTGGCTGCCGGTGCCGACGTAGTGCACTTCGACGTTATGGACAATCACTACGTGCCCAACCTCACCATTGGCCCCATGGTGTGCGAAGCACTGCGCAAGCACGGCGTGACCGCGCCCATCGACGTGCACCTGATGGTGTCCCCGGTGGACGACCTGATCCGCATGTTCATCGACGCCGGCGCCAGCTACATCACCTTCCATCCGGAAGCGTCCAGCCACATCGACCGCTCGCTGCAATTGATTCGCGACGGCGGCTGTAAAGCGGGCCTGGTGTTTAACCCGGCCACGCCACTGAGCTACATGGATTACGTGATGGACAAGCTCGACATGATACTGATGATGTCGGTTAACCCGGGCTTCGGCGGCCAGAAGTTCATCCCCGGCACCCTCGACAAGCTGCGGGAAGCCCGCAAGCGCATCGACGACAGCAACTACAACATCCGTCTGGAAATTGACGGCGGCGTAAAAGTCGACAACATTCGTGAAATTGCAGAAGCCGGTGCCGACACCTTCGTGGCCGGTTCTGCCATTTTCAACACGCCGGATTACAAGGCCACCATCGACGCCATGCGCGAAGAACTGGAACAGGCCCGCAAGGTGATTGGCGGATGAGCAGCCTGAAAGGCCTGTTCAACCCTCGCTGGCCAGCTGCCGCTCTGTTTGATCTGGACGGCACTCTGGTGGACAGCGCGCCGGATCTGGCCGCGGCCGTTGACGACATGCTCACCAAACTGGGCCGAAGCCCGGCCGGGCTGGCCAACGTACGCAACTGGGTCGGTAATGGCGCCAGCGTTCTGGTACGCCGCGCACTGGCTGGCAAAACCGACTGGGAGCCAGCGTCACCGAAAGACGATGCCCTGCACCCGGATGCGCTGGGCATTTTCTACCAGAGCTACGCCGAACTGAACGGCCGAAACGCGGTGGTTTTTGACGGTGTATTCGAATGTCTGGATCACCTGAAAGCCAACGGCTGCCGCATGGCGGTGGTCACCAACAAACCCGACCAGTTTGTGGCACCGCTGTTGAAACAAACCGGATTGGCGCCCTACTTCGACCTGTTCGTGGGCGGCGATACCTTAGCCGTTAAAAAACCGGACCCGGCGCCACTGCTGCACGCCATGGAAAAACTGGGCAGTACCATCGGCACTACGGTGATGGTGGGCGATTCCGCGGCAGACGTAAACGCGGCTCTGAAAGCAGGCATGCCCTGCGTGGCCGTGCGCTATGGTTACAACTTCGGCGGCTCCATCGACAGCCTTGGCGCCGATGCGGTGGTAGATTCACTGACCGAGCTTTTATAAACACGCAGACCCGAATTCAGGAAACGACAAAATGACACCTGAGCACTTCTCCAGACTGGCCCAAGACGGCTACAACCGGATACCGGTGTACCGCGAAGTCCTGGCTGATCTGGACACACCTCTGAGCACCTACCTGAAACTGGCCAGTGGCCCGTATTCCTATCTGTTCGAATCCGTTCAGGGTGGTGAGAAGTGGGGCCGTTACTCCATCATCGGCCTGCCCTCACGAGAAGTGCTGAAAGTCTACGATCACCGTATCGAAGTCAGCCAAAACGGCAAAGTCGTGGAACAAGCCGATGTGGAAGACCCGCTCGCCTTTGTTGACGAATACCAGAAGCGCTTCAACGCGCCAGACCTGCCGGAACTGCCTCGTTTTAACGGCGGGCTGGTGGGTTACTTCGGTTACGACACCGTGCGCTACATCGAAAAGCGCCTGCGCAAGAGCTGCCCGCCGGACAAAATCGGCACCCCGGACATCCTGCTGATGGTGTCGAACGAAATCGTGGTATTCGACAACCTGCGCGGCAAGCTGCACCTGATCGTACACGTAGATCCGGCGGTTGAAGGCGCCTACGAACAAGCCCAGGCCCGCATCGACGAACTGGAAAACCAGCTGCACCGCACCACCGCCGACGCGCCCCGCACACCGGAGCACTTGCGCGGCAAAGAAGTGGACGAAAGCGATTTTGTCTCCGGTTTCTCGCAAGACAAATTCGAAGCCGCTGTGGATAAAATCAAAGGCTACGTGTTGGACGGCGACGTGATGCAAACCGTCATCTCCCAGCGCATGTCGATTCCGTTTGAAGCGCCGCCGCTGAACCTGTACCGGTCACTGCGGGTACTGAACCCATCGCCGTACATGTACTTCCTCGATCTGGACGACTTCCACATTGTCGGTTCATCACCGGAAATTCTGGCGCGGGTAGAAGACGAGGAAGTCACCGTGCGGCCCATCGCCGGCACCCGTAAACGCGGCGCCACCGATGCCGAAGACAACGCACTAGAAAAAGAGCTGCTGGCCGACCCGAAAGAAATCGCCGAGCACCTGATGCTGATCGACCTAGGCCGCAACGACGCTGGCCGGGTATCCGAAACCGGCACCGTGCGCCTGACCGACAAGATGATTGTGGAACGCTATTCCCACGTGATGCACATTGTCTCAAACGTGACCGGCCGTTTGGACAAAGACACCAGCTGCCTGGACGTACTGCGCGCCACCTTACCTGCAGGCACCCTGAGCGGTGCACCGAAGATCCGCGCAATGGAAATCATTGATGAGCTGGAACCGGTAAAACGGGGTGTATACGGCGGGGCTGTGGGCTACTTATCGTTCAACGGCAACATGGACACCGCCATCGCGATCCGCACCGCCGTGATCAAAGACAACACCCTGCACATTCAGGCAGGCGCCGGCGTAGTCGCCGACTCCATTCCGCGTTTGGAATGGAAAGAAACCATGAACAAAGGCCGGGCCATTTTCAAAGCGGTCGCCATGACCTATAACGATTACGATCACTAAAGCTCGGAACGAACCACCTGCCGATCAGTTCGCTGACGGCAGGTTTCCTCCCAACATATTCTCGACCACTGCGGCGTTGTAGAAGGTTTCCACGGTTTGAATCTTTTCGTCCCGAACCCGGAACCAAACCGCCAACCGCACATCGCCGATCTGCTCGAAGTAGGTCTGGTAATCCAGAATCGCATACACATGCTCGCCATCGGCACTGAGCTGACGCAGCACCAGATCCTTCTGAATAGCCACCATGCCAAACTGGTACGACACCATGTCATCCCGGTTCAGAAAACGCATATTCGGGCCGACGTACTCAAAGCCCTCTTCAGCCAGCAGCGTTTTTGCTTTCTCCAGGCGCTGAGCACTTACGTCAGCGATAAATTGCGCCACAATCTCTTTCGGCTGCATGACTCAAACTCCAACAATGATTAGCGCGAAACGGGTGCGCTACAAACACTTCTGATTCGCTCAGCTGGCACCCACAGCTGTTCGATCAAGTACGCCTTGAACGACTCATCAAACGGCTGATCGGCCACGGCTTTCTGCATACACAGCATCCAGGCATCGCGATCTTCTTCGCCCACGGGCAAATGCCGATGAACCATCGGAATGTTGATACTACCGAAATGTTCCGCATACAACCTTGGCCCGCCTAGCCAGCCCGACAAAAAGTAAGCCAATTTGGTGCGGGATTCGGTTAAATCCGGCCGGTGCATCGCCAGAATCTGCCGGGCCTCCGGCAGCGTTTCCATGTAATCGTAAAACGCGTTCACCAACCGGGTAATGCCTTCCAATCCCCCGGCGGCGCGGTACGAGGTGTCCCCGTCGCCGTATTTAGGTACTGCTTTGCTCATATTGCTTTAACTCTAGTGTAAGAAGCTGCCAAGGGCACTCTACTACAGTTCTGGCAGGCTTATACACTCGACCATTGAACCTGCTACTGAGTAGGCATCAAGGTGATTTCGCGAATGTCGCACCTTGGGTCGGCCGCCATCGCGTACACAACCGCATCGGCCACATCGCTGGGGTCCAGCTTATCCGGCTTGGCTTCATCGAAAAACGGCGTATTCACCATGCCCGGGCAGATGGTGGTGCACCGGCCATTCCACTCCCTCATCTCAGCCGCCAGGTTCTGGCCGAAGCCGTAAGCAAACCACTTAGACGCACCATACACAGAGCCTTTCAGTGTGATCTTGCCGGCCACGGAACTGGTGATAATAAACTGCCCCTGGGTTTCTTTTAGCGACGGCAGGCTGGCTTTGGCCGTATACAACAGCGCGTTGATGTTCACGTCCAGCATGGTTTTCCACTCATCGGGATCGCCGTTTTCAATGCCGGGAGAGTTCACGCCGGTACCGGCATTCGCGAACACCACATCGATTCGGCCAAACGCTTCTTTGGCCTTTTCCACCACATGGGTAATGTCGTCCAGCTTGGAGACATCGGCCGTTACCGCCACGACCTTATCGTCACCCCACTTTTTAACCATTTCATTGAGCTTATCGGTGCTTCTCGCCGTAATAACAACTTTATGCCCCGCTTCGATCACCTTCTCAACGGTGGCAGCACCAATACCACTGGACGCGCCAGTGATCAGAACGATTTTTTCATCTTTCATTGCTGTTACTCCTGATTGAGGCCAAGCTCTTTTAGAACTGCGACATTTAACTCTACTCGCGTGAGACGATGACAACCAGCTACCTCGAACAAACCACGTTTGCGTTTCTCGATATTGAAACCACCGGCGGAAACTCTTCCCACGATCGGATTACGGAAATAGGAATCCGCTTCTGGCGCGCCGGAGAGGTTGTGGATGAGTGGCAAACATTACTGAACCCCGGCATGCGGATCTCGCCGTTTATCGAGCAACTGACGGGCATCTCCAACGCCATGGTCGCCGATGCACCGACGTTTGAAGCCATCGCAGATACGCTCGAAGAGAAACTACGGGATACCGTGTTCGTTGCCCACAACGCGCGCTTCGATTACGGCTTCATCAAATCGGAATACCGCCGGCTCGGGCGGCTGTTTTCGGCGCGGGTACTGTGCACCGTAAAGCTGTCCCGGCGCCTGTATCCCGAATTTCGTCGGCACAACATGGATTCGCTGATCGAACGTCATGGCCTGGCCCAAGTCCAAAGGCACCGGGCCATGGGCGATGTGGCCGCCATGCTCGAGTTTTTCACCCGCGCCCGCGCTGACAAAGGCGATGATCAAATGGAAGCTGCCATCGCCACCCTGCTGCAAAAGCCAAGCACTCCCTCTCACTTGCCGCCAGACATCCTGAGTGACCTGCCTCGGGGGCCGGGGGTTTATCGGTTCTACGGCGAAAACGATGCGCTCTTGTATGTGGGCAAGAGCACCAACATTGCCCAGCGCGTGGCCTCGCATTTCTCCGGCGATCACAACACCAGCAAAGGGGTGCGTATTTCCGAAAGCCTGCGCCGCATCGACTACACCGAAACCGCCGGCGAGCTCGGTGCCCTGCTGCTGGAGCTGCGGCAAATCAAAACCCTTAGCCCGCTGTTCAACCGGCGGTCCCGCGCGGCGAAAAATCTGGTGAGTATCGAGCTGGCACCGAACGCTTCCGGTTACCTGCAGGCGCGACTGGTACGGGAGATAGAACCACACCGGCTCGCCAGCTATTTCGGCCTGTTTCGCAGCAAGCGCGATGCCGAGCGCGCGTTAACCGGCATTGCCGCCAAAAACGAGCTGTGCAACCAGTTGCTTGGCCTGGAACCCGAGCGTGAAGGCCCCTGTTTTCAGCGCACGTTGGGCCGCTGCAAAGGCGCCTGTGAAGGGATAGAAGACGTAACCCGGTACAATCTTCGAGTGCAGATTGCGTTTCACCAGCTGCGCTTGAAAACTTGGCCATGGAAAGGCCCGGTCGCGATCGTGGAGCATCGAAGTGATGGGGCGCCGCCTGATATTCTGGTGATCTACAACTGGATTCACGTCACCACGGTGCACGACGAACAAGAGCTCGATGATCTGTCGCTGTCTGGCCAGTCAGTAACCTTTGATCTGGACTCTTACAAATTACTGGTCAAAGCTCTGATGGGCCCTGCCGACAAAAACCGCTCCCTGATCGAACTGCCAGCCGTGGGTGCGCCGGATGTGCTTATGCCGTGATGGTCGCTCTCAGGCTTTGGACTGAAACTCTGAAGCCAGCATTGAGTAAATCGCCTGATCGAGATACCGGCCGTTCACATACTCCCGCTCCCGAAACACCCCTTCAAGTTCAAACCCCAAACGCTCGGGAATGGCTCGGCTTCGGGTGTTGCCAGTGGCGCAGGCAATCTCGATTCGGTTCAAGCCGTACTCCCGAAAGCCTTGCTCAACCAGCGCCTGCACCGCACGCACCATGATGCCTTTGCCCCCATAAGACGCACCCAACCAATAGCCAAGACTGCCGCTGCGATTAGACAGATCAAACGGATGAAAGCCACACACGCCACAAAGAGCTGACTCGGAGAAAATGGCGTACTGCGGGCCTTGGCCGGATTGGTATTGGTTGATGGCGAATTGAAGGAAGGATTCAGTGTCGGCCGGAGACTGGGTTGCATCGACCCAAGGCAACCACTCGCGCAGGTGTTCGCGGTTGGTGTTTATGAGGCTGAATAGCTCATCTTTGTGGCTTAGGTTGAGCAATTTCAGTTCGGTGGAATCGGCTAAGAGCAATTCGATCTCCTATTACGCGTTAAACGAGCCCATAGATGCGTGCAAACGGATCCCGGCCGGCATCGCTCTGCCATTCGTATTCGGCCAGCGTAGCGATACTGTTCGCCATTTCCCGCCCAAGCATTTTCTGAATCAGCGCCAAGGTCATGTCGATGCCAGCCGATACACCTGAAGACGTAAAAAACCGACCATCTTCAACCCAGCGCGCTTCCTTTACCCAGTGCACCCGCTCGCCTTGAGACGTGGCCCAATCAAACGCTTTCTTGTTGGTTGTGGCCCTCATGCCATCCAGTATTCCGGCCTTTGCCAACAAGGCGCTGCCCGTGCACACGGAGGTAACGTATTCACATGTTCTGGCTTGATCCACAATCCACTGCAGGAATACGTCGTTCGACACTTCAGCCCGTGTTCCTATGCCACCCGGCACCAAAAGAATATCGAAGTTCGGTGCATCGTAAAATGCCACATCAGCGACCGACCTCGGCCCTTGGGCGCTGGCCACTTCACCGCCTTTTTCTGAGACCAGCTGGAGTTCGAAATGGTCCGGCGCCTGGCCATACATCTCCAGTGGGCCAAATACGTCGAGAAGCTCAAATCCGGGGAAGAGAACAACGCCTACTGATCGTTTGTTTTTCATCGAGCCTACCTATCCTTTCAAAAGACTAACAACCCCACCAATTCCAAATCTTGCCGATACCGCGCCAGATGCCCCCGAGAATAGCGGGAAACAGTTTCGGGAGCAGCAGGGCCAATACAGCAAAAATGATGATACAGGTGACGAGGTAACGACTACTGAGAAAACCATCCCAATACACGGCCAGTTCCAGGTTTACCCAGAACCAAACGAATGCTGCCGTTGGGATAGAGAAGAATAGCGATGCGAAGAGGCTGATCAGCCTTGATTCAATTGGTCCGCCTTGGCCGCGATTATTTGCCATGATTTTTGAACATTCCTTGTTTATTTCGTCTTAGATTTGCCCGAATAAGGGGCGGCAGCGTAGGCACGCCCGCCAACAGTCATTGGCCAACCCCTTGCATGCGCATAACTATGCGCATAAGATCAAGCTATGCATTCTATATCTTCTTGGAGGTCCTTATGGCCGAACTCTATAACTCAGCCGCCCCCAAAAAAGCAGCGAACCTCTCAATCAATAGCGACCTTCTGCGTAAAACCCGGGAACTGAACATCAACTTGTCTGCCACCCTGGAACGAGCTCTGAAAGAAGAGCTTGCAAAACGCGAAGCTGCACAATGGGTTGAAGAAAATCGTGCTGCGATAAAAAGCTACAACGATTTTGTCGAACAACATGGATGCTTCGGCGACGAATTCAGGGAGTTCTGATGGCACAGTTCGATGTGTACCCCAACCCGAGTAAAACCAGCAAGGCTCATTACCCTTACCTTGTGGACATTCAAAGCAGCCTTTTGAGCGATTTGGCAACTCGCATTGTTGTCCCTTTGGGCAAACGTTCTGCCTTCGGTGGCGAAGCCATGCAAGGGCTCACTCCAGAAATCAGCTTTGCCGACGAGGAGCTGTTGCTGTTAACTCCGCAAATTTCGGCCGTGCCTGAAAAACACCTCAAGAGCCCCATTGGTTCTCTCTCGCATTTCAGAGATCAGATTGTTGGAGCGCTGGACCTGGCCATCACCGGTATTTAGCGCCAGCCAGCATGCGCGGCTACGGAATGGAGGCGAAGCCGCAATGCAGTAGGCGTCGCGTGCCTGGCCTTGTTAAATTCAAGGCTTGAAGACCTTCCCATAGTAGATCTCCAGCTCATCATTAATTTCTCGGAGTCTTGAGTCGATATGAGCGATTGCTCTGTAAGCTTCCTCTGCGCCATTCATTTCGCCAACTTCCTTCGCAAGCTCACCTTTTCTGCTCAGCAAATCCAGATAATGCACCCTCAGAGATAGTAGTGAGTTAAGGCGCCCAATATCGTTGGATTGCTTAGCTGATCTTGCCGACCGACGAGCATAAATCGCGGACAGGACTGCAATAAGGACAGAGACGATCGTAATTCCTGACCCAATTAAAATCTCTATGCCGTTCTCCTCAAATTTAACAGCGAGTTATACGAACACGCTCGTATAACTCCGTCCCTTTAAATAAAATCAGCGCCCCAAACGGCACCACACCAATCACACTTGAACTTATACCCCTTGGCCCCGTGAGGTTTTCTCCACGAAATCAGCACGCCCCACAGCAACCATATCAAAAGCTTACTAACAGTCACCCTTTTTCCCACAAATTTCCGAGAACCGCTTCCCAATCAACACAGTGAGCGCCCGCTCTCATTAACCACCAACCCCATGCAGAAGTCGTCGCAATCCCGCTATACTCCAAAACCATCACCTCTCCACCCCCAAGCTAAATTCCGTAAGGCCTTCAATGACCAACAAAACCACACTGCGGATTGCCACTCTTTCTCCGGTTCGCTCGCCGATCAGTGCCAACAGCGAACACCGTGCGGCAAAGGCGTTGCAAGGTGGTTCCGGTTACTACGGTGGCAAGCGTTTGCTGCCGGCTTCGGGCGCGCTTACGTCGTTCGATTGGCCTTGGGCCAACGGCTACGGCACGCTGGCTCACGACAGCTTGCCGGTGTTCTTCCAGCCGTTTGATTGCTACGACATTGATCATTCGGCCGCTCGGGCGCGTTCGGAGAATCTGGCGCGCATTTGTAGTGACTGGAACGGCGAGATCGAGGCCAGCCAGCTGTTTCTGTACGACGACACGGTGGCACTGCTGCGGCTGGATGTCATGATCCAAGTGGACGAGGCCACGCTTGAAACGCTGATTGAATCCGGCCTGTTAGACCGTACCCTGTCGGATGCGGCGAGTGATGTTTACGGGGCGCTGATTTATCCGTGTTTTCAGGCGTATTGCTGGGAGTTTTCCGGACGCTTTGGCAAGCGCAAATCTGGCGATGAGCAACAGCTTCGCGACCCGAACAAGCTGACGGTGTTTAAAGACGTTGCGTTCAAGGAAGCAACCGCTCCCGCTAGCCATGTGCTCTGGACTGGGCGCAGTATTGTGGCCAGCCCGGAAGAGCTGGATCAGCCTCTGGGTGAGTTGTTACGCCAGTGGGCGTCTTACGCCGGTTCCCTCGACGATCTCAAACAGGCGCGCCACTATGTGGGCTCTGGCAACATTCTGGTGGTGGGTGACCAGCCGCAAGACTGCCGCGACGACTGGTTCCGGGGTTTGTCCATCTGCCAGCTTTATAACGCCATTCTGTTCATTTACGGCGCCATTCTGAAATCCAGTTATTCACAGCTCACCGATCTGTTGGACGCGAAGCGCACTCGTAACGGCGAACTGAACCGGTTGATGGCGAACATTACCGTGAGTCTGGATCACCTTGAATTTAGCCGTTTGGAGTTTAAGGAAGCCCGCGCAGGGGTGCAGGCCGACCGTGCCCGCATTGTGGAAGACACCTGCGCGGCCTGGCAGCTGGATACTCTGATCAGCAGCGCGCTGGAACGCACGGATTTGATTCGTTCACGCATCGCCCGGCTGCTGGAAGCGCGCAAATCCCGTGTGGATAAAACCGTTGAATTGATTCTGGCTGGCATCGGGGGCGTGGCGCTGGTGGAGCTGTTTCTCTCGCTCACCACCGCATCCCGCAGCCTGCCCAAAGATGATTTCCCCGGCATTCTGGATGTGTTCTTGTGGTTGCCGCCCAACGGGGCCATTGCGTTATCGTCTGCTCTGCTGGTGACGATCTTCATCTATATTTATCTGGCCAAACGCTGACTCGCCACTGATAAGGTTTTAACCATGACAGACAATGCCCGTATCCGCTTTTTGGTGCTGTTCTCAATCAGCCCGGAGAAAATGGCCGAGGTCGGCGACTTGGTGGCGGGCCAGTTGTCGCGGCGGTTTGGTGGGGCCACGGTGCTGCATTCTTCCGACAGCGCAACTTTAACCGGGTTCTGGGCTGATGATGGTCAGGCGTTCAAATCCGCCTACGAAGGCGAAATTCACAAGGAGCCGGTGATCAGCCTGATGCTGTCGGTACTGCCGGAAGATGAAGAAGAAGCCTACAGCCAAATTAAGGCCACGTTGGCACAGGCGGCGAAACGCTTTGCGCTGGATTGCCGCCACGTGCATGTGGAAACCCTGCGCGCCTCGGCACGGCATTTTGATCTTCAGGCCGAGGCTTAATACCGGCTTCCCCGCCGGCCCGATATTGTACCCAAGCCGGTGGGCTGCAATAATCCACTGTCTGTTTGCGCCAAACCTCAGGCAAGGTGTGCTGTGAATTACCTTTACCAACAGCACCGCCCGCATGGCGAACACATCCACTGCTAGAACATACGGTCCCGATCGCTATGCTGCTGATGATTGATAACTACGATTCCTTCACCTACAACATTGTCCAGTATCTGGCCGAGCTGGGTACCGAGGTTCAGGTGCACCGGAACGATGAGATCACCATTGAGGAAATCGAGGCGCTGAACCCGGAACGGCTGGTGATTTCCCCCGGCCCCTGCACCCCGAACGAAGCGGGCATTTCCATGGAAGCCATTCGCCATTTTACCGGCAAGCTTCCGATTCTGGGCATTTGTCTGGGCCATCAGTCCATCGGGCAGGTGTTTGGCGGCGACACCATTCGCGCCGGGCGTGTGATGCACGGCAAGGTGTCCCCCGTTTACCACAAAGATACCGGCGTATTCCGGGGCTTGAACAACCCGCTGCAGGCCACTCGTTACCACAGTCTGGTGATTGATCAGAACACCCTGCCGGATTGCCTGGAAGTGACCGCCTGGACCCGCAACGAAGACGGCTCCATCGAAGAAATCATGGGCGTGCGCCACAAGACGTTGCCGATTGAAGGCGTTCAGTTCCACCCCGAGTCGATCATGACTGAGCAAGGCCACGAATTGCTGCGCAACTTCCTCAAATCATAAGAAAGGACACCCACGCATGGATATGAAACAAGCCCTCGACCGCATTGCCGCCAATCTGGATTTGTCCCGTGAGGAAATGAAGGATGTGATGCGCATTGTCATGAACGGCGAAGCCACCGATGCGCAGGTGGGTGCCTTTCTGATGGGGTTGCGCCTGAAAAGCGAAACCATTGACGAGATTACCGGTGCCACCGAAGTCATGCGCGAGCTGGTCACCAAAGTTGAAATCAACGCTGAGCCTCTGGTGGATATTGTGGGTACCGGCGGCGATGGCGCTAACCTGTTCAACGTATCGTCTGCGGCCTCGTTCGTGGTGGCTGCGGCCGGCGGGTTTGTGGCCAAGCACGGTAACCGGGGTGTTTCTTCCAAAAGTGGCAGTGCCGATTTGATTGAGAAAGCCGGCGTGAATCTGACCATGTCGCCGGAAGAAGTTGCCCGCTGCGTGGAACAAATCGGCGTGGGCTTCATGTTCGCCCCGTCTCACCACGGCGCGATGAAGCACGCCATTGGCCCCCGCAAAGAACTGGGTTGCCGCACCATCTTCAACATCCTCGGCCCCATGACCAACCCGGCGGGCGTAAAGCGCCAGCTGATCGGTGTGTTCACCAAGGCCCTGTGCCGCCCGATGGCGGAAGTGATGCAGCGTTTGGGTGCCGAGCACATCATGGTGGTGCACTCGAAAGACGGGCTGGATGAAATCAGCCTGGCCACCGAGACGTATGTGGCCGAACTGAAAGACGGCACCATCACCGAATACAGCATCACCCCGGAAGATCTGGGTATCAAAAGCCAGAGTCTGGTGGGCCTGACCGTGGATTCCTCTGAAGAATCCCTCAAACTGATCCGCGCCGCCTTCGGTCGTCAGCACGACGAAACCACCGAAAAAGCCCGCGACATAATTGCTTTGAACGCCGGTGCTGCGATTTACATTGCCGGGCTGGCCAACACCCCGCAGATGGGCGTTGAGATGGCGCTGGATGCCATGGGCTCCGGCCTGGCAGCGGGCAAGATGTCTGAGCTTGCTGATTTCTCCCACTGTTTCTGAGGCCGACATGACCAACAGGCACAATGACCGTACCCCCACCATTCTGCGCAAGATTGTTGACCGCAAATGGCAGGAAGTGGACGAGCGCAAACCGAAAACCTCCATTGCTGACCTAAAAGCCATGGCGGGCGATCAGCCACCGGCGCGGGGCTTTGCCGAGGCGTTGCGTTCGCGCATTGAACAGCAGCAGGCGGCGGTGATTGCCGAGATTAAAAAGGCCTCGCCCAGCAAAGGCATTCTGCGCGACCCGTTCGAGCCGGAAGCCATTGCTGAAAGCTATGAAAAAGGCGGCGCGGCCTGCTTGTCAGTCCTCACTGACCAAGACTTCTTCCAGGGCCACGAAGACTATCTGAAAGCGGCCCGAGCGGCTTGCAGCCTGCCGGTGATTCGCAAGGATTTCATGGTCGCGCCCTATCAGGTGTACGAAAGCCGCGCCATCGGAGCCGACTGCATTCTGCTGATTGCTGCCTGCCTGACCAAAGACCAGATGCAGGAACTGGAAGGCATCGCCCACGAGATCGGGCTGGATGTGCTGGTGGAAGTGCATAACGGCGAAGAGATGGACGATGCGCTGACCCTGACCACGCCACTGGTGGGCATCAACAACCGCAACCTGCACACCTTCGAGGTGTCGCTGGACACCACCTTCGACCTGTATCAGCGCATTGGTTCTGACCGTTTGGCCATTACCGAAAGCGGCATCATGACCCGCGCCGACGTGCAGACCATGACCGAACGTGGCATTTACGGCTTCCTGATTGGTGAGTCGTTCATGCGCGCACCGGAACCCGGCGAGAAGCTGCAAGAACTGTTCAGCTGATTCATCCAGCCATGGAAGCGCCATGACCAGCCCCAGCGCAGACGCTAACGACCCAATCCTGGCCGGCCCTTATTGGCCGGCCTTTTTCCGCTATGCCCTGCCCTCGGTGGCCGGGTTACTGGCGCTGACCACCGCCAGCATCGTGGATGGCATTTTCATCGGCAACTTTGCCGGGGCAGACGCACTGGCAGCGCTGAACCTGCTGATTCCCTGGTTTACCTTAATGTTCGGGCTGGCCCTGGCCTTAGCGATTGGCGGCACTGTGCGGGCCGGTCGCTATCTGGGCGAAGGCAACCAGGCTGCCGCGTCTGCTATCTTCAGCAAATGTATGACAGCAACGCTGGCGCTGGCCTTGACCGGCGCACTGGTCGGGCTGCTGTTTCACGAATCCATTTATCGATTGCTCGGGGCTTCCCCCAACGTCTTCCCGCTGATGTCCGAATACTATCTGGTAATCATCTGGGTGATAGTGGTGCAGCTGCTGACCATGGTGCTCTATTACTTTGTGCGGGTAGACGGATTCCCCGGGCTGGCCACCACTGCACTGGTGCTGGGCGCTGCCGCTAACATTGTGCTGGACGCCCTGTTGGTGGGGTATCTGGATTACGGCCTGCGCGGTGCCGCCATCGCCACGGGGCTGGCCCAGTTGCTGCAGTTTGCGGTGCTAGCGCTGTATTTCTACAAACCGGCGCGAAAGCTGGTGTTCCGGCTGCGGCAACAGAATTGGCGCGAAGTGGCCAAGGCCTTCGCCAACGGTGTGTCTGAGTGGATCAACGAGATGTCGGTCGGCTTGGTGATGCTGTTGATCAACTGGCTGTTGATAACCTCTCAGGGCTTGGCTGGCGTGGCGGCATTCACCGTGGTGAATTACCTGATCTTCCTCAGCCTGATGGTGTTTTACGGCATTTCAGACGCCATGCATGTGTTGATCAGCCGCAATCTGGGGGCAGGCAATGCCGAACGCATCCGCCGGTTCATGGGCTGCGGGGCCACGGTGATTCTGACATTGGCGCTGACGCTGGTGGGCACGGTCTGGCTATTTGGCAATGATGTGGTTCGGCTGTTCCTCGATACCTCGGCGGACCCGGCCACGGCGCAACTAGCCGACCAGTATCTCGCCATCCTCTGGCCGCTGTTTCTGGTGAACGGCATTAACGTACTGCTGTCGGTGTACCTCACCGCCACCCACCAACCCCTGCCTTCTGCAATGGTGGCCTTCTCGCGGAGCCTAGTGTTACCGGCTCTGCTGCTGGTGGGCATCGCCCGCTTTGCACCGGACTGGCCACTGCTACTGGCGCTGCCGATGGCCGAGTGGCTGACCTTCGGCCTCGCGCTGGCACTGTTTGTTCGCTTTCGGCCTCAGCGTTTGGTCGCATCCAGCACGGCCTAAAGCCAAATGTAAAAGATGTAAATACATTTCAATTGCGGATAATTCTCATTTAGATTGACTCCAAATTCTGACTTTGGAGTGCCGACATGGGACCGTCCGCCCGCGCGATTGCCGAACAGGCCAGCCTTCAGGCTTTTCTTCATGGTTATCTTCAGGAAATCGACCCCGGCCAGTGGCGAGAGAACACAGAATCAGCGCGCACGCCCGGCCACTGGATCTGCGAGCTGTCGCTTGAGAGCCAGCGCTCCCGCCTTGCCATCGACATTCTTTACCGCTCCGATCTGGGCCGGCACCGCTACGGCAAACTACACCAGTGGCTGAACGGGCGTTATTGCTGGGCCGAGATTGAGCCCTTTCAGGCCATGTGCCTGCTGGTGCGGGAACTCTATGCTCGCTCCGCAGGCATGGTGCCAGAGCTTCGCAAACTGCGGGAGCTGGAGCTGCTGCACCGGCTGACCGACAGCTACGGGGTGATGACCCGCTACATTGCCAAACGCCGCCACGACCCGCACCTTTACCTGAACCGCTTTCTTGAGAGCGAACAATCCTTGCTGTTCGGCCACGCCAGCCACCCGACCCCGAAAAGCCGGCAAGGCATGTCGGAATGGCAGCAAGACGCGTACGCCCCGGAACTGACAGGCCGGTTTCAGCTGCACTACTTCATGGTGCACGAATCCTGCGTGCTGGAAGATTCCGCAACAGCCGTGCCCGCCAGCGCAATGTCGGAGCTTCTGATTAACGGCAGCCAGGCCTCGCTGAACCTGCCCGATAACTACGTTCTGCTACCGGGCCACCCGCTGCAAGCTCAGTGGTTATTACTGCAACCGGCGGTACAAAGCGCCATTGAAGACGGTGTAATTCTTCCCCTTGGGGCGCTGGGGCCGGAGTTCGCTGCAACGTCTTCCGTGCGGACGTTATACAGCGAGCAAGCCGACTGGATGCTGAAGTTCTCCATTCCGGTCAAAGTGACCAACTCGTTGCGGGTGAACAAGGTGCCCGAGCTGCGCGCTGGCGTAGTCATGGCCCGGCTGCTGGCGCAAACCGGTTTTGCCGAAAGCGAGCCTAGGTTCCGTATCCTGCAGGATCCCGCCTACTTAACGGTGAATCTGCCCGGGCAGGCCGAAAGCGGCTTTGAAGTGATTTTCCGGGAAAACCCGTTCATCAAGGGGCAAGAGCACGATGTGGTCAGCATTGCCGCTCTGACGCAAGATCCGCTGCCGGGGCGCAACTCCCGTTTACTAAGCCTGATTGAAGGCGTGGCACTGAATGAAAACCGCAGCCTGGCGGCGGTCAGTCAGGACTGGTTCCAGCATTACCTTGCCTGCGCCATTGCACCGGCTCTTCGCCTGTATGACGAGCACGGCGTTGCGCTGGAAGCCCACCAACAGAACAGCCTTCTTGATTTAAGGGGCGGGTACCCGGACACCTATTATTATCGGGACAACCAAGGCTACTACCTGTCGGAAAGCAGACGTGCAACGCTGACCGAACTTTGCCCGGACGTTAACCACACCCCGGAACTGTTCTATCGGGACGCGATGATTCGCGACCGTTTTTGCTATTACCTGATTGTGAACCAACTGTTCTCGGTGATCGCACGTTTTGGTGCAGACGGGCTGGTTTCAGAAGCGGCGCTGCTGCGGCAATTACGAGGCTTTCTACAGACGGAACTTGCGCGCCTTGATGGCCCGGCCCGGCCGTTGGTGGCCATGTTGCTGGAAGACAGTTGTTTGCCCTACAAAGGCAATCTGCTGACCCGTGTGCACGATGTCGATGAGTTGAACGCCGAGCTGGAAATGGCGGTGTATACCAGCATCCCCAACCCGCTGTGCCGCCGTGTGCAATCGGTACTACCCAACCAGCTACGCAAACAAGCCGTTGAGGTGCACCATGGCGCTGCGTAACCCGGTTGCCGAGGCGGCTCTGGTACCTGCGCTGGCGGAAACACCCCGGCAACGGGTGCTTCGGCAATTGCTGGAAGCCTTGCTGTTTGAAGGCTTGGTGCCCTGCTACAAAACCGATTCCCGCAGCGGCAGCTGGCAGTGGCTGGATTTTCCTGTGGGCACCTTGCAGGCGCGTTGCCGAGGCCGGGTCAGGGGCTTCAGCCGCGTTCGCCTCGACATCGAATCCCTGAGTTTCAGCCGCCGCCAGCGCCCGGTGGCGGTGGACTTGCCTGAACTTATTCAGGAGCTGCCCGGTTCCCGCTCACAGCACCAGCAACTGCTCGAAGAGCTGAATGCGACCATCGCCAACGAGGAGCAACTGCGAAACAGCCACCAAACCCGCACGCTGAACGATCGACGTTCCCTGCACGGCGAAGCGCTGGATCGGGCCATTCATGAGGGGCACCCCTATCATCCGTGTTTCAAAAGCCGACTGGGGTTTGGCGCCGACGATTTAATGCGCTACAGCCCGGAAACCAGCACCGGCTTCCGGCTGCACTGGGTGGCCGTACCCCGCCGCTATCTGGACAGCCAGCTGCCCGCGTCAGACCTGGCGTTCTGGCAGGCTGAGCTGGGCGAGGAAACGGCGTTTCTGCTGCGCGCGGCGTTTCATCGAGTGGGCATTGATTGGCAAGCCTACGGTGCAATGCCTATGCACCCCTGGCAATGGCGACACCTCAGTACGGGGCCGCTGGCCAAACAGCTGGGGGATGTCGATATTCGCGATCTCGGGCCATTGGGCGACCGCTACCAGCCCAGCCAGTCCTTGCGTTCGTTATTCAACATGAACCGCCCCGGCCAGGCCTGCCTCAAACTGCCATTGGGCATTCACAACACCTCGTCCCGCCGGCATCTGGAGCCGCATTCCGTGCCCTCGGCACCCGCCATCAGCCGCTGGCTGGAAGCGATTGTTGAATCCGACCCAAGGCTCTCGCGGGATTACCCGCTGCGGCTGTTGCCGGAGTACGCCAGCCTGAGTTTCATCGCGCAACCCGGCACACTGCCCGGGCAACATCCGCTTGAAGGTGAGCTGGCCGCCATTTGGCGCACCAGCCTCAGAGCCCGGCTGAACGAGGACGAACAAGCGATACCGCTAAATGCGCTGTTTCAATGGCAGCCCGACGGCCAGCCGTTCATTGAGTCTTGGATCGAGCGGTACGGCCTTGAACCTTGGCTGAACGCCACACTTTCGGCCCTGATTCTGCCGGTCTGGCACATGCTGGCCGCTCACGGCGTTGGCTTGGAAGCCCATGCTCAAAACAGCCTGTTGGTGATGCGCCAAGGCTGGCCCAACGCGCTCTTGTTGCGGGATTTTCACGACAGCGTGGAATACGCCCGCAACTACCTGGCAGCCGCCACGCCAGAGCCGGACTTGGGCGAACGCCAAGCTGCTTACGACCAGGCACCGGATGATCTGTATTACCGGATGTCCGGCCCCGAAGCCCTGCGGGAGCTGGCTGTGGACACTCTGTTCATCTACAACCTGAGCGAACTGGCGCTGCTGCTCGAAGACGCTTACGGGTTTGCAGAAACCCGGTTCTGGGCGCAGGTGCGCACGCTGCTGGACCAATACGCCCAGCAACACCCCGAGCTTCAGCGCCGTCTGTCGCGGCTTGGCTGGGACCAGCCACGGCTGAAAACCGAATCCTTATTAACCCAAAAATTGCAGCCGGACACCGGGAATGTGAGCCATTGGGTTCCCAATCCTTTGGCCATCACCCCGACCGGTTTCACGACTTCTTTCACCGATCACCAGCAAGCGAGGTTATCGTGACCACTCCTCTGTTTTATGTTGATAACACCCCGTACAGCCAGGACGATTGCGACCGCATTGTGTCGCCACTGGTCGGCTCTGGGCCGTTTCAGAATCCGGCGAGCTGCCGATTGGCGGTTTGCCTGCAAGACACCGCCCACTGGCTGGCCCTGTGCCTTTGGCTGAAACCGCTGGGTGCCAGCGTGCTGCCTATTCATCCCGGCACGCCCCTACAAGCGGCACAAACGTTGGCAAAAGACACCGGCTGCAGCCATTTGCTGTTCGGGGACAACCTGCGCGATGCCGCTCCCGAAGCCCTCGAAGCACTCACAAATCCGGCCAAAGGCAACGGGGGCGAGTTGATTCAACTCAGCTCGGGCACCACCGGCAAGCCCAAGACCATTGCCCGCTCGTGGCGGGATATCGACCGGGAACTCACCGCCTACGTTGACCATTTCACCGAGGCCCAGCCACTCACCCCGGTGGTGGCCTGTCCGGTCACCCATTCCTACGGTTTGATCTGTGGCGTGTTGGCGGCACTAGAGCGAGGCGCGACACCCCATGTGGTGACCAACCTGAACCCCCGATTCATTTTGTCGCAGCTGCGCTCGGTGCCGGAGCACCTGCTGTACGCTTCCCCCACACTGGTCAGCCTGTTGATCCGGATATTGCCGCCAAGCGAAACGCTGCATACCGTGATGCTGTCCGGCGCGCCTTTGCCCGCCCCGGTGTTAAACCAGCTTCGGGACCGTTGCCAACGGCTGTGCCAGCAATACGGCTGCTCGGAAGCCGGCTGTGTTGCACTCACCCCGGATGTGACCAAACCCGGCTTGTTGGGCACTCCACTGCCCCATGTCTCGCTGGATGCGGGCACCTCCGCAGAGCAGCCGGACGACGTGCTGATTACCATCAAAGGCAGTGGCCAGCAGATTAATACCCGGGATTTGGGTTATTTCGATGCCCATGGCCAATTGCACTTTCTGGCGCGCACCGACGACACCATCAACGTGGCGGGTATCAACGTATACCCCGGCGCAGTCGAAGACGTGTACCTGAGATACCCGGGCATTCGCGAAGCGGTGGCGTACAAACAAGCCGACAGCTTTGCCGGCGAACGGGTGTGCCTACGTTTCGTGGCCGATGCCGTACTGGATATCGACCAGCTCAAACAATGGAGCCGTGAACACCTGTCGCCCCATCAGGTGCCCGCCTTCATCGAGCAGGTGGAAACCATTCCGCGCCTGCCCAACGGTAAGGTCAGCCGCCGCCTGTTAAGCGAAGCGCCCGCCCACACGCTCGCTGCGGAGGTGCCGGCATGAGCGCCAACCGCCATGCCGCCATCAAGGCGGTTCTTCAGCAGCATCTGCCCAATGCGCGGCTCTCCGCTTTCGCGGGCAGTGCCCGTCTGAACGCTGACCTGGCCATCGATTCGATCATGTTGCTGCAATTGATTGTGCATCTGGAACTGGAACACGGCTTCAATCTGCCGGAAGAAACCTTGCTGACGCAGGAGCTCGAAACCGTGGATGATCTGGCCCGGCTGCTGGTTGCCAATGACCAGAAGGAGCCGTCGCTGTGATCAAGGTGCACTGTTTTGTCAGTTGCGTGTGCGAGATCATCAAACGCACCCCCGGGGTGGACCACCGCCCGTTTTACTTCGGAGTCTGGGATGCCGATTTTTCGGTGAACGATCAAATGGAGCTGTCGTATCACTCGCCCCACACCCGACATAACGAATTCCGCGATTGGTACAAGCTGTTATACGGCATCAGCATTGAACCTTGGTACAACCATAAGGCAGACAAAGACACCAACATCCGGACGCTGGTCTCGCTGGTGGAAAACCGGCCCTCGGATCGACAAGTGATGGTGATGCTTGATCTGTACCGTCTGCCCGAGCGGGAGAACAAGTTTCACCAGAATCCGTTTCCGCACTACGTGATGCTGGAAACCACCGACAACCCCGATGAATGGTTCATGTCTGACCCGGATTTTCGGTGGGAAGGGGTTTTGCCGAAAGATCGGATTCTGGATTCGGTGCGGTCTCCGGCCGCAGCTGGCGGCTTCTATTTTGACGGTTTGAACATACGCCACACGCCGGCTGAAACCGTGGCCGCCTACTTCGCGCAATGCATGAAGACCGACCACAACCCGTTCACCGATGCCCTGCGGCGCATCCTTCGCGCTCACACCGGGCCGGACGCCAGCCAGCCACTGGCAAACCTGCCCCATGCCTTTCGGGAAATTCCGGTGATGGCGATTCGCAAATACGCCTTCGAGCACGCCTTCGCCTGGCTGCTGGAAGATCAGGGCAAACAAGCAGAAGGCGCGCCCTGGTTTGAAGCGGTGTGTGAAGACATTGAACGGCTGGTGAAAACCTACACGCAAATCCAGTTTCGCGCTTTGAAGCTGGTGATGTCTGGCGACAGCGCCTTACTGGCGAGCGTTGAGCAGCTGCTGGATGAGCAGGATGAGCGAGAGTTCGCCATCAAGACGCGCCTGCTGGGATTATTCGACGACTGGCAGCGTTACCGCAACATCGGCGTTCCGAGGCCCGATACCGAACAAGCCCCATTGGAGGTGCTGTGATGATCCGTTTTCACCTGTGTACCATTTCGTTCCGGCATTATCTGGTGTCGTTACCGGAGCTGGCCGACTGGGCCAAACGCAACGACTTCGACGGTATTGAACTCTGGGCCGTGCACGCGCGCCATCTGGACCGGCAGCCCGCCTTGGATGGCCACTGGATAGAACGCCAAGGGCTGCGCATTCCCATGGTCAGCGATTACCTGCCGCTGGATGGCAGTGAGGCGGAAGCGCTTCGCAAAACCCGCGAGGCCTGTCGATTGGCAAAGCGTTGGCACGCAAACAAGGTGCGCACCTTTGCGGGGCCATTAGGCAGCGACGAGGTTTCACCCAGCCAGCGCCAGGCTATGACCCGGCGGTTAAAAACACTGACCCAATGCGTGGCTGATGAAGGCTTGTCGCTGATGCTGGAAACCCACCCGGGCACATTGGCAGACACCGTGGGCTCTACCCTCGAATTGCTGAGCGACATTGACCACTCGGCCCTGGGGATTAATTTTGATGTACTGCACGTTTGGGAATCCGGTGCGAACCCTTTGATTGCCCTGAAGCAGCTGGCACCTTGGGTACACCATTGTCACTTCAAGAATATTCAACAACACAGCCAGCTGGGTGTGTTTGCCCCCGCCAATGTGTATTCACCGGCGGGCACCCGTGAGGGCATGGTACCGGTTTTGGAAGGTGCCTGTGATTACGGGCCGATACTGGCGGAACTGGGCGTTTGGCAATCGGAAGGCATCGATATGGATGTGTCTTTGGAATGGTTTGGCGCAGACAGCTACCGGGTGCTGAACAGCGATCTCCGCCAGCTCCGTAAGGTGCTGGCGGAGCAATGCACTCAGCCTCAAGCGGTCGCGGGGTTCCACTGAACCTCAGCCACCTCATCGCCGGCAAAGCGGATGAGGTGGGACGCCACTACCTGCCCCAGCTCTTCTAATTCTTCTACCGTCGGGGACTGGCATTCAAGCGCCAGCGCCCCGTTTAGGGTGTTCAACCGGCACTCTCCGATGGAGAAGGTGAGCAACCCGTTGGTTTCGCTCCACTCGGCTTCGATCTTGTGGCTGAAATGTTTGCACAAGCGGTTAATCAAACGGCTCGGGTTTTCAGTGGATACTTGAGCGTTCATAAACGGCATAACAATCTCCTCGGTTTCAGCGAACACTGGCGGGCAAGGGGCGATCCGCCAGCACAATGGGTTGGCCCTGCGAGCAGCGTTCAATACGGGCTTCAATGCCGTAGGTACGTGCCAGCAAGTCTGGCGTTAACACCTGTTCCGGCGTGCCGAGTTCAGCCTGACCGCCGGGCGACAACACCAGCACCTGATCGCAATAACGCAACGCCAGGTTGAGGTCGTGGCACGCCACCAGCGCCACCGACTGTTCGCGGTTGGTGGCATCGCGCACGGCGTTGAGCACGTTCAATTGCCAGTGCAAATCCAGCGCACTGGTAGGTTCGTCCAGCAGCATCAAGGGTGTCTGGCGCACCAATACCTGTGCCAGGCCCACCATTTGCCGCTGGCCACCCGACATTTCCGACAGCCGCCGCAGGGCGAGCTGACGGATGCCCAGCGTATCGAACACATTTTCAATGGCTTGTTCGGTCTGTTCGCGAGTCCAGTCACCCCGCGCAGAACGGCACGCACTGAACACGGTTTCGTAGGCCACCAGCGGAATGGCTTGCGGCAACGGCTGAGGCAGATAGCCGATTCGGCGGGTGCGCTGGTGCGAACTCAGTGCCGCCAGATTCTCCCCGGCAAAGGTCATGTCACCGGAAATTGGCAGTAAACCGGCAATGGATTTCAGCAGGGTGGATTTGCCCACTGCGTTCGGCCCGATCACCGCCACCAGAGCACCCGCCGGTATTTCCGGCAGGGACAGGTCGTTGAATACGGTTCGATTTCGGTAGCCGGCAGTTACTGATTGCAGTTTCAGTGTCACAACGCGACCCTCCGGCTGCGGCCAATAATCAGCAGGATAAACAAGGGAATGCCCACCAGCGCGGTGACGATGCCCACCGGCAGTACCACACCCGGCACCAGCAGTTTGCTGGCGATAGAGGACAACGACAGCAACACCGCTCCGGCCAGGGCACTGCCGGGAAGCAGGAAGCGGTGATCTTCACCCAGCATCAACCGGGCGATGTGCGGCGCTACCAAGCCGATAAAGCCGATTTCGCCGACAAAACACATGGCGGCGGCGGTCAGCAGGCTGACTCGCATCAATACCGTAAGTCGCAGCCGCTCAACACGAATCCCCAAGCTCCGCGCCTGCTCTTCGCCACTGCGCAAAAGCGTCATGGCCCAGGCGTTGCGCAGCGAAAACGGTACGCAGACCACCAGCACCGCGGCGACGATCATGACTTTATCCAGACTCGCACGGGCCAGACTGCCCATGGTCCAGAACACGATTTGCTGTACCGATTCAGCGTCTGCGACAAACTGGATCAAGCCCACCACGGCGTTAATGCCAAACAGCAAGGCAATGCCGAACAACACCACCGCATGGACCGACGCGCCCAGAGTGCGCGACAGAATCAGAATCAGCAAAGACGCCACCGCAGCAAAGACAAACGCCGACAACGGCAGCAATACGTGGGCCGCCAGCCCCAAAAAAGAGATGTTGAAGGCAATCACCAAAGACGCGCCCAGCGTAGCCGCCGCGCCCACGCCCAGGGTGAACGGGCTGGCCAGCGGGTTGTTCAACACCGTTTGCATTTCGGCACCGGCAAGGCCCAAACAAGCGCCCACCACCACGGCCATCAAGGCATAGGGCAATCGAATGTCTTCAATAATCACCCGGGTACCGGCATCGATACGCTCCGGGTTCAGCAAACCGTGAATCACGTCGCCAAGGCCCAACATGGAGGGCCCGCTGGCGATGTCCACCAACAAGGCGATCACCGCAATCACAGCCAAGGCCGTCAGACACACTACCCGCCGCAAGACAAAACGGCGGTACTGGGAGGCCAGCGAGCCTCCCGGGGCGGAGTTATCCACAGCGCTGCTTGTCGATGGGAACATGGCACTCATTGGGCAGTCTCCTGAGTGCTGATCCAATAAACCCCATCCAGCTCGACCGGCTGAAAGCGTTGGTAGAATTCCGCCAGCGTCGCCTCCGGGTTTATATCGGCGAAGGCATCCGGGTGAAACCATCGGGCCAGCGCCTGAACGGCGACAACGTTCATCGGGGTGTTGTAAAAATGGTGCCAGATCGCCATGGCCTGCCCCTCACGGATGGGCTTTACCGCGCGCAACCCGGGCCGGTTAGTGGCCTGCGCCAACGACGCTCTGGCCATACCCGCATCGATACCAGCACCGAGCATGACGTAACTGTAGTCAGCATCAGAGCGGGCGTAGTTGCGCGACCCGATGGCCGTGGCCACGTAGTAATCCGGCGGGTTGCTGATCAGGTATTCCAGATTCAATACTCCACTGACCCCGGGCACCTTGTCCCGAGCAATGTTGCGCGCGCCAGCCGCTTTCAGGAAATGCCCCATCATGCCTTCGACCATGGTTTCGCAGCAGCTGTCGTGAAGCCCCAACCGGCTGTGCAGGAACACGGTGGGTCTATCCGGTTCCGGAATCTGCTCAACCACGTTGGTGACGCTCATCAGCTGTTCGCGATAGAACTGATTGAAGGTTTGCGCCTGCTCTTGCCGACCAAGCACTACACCCAGCAACGCCATGCTTTTCGGCGTATTCACCAAGGGGTTCTGACGGAAGTCGATGAACACCACGGCAATGCCCGCCCGCTGCAGCTGCTCGATCAGCTGGCCGTTATGGGCCCCGGGGCCGTGTCCCTCCAGGCTGAAGATGGCGAGATCCGCGCCCATGGCAAGCACGCTTTCCAAACTGAAGCTGTCGGCGGAGGTGTGGCCAACACGCGGAACATCTGCCAGTTCCGGGAAGGCTTTCAGATATTGGGCGTAACCGCCCGGGTCGGTCATTTCGAAATCGGGCAACATGCCAGCCAGACGCTCGGGCAAGGCATCCCCCTCCAGAATGGCAAGGGCGGGAATGTAGCGGCTTTCGCCCAGCACAATGCGGTTGACCTCATCGGGAAGCTCAACCGAACGCCCGGCCAGATCGGTCACCGTGCGGGCCGCCAACGAGAGGTCGGCCCACAAACAGAAAAGGCCGCCCAAAAGGGCGGCTAATACTCGGGTGCGTAACATTAGGGGCCTCAGAAACGCATGGCCAAGCCAAGGCGAATATCTCGGCCCGGTGCGGGTAATCCAACCACTCCTTCATAACCGGCAATATGCTCATAGTCGGCATTGCTGGCATGGTCGAGGTATTGATTGTCGCCTACATTCTTGACCGCCAAGGTCAGGCGCAGATCTTCGTTGCCGGTGGGCAACCAGTTTACGAACAGGTCGTGCACGCCGTAGCCCGGCTTGTCGATGGTGCCCACAGACGTTTCCAGATTATCGATGCCCTGAACAAACTGGCCCTGCCAGCCAAACTCCAGATTGCGGTTCAAGCGGTACGCAAGGTCGGCCACCCAGGTGTCACCGATGGTGTTACCCAGCAGGTTATGCTCGTACACAGTCAATGGCTGGCCATCCACTTCGGCATCGTTGCTATGGAAACTCAAACCTGCGCTCAGAGCATTCCACTGGTAGCCGGCGGAGATGCGGTAGCCGTCGGACTCCAGGTCACCGATATTCTCGTAAATGGCCGGTCCGAATAGCGCATCCGCGATGGCATCTTTTACTTCAGAACGATACACCTCAGCCGACAGGCTGAAGTTCTGATACACGTAATCGAAGCCGACTTCGGTGTTTTTCGCCTTCTCACCTTTCAGGTCCGGGTCGTTCTGGCCCCGGTCAATCTTGAACGCATCGTGAGGCATGGGGCCGCGGAACGCTTCGGCATAGCCTGCTTTCAGGGTCAGGCCATCTAGCACATGCCAAGCCAGACTGGCGTTCGGGCTTACAGCATCTTCGCTGAACTTCTGGTCATTGTTGTCACGCAGGTTGTAGTCGTCGTAGCGGGCACCGGTGCTGAGCAGCAATTGCTGAGTGAGCCACAGGTCGGCTTGCAGATAAACGCCCAGCACATCACCAGTTTCCTCTTCAGCGCGCTTATCGGATTCACCGCCGGCATTGATCCTGTCTTCCCGATAATCGACACCGTAGGTCACGCTGTGGCTGCCTAGCTGGCTGGTGTTACGCAGGTCGCCACCGATGCTGCGGCTGAAGCCGTAGTAACGCCCCCAGCGATCTTCTACGTTCTGTTCAATTTCCGACTCGGTTTGGTACAGGGTGAATTCAGCATCCACCCAAGGATTGCCTTCGGGCGCAACCGCGTAATTCAACGTGGTGGTGTCCCGGCGACCGTCCAGATCGTAGAGTTTGTTGAAGCTGCTCACTACCCACTGCGGACGCTGTGGGCGCTCACCCTCATCGGTGCGCACTTCGTGGCTCAGGCGCAGGGTTTGGCCGTTGCCAAAATGGCCCACCAGTTTAGCCATACCCATTTGCTGGCGTGCATCGGTACCCGGGACTTCGTCGCCGTTGCCATCTTCATAGCGTTCGTGATCGCTCTGACTGACCGATACCAAGGTGCTCCACTGATCATTCAGACGACCGAAAATCGTGGAGTTCACGCTGTAACCTTTGGTGTTCGAGAAGGAACCCAGTTTTACCAGAGCGCCTACGTCTTCACCCTCACGCAACAGATCTTCAGGGTCTTTGGTTACAAAGCGAATGGCACCACCCAGCGCACCCGAACCCGCTGTGGCTTTGCCGGCGCCGGTATCGACTTCTACCCGCTTCAGCAAATCGGGATCAACCGCCACTCGGCCGGTGTGGTGGAACAACACGCCTGCCTGAGTGGCGCCATCCACGCTGACGTTCAACAGCGGGTCTTCAAAACCACGCACGTAGACTTTCTGGGCCACGCCCACTGAACCGCCGACACTCACTTCGGGCTCGCCGGCGAATACGTCTTCAAGATCGTCAGCCTGGAATCGTTCAATGGCTTGGGCATCTACAACCGAGTCTGCGTTGTTTACGCGCTCGGCGGTTACCTCAATAGCATCCAGGGTGACGGGTTCAGCATGAGCCAATGGCGCGGCTAAAAGCGCCAGCCAGAGCGCACTGCGGCGGAACTGCTTGGGTTGTGCAAGCGGGGATGAAACTGCCATAACGACCACACTCCATTATGATAACCATTCGTATTTGGCATGCATTCTCGATAACTTGTGTCGCTAAGGGAACCGGTTTTACATTTGTTACATCTTTGTCGTGAACCACTGCCGCAATCCGGCTTACAAGAAGCAATAGCCTTTGCCATGGACCGTTTGCAGCCGATCGCCCGCCACGCCAGCTTCCATCAGCTTGCGGCGAATGCGGCTCAGGTGCATATCCAGACTGCGGTCGTATCGGCTGAACTCTTTTTCAAGCACAACTTGGTAAAGGTAGGGTTTGCTCAGGGGCTCTCGTTGGTGCAGCACTAGAATCCAGAGTAAACGGAATTGAATGGGGGTCAGGCTGACCGGGCGCTCCTGGTAGAGCACTTCCATCGTTTGACGGTCTAGCCGCAACTCGCCCACCGCTAGGCTCGGCGGTTCGGCGCGGTGGTCCAGAGCCCCCCGGGTGCGCCGCAGCAGGGCTTCCATTCTCAGAAACAGTTCCGTGAATTTGAATGGCTTGGGCAAGCAGTCGTCCGCACCCTGTTGATAACCGAGAATGCGCTCGTCTTCGGAGCCATCGTTGGTCAGCATCATGACCGGTGTCTGGCAGGTTTTCCGAAGCCTTTCCAGCACTTCGAAACCGTTCATGGTTGGCAGGACCACATCCAGCAGAATCATATCCAACCGCTGCCCCAGCGCGGCCACCAACGCTTGATCGCCTTGGTGGCTTTGCAGCACTCGATACCCGCGGGAAGTCAGCTGGCTGGCCAGTTGCTCACTCAGGTGCGGGTCGTCTTCAGCAATCAGGATCTTGGGGGTGTTGTTGGCAGGCACGGCCATCTACTGACATCCACTATCAAATGATAATGAATATCATACGCAGCGCCGACACCTGCCTCAAGTGTCGTGGTAAGTCACTCGTTTTCGGACAAGGCTTCCTGCAGTAAGGCCAGCAGATGCGGCGGCAGGTTGCCCGCCAGCTGCAACGCCGCCTCATGGCCCCGCGGGGTCATTTTGGCCCAGGTACGGCGGACAATGGTGAGCCACTTGTCTTTATCGTAATCCGGATTTTCTTCGTAGAACTGGGCGAAGTAACGCTCCAAAAACACCATGCAAGCTACATCTTCCAGCAACTGGGTGTCTGGATCGTTGCGCAATTCCCGCTTGGTGAGAATGGTTTCTACCCGCTCGCACTCTTCCTGAGGATAACCACACTCGGCCATGATTTCCGCAGCGCGTCGACCATGCATGCGACCGCACGCCTGTCGCCACTGGTAGTAATTCTTCCGACCTTCCCCGAAATCCTTTCTCGGGATGGTCCAGCGTTCGATGTGCTGAGCGCGGCAGGCAATCTGCATCCGCTCGGAAGGCTCCGCTTCCAGAGCAAACAACCAACGCGTCATGTGCAGGCTGTAGGCGTATTCCTTGGGTAGGCTCGCTCCTTCGACCTGCTCAATATTGGGATCGGCCCGATTAGCCCGATCGATGGCCTCGAGGGCCTGCGTTAGCTTTGTGTGTTGCGTCATTGTTGATCCTTATAACAAGCGGATGCCGCCGCCAAGAGCTTAGGCCTGCGCTGACGGCCGCGCCTTGATGCGGTCGTACCAGGCCTGCAGGTTGGTTTGCTCCGGCGTGGGGCGGATGTTCACCACGCGGGCGAAAGCTACGGTGGTGAAGGCGTTGATGTCGGCGGCGGTAAATTTATCGCAGCAAACGTATTCTTTGCCTTCAAGGTGCTTGTCCAGGAAATGCATGAACTTTTCCACACCCTGCCCGCACTCTTCACCCCACTCCTTGATAGGGTTCATGCGATCTTTGAAATACCCGGTGGTGTGCTGGAAACACATGCCAGTGGGCATAAAGAAGTAGAAATCAATCCAGCGCAGCCATTGCTCGATCTGGGCTTTCTCCAATGCGCTTTCACCCAGCAGTTTCGGCGCGTCGGGGTAGTTCTCTTCAAAGAAACGGCAAATGGCCATGGTTTCTGCCAGGCAAGTGCCGTCGTCCAGTTCCATCACGGGAACTTTTTTCATTGGGTTCCGCGCTTTGAATTCCGGCGTCAGGTTTTCACCTTTTTCGATGTCCACCTGCACGAACTCGGCTTTGTCCAGCAAGCCTTTTTCGGCCATAAAAATGCGGACGCGACGCGGGTTGGGTGCACTTTTCGTTTCGAAGATTTTCATGTTGTTGTTACCTTCGGTTTAGGGGTTTTCGGTATCCGATTTGAACGCCTTGATGGTGTCACCGGATTGCGTTTCCAGCAACAGCTCGCCGTGGCGACCGATGTGACCGGACACCACGTCCGACATCAGTGTCAGGAACTTCTGTTCCTGATTCATCAGGGATTCGTGGCACGCCATCATGGTGCTGCCCATCTGGCTGAAGGTCAGGTTCTCACCGGTCAAAGAATAGCTGCCCATGTAGCGGTTACAAGAAGCGCGACCAGAAATCCGGCCTTCATCGTGGAAGCGAATCGTCATCATGGATCGGTCAATAATGCCGTCTCCGGCCAGATCTTCCACTATCCATTCCGCACCCTGGAACAATCTCTCGCGGTCGCCGCCACACCCTTCAAATGTGTTGCCATCTACGGTCAGGCGAACCTGCGCCGGGTATTGGGCTCCCGACATGGGGTTTTCGCACAACTGGTGTGCGACAGACACTTCAATGTCGCGGTCATCAACCTTGCCTTCGTAGACTCGTCCGTGGCGATTGGCAACGGTTTCTCGCAGCCACACACCTTCCAGAACGTCGCCATCGTAGGGCAGGGTCAGGTCCATCCGGTTATTCTCGATCTCGGCAGACCAATTGGGCTCTGTGCCCATGGCCTTGAAGGAGGATTCGATTGCACCCGGCTCCAGGCACTCGGGCAAGGCGTTGCCCTTCAAGGTGAGTGTGGCGCGCTCGCCCTTAGCCCAGAACCGAGTCTGGGTGTCGCCCGGCGCTACGTAAAGTGCGCCTTCGTCGGTCGGGGAAGGCTTCAGCAGCACACGTCGGTTCAGGTATTCAATGCCTAGGAGGCCACTTTCTTCCACTCCGGCAACCTTCAAGTCTAGCTGGCCGCACTGGTAAACCCCATAGTCCGACAAACTTTTCACCTCGGGCTTGGTGGCACACGCTGATACGGCTACACCTGCCACAACAACGGCAGATACGGAAAGGGCGCGACGTAACAACATAAAGACATCCTCTGACATGACAGACTGTAGCAAGCTAGTTTAGTGATTCCCGGCGATTTTCACCATGACCATCCTGTCAGTTCGCAGGCTGACCCCCGATGTTGCCTTTCCGGCCATGGGAATTGGCCAAAAGTACGGGTAATCTTGGCCAAACATTTTACGGAAGACTTCTCATGGCCATTAAACTCTATCAGTTTTGCATTTCTCACTACGCCGAGAAGATACGCTGGGCTCTGGATTACAAAGGCATCAATTATCAAACCGTGAATTTGCTGCCCGGCCAGCACGTTAAAACCATCAAGCAGCTGACCAAAGCGGAATCGTCGGTGCCGGTGTTGGACCACGACGGCCATATTGTTCAAGGCTCGTCAGCTATTCTGGACTATCTCGACGAGACTTTTCCGGAACGGCCGCTCACACCTGAATCTCCGGAAGCGCGGGAAGAAGCCCTGGCTTGGGAAAAGAAGCTGGACGATCTGGCCGGCCCGGCCATTCGCACCTGGGTATACCATTACTTCCTGCAGCGCCCGAAGGTGGTGATTCCGCTGCTGGCCGCTGGCACCCCGTTCTACAACAAAATCATGCTGAGCCTCGCTTTCAGCCGCGTTGATGACATCATGCGCAAGTGGATGAAGATCAACCAGACCACGGCGGATGCTTCTCAGCAAACGCTTGAAGCTGTGCTTACCGAACTGGCCGAAGTTTATGGCCAGCAACGTTACCTTGCAGGTGACCGCTTCTCCCGCGCGGACCTGACCGCAGGCGCTTTGCTGGCACCGCTGTTCCAGCCCGAACAGTACCCGGTGCCATGGCCCAAGCCCGCTAAAATCCCGAAGCCGGTTCAGGCCGTGCTGGCGGAATGGGAGGACATAGTCGCGCCCGTTGCACAGATGTACCGCAACAACCGCTAACCAGGCCGCCTGTCGCAAAGCGACACTGACAATGGCGCTATAGGACATCGGGAAAAGCCGGGCACGTGTCATGATAAAGCCTGAATAATAACCAACATGGGTTTTGTTATGGCTCTGATCGATATGATGCAGTCTGTGCTTGAGAGCAGCGGCCTGCTGGCGCTCTGGCAGATGCTGGCCCCCTGGTTGGCGCTGGATGAGCGGCAACTGATTTTTGTTGTCGCCACACCGGTTTTCCTTGCCGTCGCGGTTTGGGAATACCTGAAAATCCGCCATGACCCGAAGCGGATGGATGTGCCCGAAGCCATCCGAAATTTCATGCTAGGCGCAGGCTATCAAACCACTGAGCTGCTGTTTGCCGGCTTGATTGCCTTCCCGGTGTACGCGCTCTGTTATCACTACCGCTTGTTCGAGATCGAACTGAACGCCTTCACGGCGATACTGACGTTCATCGGGGTGGATTTCTGCTACTACTGGATGCATCGTTCCAGCCATCGCATTCGCTGGTTCTGGGCCGCCCACGTGGTGCACCACTCGTCCGAACGCCTGAACTTTTCCACCGCCATGCGCCAAAGCGCCACCAACATCTTCAACGGCAATTGGGCGTTTTACCTGCCCATGGCGCTGCTGGGCTTCAACCCGGTGTGGATTGGCGTAGCCTATGCGCTGTCGCTGGTGTACCAGTTCTTCATTCACACTACGTTGATCCATCGCCTGCCGGCAGCCGTGGAATTCGTGTTTAATACCCCCAGCCATCACCGTGCCCATCACGGTCGCAACCGGCAGTACATCGACCGCAACTATGGCGGCGTGTTGATCATTTGGGATCGCCTGTTTAACAGTTTCGTGCCCGAGAGCGACGATCTGCCGCCGACTTATGGCATTCCCCGGCAGATACACTCAAACAACCTGTTGGTGCTGTGGACACATGAATATGTGGATATGTTCCGCGACATGGGCAAACCCGGCAGTCTAAGCTCTCGTTTAAAACATTTGTGGAAACCGCCGGAGTGGCAACGCCCGGTTGCACAGGAACCGGTTAAGAATTATGAACCAGCACACTCTGAACCTGACCGCCGCTGACGGCCACCGGATCACCGGCACGCTGTTTCAGCCCGAATCACCCCTTGCCTGTCTGGTGATCAGCCACGGCATGGCCGAGCACGGCAACCGTTACGCCGGGCTTGCGCAGTGGCTGAGCGAACATCAGATTGCCGTGATCAGCTATCACCATCGGGGCCACGGCCCCGATTGCACCCCGGCAAACCTTGGCCACTATGCCGACAATGAGGGCTGGGCCAAGGTGGTTGGCGATCTAGGTCTGGTTGTTGACCACGCCAGAAGCACTTTCCCTGAACTGCCCCTGAGCCTGCTGGGCCACAGTATGGGGTCGTTCATTGCCCAAAGTTATGCACAGCAGCACGGTGCCTCTATTGATGCGCTGATACTGAGCGCATCCAACCGCATCAACAAAGCAGAATTGATTCCCTCACGTATACTCATCGGGCTAATCAAGCGGGTTCGCGGCAAACACCATCAGAGCCAACTGGTTGCCCGCCTGACCTTTGGCAAGTTCAATCGCATGTTCAGGCCTAACCGCACCGACTGCGACTGGCTAAGCCGGGATGAACAGCAAGTGGATCAATACCTGGCCGATCCGTTGTGCGGATTCGAATGCAGCACCGGGCTGTGGCATGATTTCCTCGGCGGCATGCTTACCATCAACCCGACGTTGTGGCGTCAAGATTTACCGGTGCATCTGTTTTCCGGCAGCGAAGACCCCGTTGGTGAAATGGGCAAAGGTATCCGCCAGCATTTTCAAACGATTCGCGAAGCCGGCATTCAAAATGTGACCTTCCGGCTTTTCGACGGCGGCCGCCACGAGATGCTGAACGAACTCAACACCGAGGATGTATGGCAACACCTGCAGCAGTGTATTCCTACCGCTCAACCTGCGTGCGCCGAGCCTTTGTCGGCCTGATCACGGCCTGCCTGTTTATGGCCACGGGGCAGGCTCGCGCCGCACAAGCCACGGTCGCCGTGGCGGCGAATTTTACCGGCACCATGACCAAGCTGGTCGCGCTTTTCGAGCAGGAAACCGGACACCAGATACAAACCAGTTACGGCTCCACCGGCAAACTCTACGCTCAGATCCGGCACGGTGCGCCCTACGATGCGTTCATGGCAGCGGATGCCGAGCGCCCTCGCCTGCTGGCTGAACAAGGTGTGGCGGTTGCCCGTTCACAGTTTCCTTACGCAGAGGGCCGGCTGACACTTTGGAGCCGCAACCCGGAGCTGTTCCGTGACGGCTTGCAATACTTGAACAGCCAGCCACAACGTCTGGCGATCGGCAATCCGAAAACCGCGCCCTACGGCATCGCCGCAATCGAGGTTCTGGAGAATCTCGGGCTGGCCGAGTCACTCACACCGAAACTGGTCAGCGGCGATTCCATTGCCCAAACCTTTCAGTTTATCGCTAGCGGCAATGCTCACGCCGGCTTCGTGGCTCAAGCTCAGGTGCGGGCCTTTCAGGGAGCGGCAGGCTCGGCATGGCTGGTACCCAAAACACTGCATCGCCCCATCAGCCAGCATGCGATTTTGCTCAACCGAGGCCGAAGCAACATGGCCGCGCAAGACTGGATGACCTTTCTGAATGGCGCAAAAGCACAGGCGATCATCCGTGAAGACGGGTACGATGTTCCGCAACAGCCCTCTCACTGAACTGGCGGAGATTTCATGAGCCCGGAATGGCAGGCCGTTTGGCTGACCCTGAAACTGGCTGGCACCACCACCTTACTGTTGCTGTTTCTCGGCACCCCGATTGCCTGGTGGCTGGCCCGCACCCAACACTGGCTGCGCCAACCGATTGCCGCGATTGTGGCGCTGCCTCTGGTGTTGCCACCGACGGTTCTGGGTTTTTACCTGCTGATCGTGATGGGGCCTGATGGCGCGATTGGCCAGTTGACCGAAAGTCTTGGTTTGGGGCTGTTGCCCTTCACCTTCGAAGGGTTGGTGATCGCATCAGTCATTTACTCGCTGCCGTTTACGGTTCAGCCCCTACAGAATGCCTTTTTATCTCTCGATGAAAACCTGCTGGAAGCAGCGGCCACGCTTCGCGCCTCGGCTTGGGACCGGTTCTTTTCCATCGCGATCCCCCTGGCTCGCCCCGGTTTTTTGACCGCCGCGGTGCTGAGTTTTGCCCATACCATCGGTGAATTCGGCGTTATCCTGATGATTGGCGGCAGCATTCCCGGTGAAACCAAGGTGCTGTCAGTCGCCATCTTCGATCACGTGGAAGCACTGGAATACACGCAGGCGCATTGGCTCTCCGCCGGCATGCTGGTGTTCTCGTTTGTGGTGCTGGTTGCCCTCTACACCCTGAACGGACGCTTTCAGCCGGGAGTGGTGCGATGAACCCACCGGACACCATACAAGCCCGGTTTCAGTGCCACTTTGAGCAGTTCGCCCTTGATGTTGATCTGAACCTGCCCGGCTCCGGCATTACCGCCATCTTTGGCCACTCCGGTTGCGGCAAAACCACCCTACTGCGGTGCATTGCCGGCTTACAGACTGCCCAGGGACAACTTTCGGTGCTGGGCGAACCCTGGCAAACCCCACAGGAAAGCTGGCCGGTGCATCGGCGGCCCTTGGCCTATGTGTTTCAGGACACTAGCTTGTTTCCGCATTTGTCGGTTCGCAAGAACCTGTTGTACGGCTACCGCCGGGTACCCGCCGAGCAACGCAAGATTACCCCGGAGCAAGTCTATGACTGGCTCGGCCTGACACCCCTGTTGACGCGCATGCCTGCCGGACTTTCAGGCGGTGAACGCCAGCGTGTGGCCATTGGTCGCGCCTTGCTGACCAGCCCTCGCCTGCTGTTGATGGACGAACCACTGTCGGCGCTGGACCAGCAAAGCAAACAGGACATTCTGCCGTACCTTGAACGCCTACGGGATAGCCTGGCCATACCGGTGCTCTACGTTTCCCATTCCACGTCAGAGGTCGCAAGATTGGCCGATCATATTGTGATGATGGATCGCGGACAGGTTATCGCCCAGGGACCACTGCAGGAAACTCTGGCGCGCACGGATCAACCGTTCCGGCTGGAAGACGATGCAGGGGTAATTCTGAACGGAGAAATCGCTGAAGTGGATGTTCAGTGGCGGCTCAGCAAGGTGGTGTTCAATGGCGGTGAACTGTGGCTGAGACATCACGATCACCTGAGTACGGGCATGTCGGTGCGCGTGCAGGTTCTGGCCCGGGACGTCAGTATTGCGTTACACGAGCACCGGGGCCAAAGCATTCAGAATCTGTTGCCAGCCACGGTGGATCACATTGCACGGGAGGTGATGCCCGGCATAACTCTGGTTCGCCTGCTGGCCGGAGACACCGCGTTTCTCGCCCGCCTGACCTCTCGCTCGGCCCACCAGCTTCAACTGACACCGGGGTTGCGGGTTTGGTTGCAGATCAAATCGGTGGCTTTGGCAGACTGACGCGCACAAAAAAGCCGCTGCGATGCAGCGGCTTTCTGTTGGTTCTTCTGCCGGCCATCAGCGCGTGCCGTAAACCACCATGGTTTTCCCTTTCACCTGAACCAGACCTTGCTCTTCCAGGGTTTTCAGTACCCGCCCGACCATCTCACGGGAGCAACCCACAATGCGGCCAATTTCCTGACGGGTGATTTTGATCTGCATGCCGTCCGGGTGGGTCATGGCATCCGGTTCCTTGCACAGATCCAGCAACGTGCGCGCTACCCGACCGGTCACATCCAGGAAGGCCAGATCGCCCACTTTACGGGTGGTTTGGCGCAAGCGCGAGGCCATTTGCTCACCGATAAAATACAGAACCCGAGGATCTTGCTGAGCAATTTCACGGAATTTGGTATAGCTGATTTCGGCGACTTCACATTCTGTTTTGGCTTTGACCCAGGCACTGCGGGAATCCATGTTGTCGAACAGCCCCATCTCACCGAAAAAGTCACCAGTGTTCAGGTACGCCATAATCATCTCGCGGCCATCGTCGTCTTCAATAATGACGGTTACCGATCCTTTGACGATGTAGAAGAGAGAGTCACTTTTGTCGCCCGCATAAATAATCGTGCTCTTGGCCGGGTAACGCCGGCGATGGCATTGGGAAAGAAAGTAATCCAGATGTTTGGTTTTCTGCTCAACCGGCTTGATGATAGTAGCCATAATGCGAGACGTGCCTCCTCAGCGAAATGCCGATCCTGATCTTTGTTATATCCCCGCTTTTCCCTGCAGGTTACGGGTTTTTCTATTTAGCCACGCAACTTATAGCAAGATGGGCCCCGTGGGGCAACTTGAATGCAAAGGCGTGGAATTGCGAAAGTCTGTGCTAGCATCCGTTCTCATCACTGATCGAACAACGGAGAAACCGTAATGAAAGCAACCGTAGACTGGACAGGCAATGTCAGTTTCAAAGCCACCAGCGGCACCGGCCACAGTGTACAGATGGACGGGCCACCTGATCTTGGCGGGCAGAACCTGGGGCCACGCCCCATGGAAATGCTGCTTATGGGTGTCGGCGGTTGTTCTTCCTTTGATGTCATGACTATCCTGCAGAAAAGCCGACAAGACGTAACCGCCTGCCACGCCGAGCTGGAAGCCGAGCGGGCCGATGCTGTGCCGGCTATTTTCACCAAAATCCACCTGCATTTCGTGGTGACCGGTCACAACCTGAAAGAAAAGCAGGTGGAAAGGGCCGTTAGCCTGTCTGCTGAGAAGTACTGCTCGGCGTCTATCATGCTGGGCGCGGCCGGTGTGGAGATCACCCACAGCTTCGAAATTCGGGAGGCAGAGTAAGTTCGAAAAGCCCCGTGAGCCGTAGCTTTGCGGGGCACAATCGGGTGTTTAAAAAAAGTCCTGGCAAACACTATCCATCGCCATAAGCCGTATGCATAATACGCACCTTTCTCCGCCGGTCTGCGCAAAAGGTGAACAGTTTGTTTGCCGGGTCAGTAGTCGGTGGCGGCCTCGGTAGGGGGACTAACCTCACCCTGTCACCATTCATCTCCAATCCTAGGAGGGGCTGAGCATGGAATCAAAACTCCAGCTGCACGGTTTTAACAATCTGACCAAATCCCTGAGCTTCAACATCTACGACATCTGTTACGCGCAGACCAATGAGCAACGTGAAGCCTACATCGATTATATCGACGAGATGTACAACGCCGAACGTCTGACTCAGATACTGTCTGACGTGGTGAAAATCATTGGCGCAAACATTCTCAACATCGCCCGTCAGGATTACGAGCCTCACGGCGCGTCTGTCACCATGTTGATTGCCGAGCATGACGTGGAAGACTGCAAAGAGAATTACGACGAATCGCCGGGGCCGCTGCCAGATACCATCGTGGCGCACCTGGACAAGAGTCACGTGACCGTTCACACCTATCCGGAAAGCCACCCCCATGATGGCGTGAGCACCTTCCGGGCGGATATTGACGTGTCCACCTGTGGCCTGATCTCACCGCTGAAGGTGTTGAACTACCTGATTCACAGTTTCGATTCAGACGTGGTGACGGTGGATTACCGGGTACGGGGTTTTACCCGCGATATCGATGGCACCAAGCACTACATTGACCACGACATCAATTCGATTCAGAACTACCTCACGGAAGACACCCAGAACGCCTATCAGATGATCGACGTGAACGTGTATCAGGAGAACCTGTTCCACACGAAGATGATGTTGAAGGAGTTCAACCTGGATAATTACGTGTTTGGCACCAACGCAGAAGAGCTCGATCCTGCCGAAGCCAAATCCATCGAGGACCGGCTACGCCGGGAGATGCTGGAAATCTTCTATTCCCGCAACGTGGAATGATCGCGTTGAGAGGCAGCGGTCTATGCTGCCTCTCAGGCAAACGCCTTACCTGCCATTAGCCTCTGAACCATGGGGCGAACAATCAAATCCATCGCCAATGGCATTTTCGTTCCGGGAATCACCAGGGTGTCGTGCCGGGACAGACGGCTTTGGGGAATCGCCTGCAGCAACCAGCTGAAGTCCACATCAGCAACTTCACGGAAGTGGATCACAATCATACTTTCATCTTCGCTCGGCACTTCCCGGGCAATAAACGGGTTGGACGTATCCACTAACGGCACGCGCTGAAAGTTGATATGGGTGTGGGAGAACTGCGGCACGATGTCTTTAACGTAGTCATCCATACGATTAATAATGGTTTCCACCACCGCTTCCTGACTGTAACCCCGTTTGTTGGTATCGCGGTTGATCTTCTGAATCCACTCCAGGTTCACGATCGGCACAACACCAATCAACAAATCCACATACTGCACCAGATTGAAGTTTTCACTCACCACACCACCGTGCAGCCCTTCATAAAACAGCAGATCCGTATCCGCCGGCAATGAGCTCCAGGGCGTGAAAGTACCCGGTTTGTGGCCAGCGGCAATCAGCTGCTGATCTTCATCGTGAACGTACTGGCGGCATCGACCATTGCCCGTGTGGCTGTAGTCGTACATCAGCGCTTCGAGTCGGTCGATGTGATTGGCGGCAAGGGCGAAATGGTTGCGTTCCCCAAACTGGCCTTTCGCCGCCAAACGAGCCATCTGTTCACGGGTATAACGGTGAAAGCTATCGCCGCTGACCATCGCGGCATTGATGCCTTCTCGGGCGAACAGGCGGGCAAAAATCTGACCGGTGGTACTGGTGCCAGCTCCGGAGGAGCCGGTCACCGCAATAATCGGGTGGCGCTTGGACATAAAAAGCTAAATTCCTGAGGATCAGATCAAACTGTTGAGTAGTTTGGGCTTTTCGATCACGAAGCCCTGAGCATAGTCCACGCCCAACTGCGCCAGCTTATCCAGAACCTCACGAGTTTCAACCTGTGTTGCGACCACTTCCCGACCCATAAAGTGGGCCATATCCACCATTGATTTGACCATGGCTTGATCGTTGGCGTTTGTCGCCAGGTGATGGGTGAAGGCGCTGTCAATCTTGATCAGATCGATCGGCAGCGAGCGCATGAATTCGTAAGAATTCGGGCCCGACCCAAAGTTGCCCAAACAGAACCGGCACCCGAGTTCTTTCATTTCACCAATAAACCGGGCGACGGCCTGCACGTCGTTAATGGCGGATGCTTCGGTCAGCTCAAACCACAAGCGCTCAATGGGGGCGTCTTTTTCGCTGAGTTTTTCATAAATAAACTCAAGCAGAGCCTGTTCGTTCAACGAATGGCCGGAAAGATTGATACAGATGCCACCCACATCGCGGACATCCGGCTTTTTATCTCGCAGCCAATCCAACATGTGACCCACCACCCAGCGGTCTACCGCCTGCATCCGGTCGTAGCGCTCGGCCATACGAACGAGATCGCGACCGGTCACCAGCTCACCGTTGTCGTCGTACATACTGATCAGGATTTCGTACTGGGCGGCCGACATGCTGGCCTCAGCATTCAGCGGGATGATCTTCTGACACCGCAGCAACATCCGATCATCAGACGGATCGCCCAGGTTGGCGACACGGGCAGCGATCTGATCCTGCCGCGCCTGATCTTCGCTATCCTCGCTGTAGACAGACACGTGCCCTGCGCCACCGCGGCGGGCGGCAGACAGCGTTTGTTGAGAAGTTCTCAACCAGCGCTCGGCAGATGTTACCGCAGGCACTGTCGGCACAATGCCAACATTGGCGGTCAGCTCGTAGGCTTTACCATCAAAACAGAATTCTCCAGCCTCGATGGCACTGACCAGCGATTTGGCAACCGGGCCAGCCTGCTCGTCCGACACCAGCATCGCAAACTCGGAACCTTCAATCCGCGACACTGGCATGCCCTCATCCGCGTGCTGGCAAAGTATGTCAGCCACCTGCTTCAGAGTTTCATCGGCGGCCTTGTGGCCCGCCACATCACTCAGCAGCCGGAAGCCTTTGAGATCCAGATGCAGAAGCGTGCGGGTGTCTTCACTATGCGTCAGTTGCTGCTCCAGCATGCGCTCGAATTCGCGCCGGTTCAGCAGGTGCGTCAGGTCGTCGTGGGTCGAGACCCAGGACAGCTGGTCGTAAACATCCCGCACCATACGATCAATACTTTCATCCACCAAAGGTTTTTCGTACTGGCTGTCGAGAATAAGCGCGCCCTCGCGCATCTTGCACGCCAGTGCGGCCACCTCCAACTCCACCACGCGCATGCCCTGATGATTCACGAACACATAGCGCGAGAAGTTGTCGGCAACCCAAACCAGCCGGATGTAATGCGGATCGTCGGATTTGCTTTGGTCTTTGAACCAGCTACCCACCTGTAATTGCTGGGCGCGGTTGATCCAGCGCTGCAGGCTTTTCGTTTCCCGCTCATCGGCAACCGACTCAGCGGTGGGTTCAGGTTGGGACTTCGGCATCTCAACCAGTTCCAGTGGCTCGCCGGGCTGGCGCACCATCAGCTGTTTCAGCTCATCCCGTATCTGGGACGACGGCGTGCGATTACTGGAGATGGACGCCAAGCCGTCCTGAATCAAGCGCAGGAGTTCCGGTAAATTACTGCTGTTGCCAGGACTCTCCGCATAGGCCATTAACGAATCAATGACCGCGAGATAATCCTGCCACAATTGCCCTTCTTCACCCTGTCGGATCCAGGTCAGAGACAAGAGATCGCGCCAACCTCCTTCCAGCAGGCTTACCACGGCCTTGGGCACTTTTCGGCCGCCCAGTTTGGCATCCAGCGCTGCGGCTACCGCGGCTTTCGATTCAGCAACCTTCTGGGAACCCTGAGCCGCCGCCGTGACACGTTCGACGTTGCGGCGGTAGGCCAGATTCTGGCGCTCAATCAAGGTATCGAGTTCCTCGACGGCTTCGTCGAATATGCCAGTGTCCTGATCGAAGTCGGTGGCGATCCGCTGCACCAGCTCATCGACCTTGCGCTGCACCACGGGGTTTGGGCGGGCCCCCTTCACACCGATCTGTGCCAGTCGGTTCATCACACTGCGAACCGGGCTGGACTGATCCTCAAAGAAGCTGGGATCGCGCATCACCACTTTCAGCACCGGCACCTGCAACTGACGCATTTTGGCTTGAGCGAAACGGCTGAGCTTGGGGCTTTCGGTGACACTTCGGAAGAACCGATCGACCACGTCCAACGCATCTTCGCTTTCTTCGTTCAGACGCGCATTGTCAATGCTGTCTTTCACTTTCGCCACAACCCGTTCTTTGAGCGGTACATCGGGCTCATCAAGATCGGCGGCCTGTATCTGCAGCTCCTGCAGCTCTTGGTTCAGTTCACTGCTGGTCAGCGGGCGCGCATCGGGCTCAAAGCGTTCTGACGCGGGTTCTTCTCTTTCGGAGCGGCTCAGCTTCAGGGATGACAGAAGGTTTCGAACCGTTGCGAACGCGGTCTGCGCATGTCTGGAATAGCCCCTGAACTCACCGGAAGCCCGAGAACTCGATTTATCCTCAGTTTCCTCAGGCGACGCCTCTGGCGATTCGTTCTTGGCTTCGGGCTCCGGCGATTTAGGCGTAACCCGCTCTGCCGCTTGTTCGCTGAGGTACTTGGTCAAGTCGAGATCAGGCAGCACTCCGTGCCTGATCAGAATATTGTTCAGCTCGCGATACAGCGGAGCCAACTGCCGAATCACTGCCTGCTCAAAAACCCTCAAACACACCTTTTCCACATCGCGGCTTACCTTCAGCTGCACCAAGGCATGGTGGAAAGCTTCGCAAACCAGCGCCGGACCCAGCGGATTATGGTGCCCGGTTCGATTGGAGACACCCAGATGATCCAATCGCAACTTCAGTTCCAGCAGATCACCCCGGTACAGGGTGTCGGCGCGAGTGACCATCACTTTAACCGCCAGCCAGTCCTCGAATTCGTCCTTATCGACAACCGACAAAAGCCCGCCCGGCGCCCCTTTTTGCTCGGGCTTTAACGGAGATTCCAGGCTTCGGGCCATGTGATGCCACAAAATGCGCTGGCGGCCGTCAATCTGCCCTGCTGCATCCATGTATTCATTGGCCAGCTGATCGTTTGGTGCCTTCTGAGCCGCAGCGTTTAATGCCTCCGTCGTGTTTACGTAACAGGCGTCCATCAACGGCTCAATGAACTGGGTGATCACCCGCGCACATTGGTGCAGTACAAACTGAACCCTATCGCTGGGCGCTTGCAGTGACGACCGGCTTTGATTGTTGCCACCACCACACAGTCGTATTAGCGCCTCGATCGCTTCCGGGTTCGACCGGACAAAGGAAACGCCCATGGCGCGCTCGATTCGCCGCGCCGGACGAACATGCAGCTCGTGGTGAGCGCTGCTATCCAAGCCACGAAAGCGAACAACCACCTCTTTCGGTTCTTGTTGGCCGAATGCATGTTCAAGCTTGTTGGACGTTTGCCCGGAATAACGGATGTACAGACCTTCGGCGCAAAAGTCTGCAATCTGGCAGGGTAATGATTCACCGCTTCCCACATCGATCTGGGCTGCGAGTTTAATTGGCTGTCTGGGGCTACTGCGACGTTCTCTCGGATCCATCAATAATTGACCAGTTATAAAGCCGGTTCCGTCACCGGGAGGAAGATACCCGGTACATGTCCCTGTTCAGGTGGAACGTACCACCCACAAAAAATCGGTTACAGTGGTTGAAGAAATACCCTACAACTCTGTGTGCACTATGGCAAAACGTCGAATGCGCAGGCTCACTTCACCACAACATGATGATTCATGAAACAGCTTAGTCAGGTCTATCTCATTTTGCTACTGTTGGCAGCACTTCAAGGCTGCTCGTCAATGAGTTACTACACCCAGGCCATTTCTGGTCATGTTTCGTTAATGATGCGAAGCGAGCCGGTAGATGAGGTGTTGCTGCAGCCCGACACCCCGCCCGAACTGTCCCAGGCGTTATCGGTGGCCCAGGCTGCGCGCCTCTTTGCAGAGCAAACGCTCAAACTGCCGGTTGGCGGTGCATTTTCAAGCTTTGTTCCGCTCGAGCACCCTTGGGTGGTGGTCAATCTGATTGCCGCGCCCGAGTTTTCACTAACGCCGAAACAGTGGTGTTATCCGTTTGTCGACTGCCAGGCGTACCGGGGCTATTTTGACCTGGCGAAGGCAAAGCAGGCCCAGAAGCAATTCGACGACAACGGATACGATACGTTTATCGGTGCGGTCACGGCTTACTCCACTCTTGGCTGGTTCGATGACCCATTGCACACCGGGTTCACCAACCTTTCAGAAGACCGGATGGTGGCCTTGATGTTTCATGAGCTGGCGCACCGGGTCGTCTATCTGAAGGGCGATACAGCGTTCAACGAGAGCTTTGCCACCGCAGTAGAGCTGGAAGGATTGCGCTTGTGGCTGGAGCGCGAAGGCCAACCGGAGGCTTTCGAGCGTGCCTTGCTGCGGCTCGAACACCGCAATCAGACACTTGAACTGGTGGGTGAGACCAGCAAGGTGCTGCGCCGCCTTTACCAACAACGGAACGCGCTGGAGCTTGATCAACTCAGGCTTCGTAAACAACAAACGCTGGATGATCTGGCCGACCAGTACGCAGCCCTGTCGTCGAACTACCCGGAGCCCGGGCCTTTCGGGTCGGCACCGGTGCAGCTCAACAACGCCAAACTGGCGCTGTTTCAGCAATACAATCAATATGTCCCGGCCTTCCGGCAGTTACTGAAGGACTCCGGATACGAATTCAATCGGTTTTACGAGGCGGTTTCCCGGCTGTCAGAACAACCGGAAGCCGAGCGCGGGGATACCCTGAACGCGCTGTCAAAGCGGTTTCACGAACACCTTTGATTTTCGGAGCGGGTTGTAAGTGGCCAATTTGGGGCCGGGCAAGTTTTCCACGGCTGTGGGCTCAAATCCTCGCTCCCGGAACCAATGTTCGGTTTGGGTGGTCAGCACGAACAGTTTTTCAATACCCTGCCCCCGTGCCTGTTTTTCGATCATCATGAGGATGTCGTCACCGCGCCCTGCGCGCCGGTAGGATGGATCCACCGCGAAGCAGGATAGCTCGCCAGCGGCTTCCTCCGGGTAGTGATACAGAGCCGCACAACCCACCACGGTGCCGTCTCGCTCGGCAACCACGAAGCGGTCCACCTCGGTTTCCAGCATTTCACGAGAGCGCCGCACCAATATGCCCTGCTCTTCCAACGGCTGGATCAATTCCAGAATACCGCCGATGTCTTCTACCCGCGCCGGCCGAATCTGTTCGTAATGGTCACCACTGACCAAAGTACCGGAACCGTCCCGTGTAAACAGCTCTTCCAGCAACGCGCCATCTTCTGCGTAGCTGATGATGTGAGCACGACGCACACCTTTCACACAGGCATCGCAGGCCGCCTTCAGAAGCACCGCGTCGTGACCGGTGACGTTGTTGGCGTTCAGCCGCTCTGTTGCCTGATGGGCACCCAATTCCCGGATCAGCGAGCCGTCTTCATCCAGCAAGCCTTCGTCGTCAATAAAAACAATCAGCTTCTCGGCCTTCAAGGCTGCAGCCACTTGGCTACCTACGTCTTCGTAGGAGAGGTTAAAAGCATCTCCGGTAGGCGAATAACCCATCGGCGGCAACAGTACGATATGGCCTTGTTCGAGCAGTCGCTCGATGCCCGGGGTGTCGATCCTGCGCACCCGGCCGGTATACCCGAAATCGATGCCATCCAGCACACCCACCGGCTTGGCGGTAACGTAGTTGCCGCTGCTGACCCGGATTCTGGCGTTGTGCATGGGCGAGTTCACCAGCCCCATCGACAACTGGCTTTCCAGGTAGGCGCGCAAGCCGCCAATCGCTTCCATAACCAGCGGCAAGTGATCATCCGGCGTAACCCGCAAGCCCCGCTCGAAGGTGGTTTCCAGACCGGCATCTTCCAAACGCGACTGAATTTGCGGACGGCCACCAAACGCCACGACAAGGCGCACGCCCAAGCTACTGAGCAAGGCAATGTCGTGGATGATGTTGATGAAGTTCCGGTGCTCAATGGCATCCCCGGGCATGGTCAACACCACGGTACGGCCCCGATGGGCGTTTATGTACGGAGATGAGTGGCGAAACCCATGCAGCCAGTCGTTTGATTTCAATCCGGTCTCCCTTTTGAATGCTTTGCGACCAGCTTACCGGCCACGAATCTTTTACACACAGTACCGTTTTATCAGCCCGCGCAGCACGTCGATGGTCGGCTGCAACTGCGACAACTCCAGAAATTCATCCGGCTGATGAGCCTGATCGATCGAACCCGGGCCCATCACCAAAGTTTCCAACCCCAGTTTTTGCAACCAGGGCGCCTCTGTGGCGAAGGCAACCGCATGGGCCTTATGGCCGGTCAGAGCTTCACAGGCTTTCACCAAGCCGGCATCGGCCGGGGTTTCAAACGGCGGTACACCATCGAACAACGGCTCAAACGTCAGGCTTAGCTGGCGGCGCTCGGCCAGCGGCTGTATACGGCTCAGGATAGCCTGACGCAGCGTTTCCATATCCATGCCCGGTAACGGGCGCAAGTCAAAATGCAACTCGCACTGGGCACAGATTCGATTCGGGTTATCGCCACCGTGGATACAACCCAGATTCAGAGTCGGTACCTGCACCGCAAAATTCGGGTTTCGGTATTGCTGCTGCCATTCGGCTCGTAAAGCCAGCAATTCGGTCATGGCCTCGTGCATGCCTTCTAAAGCATTGCGGCCAAGATCAGGATTGGAAGAATGGCCCGACTGCCCCTGAAATTGCAGCCGCTCCATTATGATGCCTTTGTGCATCCGAACGGGCCGAAGACCGGTCGGTTCGCCAATTACCGCATAGCGCGCCTTCGGCTTACCCGCTTCGGCCAACGCCCGGGCACCGTTCATCGAGCTTTCTTCGTCTGCGGTTGCCAGGATGATCAACGGTTGTTGCAACGGCTGGTCAATAAAGCTTTTGGCGGCTTCGATCGCCAGTGCGAAGAAGCCTTTCATGTCGCAGGTGCCCAAACCGTACCAGCGGCCGTCTTTTTCGGTCAGCGTAAAAGGGTCGGTCTGCCAGCGCTGATCGTCGAACGGTACAGTGTCGGTATGGCCAGACAACACCAAACCGCCCGGGCCGCTGCCCAAGGTGGCAATCAGGTTGTACTTGCCGGGCATCCCCGGTACTTCCAGAATTTCGATCGCAAAGCCCAGCGTTTCCAACCACTCGGCCAGTGTCCGCACGACGGCTTCGTTGCTGTGATCCCAGTCCGGCGAGGCACTGCTGATGGAAGGCAAGGATATCAGCCGTGCCAACATGTCGTGAACGCCCGGCACCCGGTTTTTCGTATCCGTACTTTGCACCATGCCTGCCTCCCGGCTTTAGATCAGTTTGCCCGGCCCCTCCGCCAGACTTCGAAGCGCGCAACCGCGCGAATCAACATAGGGTAAGCCACTTCACCACCCGCAATCATGCGGGCCACTTCCAATTCCCGCTCTCCGACACTCACCAAGCGGCCCTCGACCGTTTTCCCGTTCGAAAGCGTGACCCGCACGGTTTGCCCTTGCCACAAACTGGCATTTTCCACAGGCTCTGCAAACCACTGAGGCCGGCTCGATGTTTCCGGGTGAGTAACGGGCTCATAGGCTTCGGGAGCCACTTCCGGCACGGCTGGCTGGATTCGGGTCAAATAAACATCCGGAACCTGAGCGCCGTTGTACGTAACCGGCCAAGCGGCTTGCGGGTTCTCGCCGGCGCGAACCGGAACACCGAACGCCTCACTGCCGGGGTTAACCCGGAACTGGAGCTCGCCGCCTTCGGTCAACCATTGGCGGTACAGGGCAATCAACTGTGCACTCGCTTGATAACCCCGGCCCTCCAATGCTCGCGCCAAAGCTTTGGCCGCGGTCACGCTCCACTCATTGACGGTAAGCCCCGTTTCCCGGGAGCAGTACGCCGAAATACGTCGCATCAACCCTCCGTCCCGCAGGGTGACGTCGGCCGGCTGATCGCGGCCGGAAATGTCGAGACCATCTCGGAAGACGTTCAAACGCGCGCCAGGCCAATTCAGCTCCAGGCTGCCCATTTCCAGGGTGTGCAATTCCGCCTGCAGGCCGTCCCGGTTTTGCGTCAACCGGAAATCGCCTCCGATCGAATCAATGCCCATGCGTTTCAGGTCGCCGCTGCCCAGATGCTGCCTGGGATCGGGCGCACAGGCTAAAGCAATCAACGGAGACTTGGTTGACGACGCCTCAACATCTTCGGTCACCCAGTTGCGGAACATCGTAGGCTCAAGAGCCATGTGCGCCTGTTCGACAACCAAGGTCCAGTCACCTGTAACGGCCTGGGGATTAGCCAGCCCGGTCACCAGTGCAACCGGAGATTGCGCATCAAACTCAACCAGCCCCAGACTCAGGGGCTGGGTCAGTCTGAAATCGAGCCAGCTGGCCTCTCTCAGCAACAGGCGACCGTCCAGCGCCGAACCGATCTGCCCCCGTTCAAGAACACCGATGCTGGACAGTTCGGTACGCGCTTCCGCTAACCGCTGATCCGCCAGCCACCAGACACCGGCTTTGTAGCCGGCAAAAGCGAGCAAACTGAATACAACAAGCAAAGACAGCAGACGCTTCATCCAATGGCTCCGGGTCAGGCAGTTTAGTTACGGGAAATCAAAGTACCGACACCTTCGTCGGTGAAGATTTCCAGCAAGCAGGCGTTCGCGACTCGGCCATCGATGATGTGCGATGTCCGCACACCGTTTTCCACCGCACTCAATGCGCAGCGGATTTTCGGCAGCATACCGCCGTGGATGGTGCCGTCTTCAATCAATTCACTGACCTGCTGTGCGGTAAGGCCCGTGAGGACTTTGTCGTCTTTGCTCTTCAGGCCCGCCACGTTGGTGAGCAGCATCAGCTTTTCGGCCTTCATGGCCTCTGCCACTTTGCCAGCCACCAGATCGGCGTTGATGTTGTACGAAGCGCCGTCTGGCCCCACGCCGATGGGTGCGATCACCGGAATAACGTCGCTGCGAGTAAGCATGTCGATCACGTTAACGTTCACGCTGGCAACTTCACCTACGTGACCGATGTCGATGATTTCGGGGCGTTCGAGCTCCGGCGAACGATCAACCACTTCCAGCTTTCGGGCGCGAATCAGGTTGGCATCTTTACCGGTCAAGCCGATGGCCGTGCCGCCCTGGGCATTGATCAGCGACACGATTTCTTTGTTGACCTGGCCACCGAGTACCATTTCGACCACATCCATGGTTTCAGCATCGGTCACCCGCATACCGTTTACGAAACGGGATTGGATGTTCAAGCGCTCGAGCAGCCCGCCAATCTGCGGCCCGCCGCCGTGTACAACGATCGGGTTGATGCCTACCAGCTTCATCAACACCACGTCACGGGCAAAGCTGCTTTTCAGGTCTTCATTTTCCATGGCGTTGCCGCCGTACTTGATGACGACCGTTTTGCCGGTAAACCGTTGGATATAAGGCAGGCCACGGCTCAGTACCGAAGCGACCTGCATGGCTGTTTCACGATTCAGCGCCATGATGATGTGTTGATCCTTACTGTCAGAGAATGGTTAAAGTCAGAAACTTGCGACCAGGTCCGGCGCAGCCTTCTGCAATTGCTCCCGGAACACGGTCTTGATCCGTTCCAGAGCCTCTTCGGTTTCTGCCTCGAAGCGCAGCACCAGAACAGGCGTGGTATTGGAGGCCCGGCACAGGCCCCAACCGTCAGGGTAATCCACGCGAATGCCGTCGATGTCGCTGACGTTACCATCACCGAAATCGCCCAGCTCGCCAAAGCGTTCAATGATCGCGAATTTATCGCTTTCCGTCACCTCGAGATTCAGCTCCGGGGTACTAAGATCTTCCGGAAAATCGTCAAATACTTCGTCGCTGTGGCGGTCTTCAATGCCCAGAATTTCCAGTAGCCGCGCCGCCGAATACAGACCGTCGTCAAAACCGTACCAGCGCTCACCAAAGAACACGTGACCGCTGAGTTCACCGGCCAGCAATGCACCGGTTTCCTTCATTTTGGCCTTCATCAGGGAATGGCCACTTTTCCACATAACAGGGCGGCCGCCGGCCTCGGAAATGACTCCCGCCAAACGACGGCTGCATTTCACATCGTACAGCACATCGGCCCCGGGGTTACGGGACACCACATCCCGGGCAAACAACATCATCAGCCGGTCCGGCCAGATGATTTTACCTTTGTTGCTCACCACACCGAGGCGATCTCCGTCGCCATCAAAGGCCACACCAAGATCGGCGCCAACTTCCTGGACCTTGGCAATCAGATCCTGCAAATTCTCAGGTTTGCCGGGGTCCGGGTGGTGGTTCGGGAAGTCGCCGTCAATGTCGCAATACAGCGGCACCACTTCGCACCCCAACTCTTCAACAAGAATGGGCGCCAGTTCACCGGCAATACCATTACCGGCATCCACCACCACTTTAAGCGGCGCTGCCACGGCAATATCGCTGACAATGCGATCCAGGTAAGCCCGGCGGACATCGTCTCCGGTCTGTTCGCCCTGCCCGGAGGTGAAATCACCGGTCTGGATGCGCTGATAGAGCTTCTGGATCGCATCACCGGAAAGCGTTTCGCCCCCCAACATGATCTTCAGACCGTTATAGTTGGCCGGGTTATGGCTCCCGGTTACCATGACACCCGAACCGGTGTTCAAGTGATGGGTGGCAAAGTACAGCACCGGAGTGGGCACCGCACCCACACGTATCACGTTGCAGCCAGCCGACATCACGCCTTTTGCCAAGGCGTCAGCCAATTCGGGGCTGGAGTGGCGGCCGTCGTAACCAATACACAAAGAGGCGACACCCCGCTCCGTGGCCTCTGAGCCAATCGCCTGACCAATGATTTCCACCACGCCGGCTGACAGAGTTTCTCCCACAATGCCCCGGATATCGTACGCCCGGAAGATTTCGGCTTCGACCTGAACATCCGGCACCGTATTTTCCAGCACATCAGGAATGTCTTCATCGAACAGGGGCGCATCGGAACTGCCAAGCCCCAGCACATCATCGTCGCCGTCGAGCATGTCCATGCCCAGCGAATTATCGCTTTCAAACAGGGGTTCGGATGTTTCGCCCGGCTGCGCGGCCGGCGCGGAAGCTGCTTTCGGGGCAGCCGTACCTTTTGCCTGCGATACGCGCTTCTCTACCACCTGAGACACTCGGGACAACACTTCTCCGGTTGACGCGACCATGTCCCAGCGCGTGCTGGGTAATTTCTGACGTTCACCACTGAACACTTTATAAGCCCATTGCGTCATCGCGCTGACGTCTTCGCGTACGCTTCGTTGAGCCTTCCCTAACAATATCCACACGATCGCTGCTGCCACCAGCACAGGAACCAAGACCAACAGTGCCAATAAAACCGGGCTGACAGGAGGTGCCGGGGTCATGCCGGGCTGATACACCACGTTCCAGTCCGGATTCACCAGAGGGCGTGATACCTCGGGGCCGCTGCCATTGCCTATGCTGATGACCGGGCGTGCACTACCCGCCGCGCTCTGCACCAACGCCAGCCGCCCGCCCAGAGTCTGGTTGCCGACTTGCAGCCAGGGCGCCAAATGATCGGCTTTGAACACAACCAGAACGGTTCCGACCACCGCATTGCTGACGGAGCTTCTCACCGGTGCGGCGAATTGCAGGTACCACTGGTTGTTCCGCGGGAAGGCATCAGGCAGCATCGGTTGGCCATTCTCCGCCCGCCGCGCCAATTCCAGCCCGGCAAAACCAAGCAGCGTCTCGCTGTTCCCGGTTCTCGGAATACCCCGCCGCGGAAACACGAACACCGCAGCGGCTCCGTTTACAGCCGATTCCAGCTGGCTGGACAGCGCCCTCAGATCCGATTCGCCGGACACTCTGTCGATCACGAACTGCTGATTAGCCACTGCCTGAGTCTGCCCTTGCAGAGCTTTCAGATAATGATTCAGCCGGTGTTGCGCGCTGGCCACCTCCACGCTTACAGCGTGGTCAAAATCTTTCTTCGCAACGGGCACCGAAACCAGAAAATGCAGCAAGGCCGTCGAAATCACACCGGCAAGGACCACCACCAACGCCTGCGTAACCGCTACCGAACTGAGTTTTTTCAGTCCGTTGCCGGCTCGGCCGCGTTTTGCTTTGCCTTCCGGTACGGCCGTTACCGGCTGTTCTTCGGCGGCATCGTTGTTGGTCTTTTTCTTACCGAATTTCATAGTGCATCCCATCGTTATTTTCTTGTTCCGGACAAACACTTGCCTTCGCAGTATAGTCGTCAGACTTTCGACGCGCCGCCATCAGGCGGCCACCGAATCAGCGAGTTCCTGTCGAGCCAAAACCGCCTTCGCCGCGATCACTGGCATCAAACTCGGACACCACTTCAAAATCTGCCTGTACCACCGGCACCAACACCATCTGCGCCAGGCGCTCACCAATTTCGATGGTGAATTCGGTCTGACCGCGGTTCCAGCACGACACCATCAGTTCGCCTTGGTAATCCGAGTCGATCAACCCCACCAGATTGCCCAACACAATGCCGTGCTTATGGCCCAAACCGCTACGAGGCAGGATCATGGCAGCCAGCGCAGGGTCGGCTATATGTACCGACAACCCAGTTGGAATCAAATGAGTGTCACCGGGAGCGACGGTAAGAGGCTCTTTCAGGCAGGCGCGCAGATCCAGACCGGCAGATCCTTCGGTTGCATACTCAGGGAACGGAATTTCTGAACCAATACGATCATCCAGAATTCTTACCTGCAGTTTTTTTCGCGTCATTACTTGTCGGCCTTCTTGCTGTGTTCTTCAATGAGCGCCACCAACCGGGTGGCAATGGTTTGTTTGCTCTCGGGGCCGATGGACTCCTCTCCGTCTGGCCAAAAAACGGTGACTGCATTCTGATCACTGTTGAAGCCTAGCCCGGGGGCGGATACGTCATTGGCCACAATCATCTGCAGTTTTTTGCGCTGCATTTTATCCATCGCGTAGCGCGCGACGTCGGTGGTTTCAGCGGCAAAGCCCACGGTAAATGGTGCATCAGGCCTGGCGGCGATGGTGGCCAAAGTATCCGGGTTGCGCACCAGCGACAGGCTCATCTCATCGTTGGTTTTCTTGATCTTGTCTCCGGCGCAGGACTCGGGCCGGTAATCGGCCACTGCGGCGGTGGCAATAAAGACATCGCAGCCCTCGCTGACGGCTTGTTGCGATGCCTGCAACATATCTTCAGCGGTGACCACAGAACGCATCTTTACACCCTCGGGGGCTGACAAATTCACCGGACCACTGACCAAGGTCACCTCTGCACCCGCGGCCACCGCCGCCCGTGCAATGGCGTAGCCCATTTTGCCGGAGCTGTGATTGGAGATGTAACGCACCGGATCGATCGGCTCCCGCGTGGGGCCGGCGGTAATTACGAATCGCTTACCGGCGAGCGGTCCGGTTGGCTGTGGCACCTGCTCGGTCAGAATCAACGTGGCGAGCGCAGAAGGCTCCAGCATTCTTCCGGGACCGGTGTCTCCACACGCTTGTTCGCCCTGATCCGGGCCCCAAATCGTCATTTGCGGGTCTTCTGACAATAACCGGAGGTTGCGCTGGGTACGGTGATTTTTCCACATGGCCTGATTCATGGCCGGTGCTACCGCGATGGGCGCTTCGGTGGCGCAGCACACGGTTGTGAGCAGATCGTCAGCCATGCCATGAGCCAATCGAGCCAGAAAGTCAGCAGAGGCTGGCGCAATCACCACCTGATCGGCCCATTTTGCCAGTTCAATATGGCCCATACCGGCTTCGGCTTCCGGGTCCAATAATGATGTACGCACGGGCTCGCCGCTCAAGGCCTGAAACGTCAGCGGGGTGACGAAGGCTTCAGCCCCCTGAGTCATGATCACACGAACGTCCAGCCCGGCTTTTTTCAGCTGCCGAACCAGTTCGGCACTTTTGTAGGCGGCGATGCCACCGGTGATTCCCAGCAGTATTCGTCTGACGGCCATGAGGGCTCCGTAATCCCGTAAAATGAAAGACTTGTAAGATAGCATGCGAGCCCTGACAGCGCAGCCTGCACGCACGATTGTTCCGTTTACCAAATGTTACCTTTTCGAGTACCCTTTGTAACTTTGAGAACCACGTGCAGGACGCACGGGTTAACGACCACTCGCAAGGACGCAATATGAACGAACCCCATTGGCCCAACGACGAGCGGCCACGTGAACGTCTGCTTGCCCACGGTGCCGAATCTTTGTCGGATGCCGAACTCCTGGCGATATTTTTGCGCACCGGTACCGCCGGCATGCCGGTAATGGCCATGGCGCGCCACCTGATCGAAGAATTCTCAAGCCTGCGTGGCCTGATGACCGCCTCCCGCCGCCAGTTTTGCCAAGTAAAAGGTCTGGGCACTGCAAAATACGCGCAGGTGCAGGCCGCCATGGAAATGGCAAGACGGGTGATGGACGAACCGCTGCGCCAAGGCGATCCGCTGCGTTCACCCGCCGACACCCGACGCTTCCTGACCAGCCGCCTGGCCACGTATCCGCACGAGGTCTTCGCCGGCTTGTTTCTTGATAACCGCCATCGCGTTATTCAGTACCGCGAGCTGTTTCGGGGCACCATCGACGGCGCCGCCGTGTACCCGCGGGAAGTGGTCCGTCAGGCCCTGGAAGATAATGCAGCGGCGGTGATTTTCGCGCACAATCACCCGTCCGGAGTAGCAGAACCGAGTCAGGCGGACATTTCGCTGACCCGTCGCCTGAAAGAAGCTCTGGGGTTGGTCGATATCAGGGTTCTTGACCATATGGTTATCGGTCACGGTGAGGTAATATCCCTCGCTGAAAGAGGGTTGATGTAACCGCCATGAGGTCGCCACCGAAAAACTGGCCAAAATCCCAACAATTTTTTGCGTTGGGCCCCCGGTTCTGGTATAAAAGCGTCCCTTTCTGGCGGTATCTGGCGTGTTGCGCCCAGTTTACAGGCGCGAACCGGTAGCAAAGTTAGCTCCGGAGCAACCAGAGACGCGTTAAATAACGAATTCGCATTGATAGACCAGTGCTCAGGTCGGAGGCATGTATGTCCAGAGTTTGTCAGGTTACCGGTAAGCGTCCGGTTACCGGTAACAACGTATCCCACGCGATGAATCACACTCGTCGTCGTTTTCTGCCGAATCTGCAGAACCACCGTTTCTGGGTTGAGTCCGAGAAGCGTTTTGTGAAGCTGCGCGTATCCACCAAGGGCATGCGCATCATCGATAAAAAAGGTATTGACGCTGTACTGGCCGATCTTCGTGCCCGCGGCGAGAAATTTTAAGGAGCTGCATCATGCGCGAAAAAATTAAGCTGGTATCGTCAGCAAACACCGGTCACTTCTACACGACCATGAAGAACAAGCGTAACACCCCGGAAAAAATCGAGATCAAAAAGTACGATCCGGTTGTCCGTAAGCACGTTGCGTACAAGGAAGCCAAGATCAAGTAATTGGTCCTGCCTCCACGAAAAACCCGGCTCTCGAGCCGGGTTTTTTATTGCCTGCAAGCCGGGTAACTAGGACACCCTTGCCCCGCTTCCCTCTGTCGGCACCAAAGCTTTGGTCAGCTCGGTCATCGCAAGACGTCCGACCGGATGGCCGTCACGCACAACCCGAAACACCTGACTCACATCGCCCCCCGATTTGGCCAGAACCGATTCCAGGTTATCCGTCTCGAGTACATCGCCGGCAAACGACTCCGCGTCGCTGACAGGCTCCATGACCGAACGCACTCTCAATACCCGGGCGCGATTAATGTCGCTGATAAAATCGATGATGTATGGATCGTTCGGCTTCAACAATATGCCCTGAGGATCGCCCTGCTGCACCACCTCACCATCTTTAAGAATGACCAGATGGTCTGCCAGCTTCAGCGCTTCGTCCAGATCGTGGGTGATGAACACAATAGTCTTGTGCAGTTCTGCCTGCAATTCCAGCAACAGGTCCTGCATATCCGAGCGAATCAGCGGGTCAAGAGCCGAGAAGGCTTCATCCATCAGCATGACCGGGGAATTGGACACCAGAGCACGCGCAATTCCGACCCGCTGCTGCATACCGCCAGACAACTGGTGGGGATACTGCTCCTCGCTGCCCTCCAAACCAACACGGGCCAACCACTTGCGAGCCTCTTCTTCATAAGCTTCACGGCCCTGGCCGGAAATCTCCCAAGACAAACCGGCGTTTTCCAGCACCGTTTTATGAGGCAACAACGCAAACTTCTGAAACACCATGGACATTTTCTGACGCCGCAATGCCCGCAAGCCGTCCTCTCCCAACGCCAGGACATCTTCACCATCGAACAGGATTTCGCCTGCGGTAGGTTCAATCAGGCGGTTGAGATGGCGAATCATCGTTGACTTCCCGGAACCGGACAAGCCCATGATGACGGTCACTTCGCCTTCATGCACATCCACATTGATGTCTTTGAGGCCAAGCACGTGCCCGTGCTCGTCTTGCAATCCGGCCTTGCTAACGCCCTGTTTCACATGCTCAAGAGCAACCTCCGGCTCTGGCCCAAAAATCTTGTACAAGTTGCGAATCGCGATTTTGACATGCTTTGCCACGATACTGCCTCACTGTTTCTGTGCGGAATTGACCCGGGCCAGAGAGGCCTTGGTGACACGATCAAGTATGACGGCCAGCAACACAATGCCAAGACCAGAAACCAGCCCCACACCCAACTCCAGGTTCCGAATGCCACGCAACACCAAGACGCCCAACCCCGGAGCAGACACCAGTGACGCAATCACCACCATCGCCAGACTCATCATGATGGTCTGATTCACGCCCGCCATAATATTCGGCAACGCCAACGGGATCTGGACCTTGAACAGCTTTTGCCGGGGCGTCATGCCGAACGCATCAGCGGCCTCAATCACCTCCTTGTCCACCAAACGAATGCCGAGATCGGTCAGCCGAACCACCGGCACGATGGCATAGAGGATAATGGCAATGCCGTACAACTTGGATTCTGTCACGCTGAACAGAAAGATCAGCGGAATCAGGTACACGAACGGGGGCAAAGTCTGCAGCATATCCAACACCGGTATCGTGCCTCGTTGCAACCAGTCATTTCTTGCCATGGCGATCCCTATCGGGACTCCGATCAAGACACACAAGAAGGCACAGACGAAGATAATGGCCAGGGTCTGCATCGCGTATTCGTAGTAATCAATAAAGGCCAGCAGGCCGATGGAGAACGCAACAAACGCTACCAGCCTCCAGGACTTGCTCACCAAAAACACCACCGCCAACATCACCGGAATCACAATCCACCACGGTGTGCTGAGCATGACGTAGAGCGAACCATCAAGAAACCAGCTCAGGGGCTGGGTGAGCGGGTCTAGCACCAGGCTCAGGCTGTCTTTGACTTCCAGAAAGCCTTGCTCGAGCCCTTTGGTGAGATCGCGGGATTTCGGGAACGCCGCGCACGATTCGTTCAGCGCATCCATCGAGGGAAACGGCAAGTCCCACAGAGATTCGGATTCGGCATCCTTTCCTTTGCTCTTGGCCAGCAAGTCGGCCATGGATAAGGGGCCAGAGTTCTTATTTTGGCCACACCACTCCTTCAGACCCAAGTTTGAGAACAACCAGTCGTATGTTGCCATCGGCTATGCCTGTGTTAGAAAACCGTCGATAAGAAATGGGAGAATCGGTACATGCCCGGCTCACCTGACGGCGGTAAGCCAGGCAGTGGATGAGCGCTTTAGTCTCCTAGCACTCGGCTCAGACGCTTTCTGGCATCGTCATTCAGCCAGGAAGACCACTCTTCGCCATAATTGGTCAGGTAGTACACTGCGGCTTCCTCCGCCGTGGCGTTGTTGGCGTCCATCCATGCCAACAACGCACTCATGGTTTCGGTTTCAAAACTTAGCTGAGCCAGCATTTCCGCCACTTCTGGCTCGCGATCTTCGAAATCCGGCGTTACGGTGGTCAGCACCGTCGCAGCCGGAAATTCAGACACGGTAGGATTATCGGCATCGGGCGACTGGTTCTTCGCATGCACTTCTGGCTTGTACTCACCCAGTTTGACCCGAGTCATGTCGAACTTGCCAAGCGGAACGGTTGGGCCCCAGTAATAGCCGAACCAAGGTTCCTGCTTCTGCACAGCAGATGCCATCGACGAAGCCAGGGTTTCACCCGAGCCGTGGTTGAACACATCGATACCAGCCGACTCAAGATCCAGCGCCCGAACCAGATTGTCGTTCGCTACACGGCAGCCCCAACCATCGGGGCAGTTGTTGAAGCGGCCACCCACCAGCTCAGGGTTGGCCATAATCCCTTCGATAGTGGCCAATTCCGGATGCTTCTCCGCCAGATAGGTCGGAATCCACCAACCCTCAATACCGCCGGGCCTCAGCACTTTAGTGAGCGGCTTGATTTTCCCTTCAGCTTCCAACCGTTCGTAGGCTTCACCCGCCGAGTTTTTCCAAAGCTCGGTCACAATATCCGGCTCGCCGTTCTCGGCAACAGAGGTCACGGCTGGCACCGTGTCCGAGGGCACCACGGTCACCTCACAACCGTAGCCCTGCTCCATGATGAACTTGGCCACACTGGTCACCACCGTATTCGAGGCCCAGTTCATTTCCGTTATCGACACCTCGCCGCAATCGGCACTTGCCAGCGAAGGTATCGTTAGGGCACAAAGCAATGCTGTATAGGAAAGCTTTCTCATAACTCACTCCCGTCGGTATTAACGTATCTGGAGGCTTCGGCTAGACACCACAATAATCAATACGAACAACGAGATAACTCAGACTATCGAAGCAAGCCGAAATTGCGTGGTCGCCGCGACAAAGCCCCTGCGATCACCCAGACTCATTACAATCCTTAGACTTCTAAGCATAAGACGTTCGCTCGAAGTTACAAGATATTTACCAAAATCGGTCGCTTAAAATGACACAGCCGGGGCAGCTAAAAGGTTTCGAGGTAGCCCTTCGGCAAGGCAATGTCGAGTGAGATAGGCAGGTGATCGGAGACCGGGTAGCTCACCACACCGGACTGACGAATTTCCAGCGACGGGCTGACCAGAATGTGGTCCAGAGCCTTTTCGGGACGCCAGCTTGGAAAGCTATGCGCGGTCGCCGGTAACGGAACCAGATCGGTTTCACGGAGAGGCGTTTGGGTAAGTAATTGCTCGGCATGGGCATTCATATCTCCCATCAACACCACATGCTGATATTTGCTGATCAGGTCGCGGACAAAGCCGAGTTGGCGCTGTTGCGCGGATTTGCTCAACGACAGATGCATCTGTACCAACACCAATGGATCTTCTTCCAGACCATAACGCGCGACGATCGCGCCTCTGCCCGGTATCAGCCCGGGCAGCTTGTGCTCCGTGACATCCAAGGGGCGGTAGCGACTCAAGAATCCGTTGCTGTGTTGGGCAAACTGGCCAAGGTTCCGGTTCAGCTGCTGGTACCAATACGGTATCCCGGCGGCCTCGGCCAGATATTGGACCTGATTCACGTAGCCACTGCGCAAGCTGCCACCATCGCATTCCTGCAACGCGACCACATCGTACTGTTTCAACAGCGTGGCAATGCGGTCAAGGTTTTCAAAGCGACGGCGATTGGGAAGGAAATGCTGCCAGCTACGAGTCACGTAGTGACGATACGAAGAGGTGTTGATACCCACCTGAATGTTAAAGGTTAACAGCCGGATATGGCGATGGGGCTCAAAGTCAGGCACGTGTTCGCTTCCCGAACACGCACCACGCGGGGCGGCTTCCTGTGATTTCAATATGCCGTTGATCTGGCTACGAATCCGTTTATACATAATCGCCCGTAAGCTGAACAGAAACCCTGAAAGCCGCACGCATCAGACGTCTCCCTTATTCCGATACTCCGTGCTCTTTGCTGACCAGGTAATCGACAACCTTCAGCACGTTTTCATGCCCCCGGGCCATGGTTGCATTGACCACGTACTTTCCGTTAACCAGCATAGTCGGTGTCCCGGTAACTTGCGCACCCATAATTTTGGTTTGCGCCTGGCGCACACGCGACCGAACGGCAAAACTGTTGTAAGCATCGACAAAGGCCTCGGCGTCCACACCGTAACCCGCCACGAAATCCGCCAGTGATTCCGCCGAGTTCAGCGGACGTCGCTCACTCGCCAATGCTTCGAACAAGGCATCGTGCACCTTATCCAGCTGGCCCATGGACTCCAACGCGTAAAACGCAAAGGCGTGCGGTGCCCAGCTCTCACCGAGCACGGCCGGCAGGCGAACATAATTCACGTAATCCGGCGCTTGTTCTTCCCACGCCTCTGACAGTGGCTTGAAGTTGTAGCAGTGGGGGCAGCCATACCAGAACACTTCAGCCACCTCGACTCCGCTGTCGGAAGCGGTGCTGACCGGCGTGCTCAAGGTGCGGTAATGCACACCGTTTTGCCAGGTGTCGGAACTGGCGAAGCCACTGAAAGCCAGCGATGCGGCCATGGTTACTATCAGGCTTAGGGTTCTGATCATGAAACTCTCCGAGCTTTAGCGTGGTTATTCGTTCTATTTAAGGCGTTCGATTATGACCCAGCCACGCTCAAAAGTTCCACCGGGCGCAACAGGAAATAATTACGGATGATTAAGCCTCTGCCTTCTCCCCAAAAACAAAAACCCCGCCGGAGCGGGGTTTTCTGATCTGACAGAACTGATCGGAATCAGTGCAGGCCGGATGCGTAGTTGGCAACCGCTTCGATTTCAGCGTCGGTCAACTTGGAAGCCACATCTACCATGATGCCGGCATTCGCCGTGGTAGCACGAGTGCCATCACGGTAGGCCTGAAGCTGCTTGGCGATGTACTCTGCATTCTGGCCACCCAGAGCCGGGTAACCAGCAGGCTCGTTCCCCTTTCCGCTCGGGTTATGACAGCCAGCGCATGCCGGCACGCCAGAAGCCATGTTACCGCCACGGAAAATAGCCTGACCTTGCGCAATCAGCTCAGCGTCATCGTTTGCCTGATTAACCACCAGCTCTTGCTTGTTGAAGTAAGCCGCCAGATCTTTCAGATCCTGATCCGTCATGTTGGTCAGAATACCGGTCATCTCCGGTACAGAACGATCTCCGGATTTAATGTCTGTCAGCTGACGGTACAGGTACTTTTCACCCAAACCGGTCAATTTCGGGTAACTCGCCATCATCGGCTTGCCGCCACCCTGGCCATGACAGGCCGCGCACACGGCAGCTTTCTGTTCACCCGCTGCCGGATCTCCTGCCCCGTGAGCCATCGTTGACAAGCTAACTCCGAGAACCACTCCTGCGATCAGTCTTTTCATGCCCGCTCCGCTTCTCTCATCTTAGAATCTTGAAAGTATTCTGGTTATTCGCCGGATGGCCCTGTTGGATCAGGCTCAAAACCGGGACTGACAGCGGAACGCGCAGCGTGCCGCCGGAATTTGGTGTAGCATTATACATTAATCGTCGATAACTGAAATCCAAAGGAACAGCAACCGTCGTGGACCCTGATCTGACTCAAAAAAGCGTCTCATTCAACAGCGCCCGATTTTTAATCAGCGCCTCCAAGCTGGACGAGTGCCCGCCCGATTACGGTGCCGAGGTTGCCTTTGCTGGCCGCTCTAACGCCGGCAAATCCAGCGCACTCAACGCCATCACCGTCAACGGCAAACTGGCCCGGACCAGTAAAACGCCCGGGCGCACACGACTGATCAACTTTTTCAGTCTGAACAAAGAAAACATGCACTTGGTGGATTTGCCGGGCTACGGCTACGCAAAAGTCTCCCGGGACATGAAAGATGACTGGCAAAAACATCTGGGACACTATCTGAATGAGCGTCGCTGCTTGCGCGGATTGGTTTTGGTTATGGACATTCGTCACCCGCTGACCGAATTTGACCAGATGATGATCGAATGGTGCGAGCACAACAAGCTGCCCCTGATGATTCTGGCCACCAAAGCCGACAAATTGAAGTTTGGCCAGGCCAAAACGGCGATGCTGGGCATTGCGAACAAACTGAAGAAGTACGAATACGTGGAACATCTGGTGATGTTCTCGGCCACCTCTAAGCTGGGCCTTGATGAATGCCGGGCGGCACTGACGAACTGGTTGGAAGCCCCTGAAGAGGCCGAAGACTGATTGCAGCGCAGAAAAAGCCGGCCTACCTGTGGTAGGCCGGTAAAACGTCAGGGTTTGCGACGTGCTTTGCCCCCCGAAAGGGGCAACCTGAGAACTCACTCAGGAGCAGCAGAAAAGTCCGGTTTCCTGCTGTAATTCGTTCGACCGCAGGGTTTCGAAGAAGTTCAGTTTTTATTCAGTTCAAGCCACAACCGCGCTGCACTTTTCCGGCAGAGCCGGACGATACTTCTCTCTCAACGCCATCACCTCATCACGATACTCTGGCATCAAATAGGGCATTTCAAGGGTCAACACCTGATAAATACCCTGTTTGAGGGCCGTCAGGCTTAAGCCTTCATCGCCGGTACTGGCATGGGCCGTCTTCAAAAATGCCATCCAGTTGGTCACCACCAGCCAGATATTCAGCGCCATGACTTCACGCAACTCTTCCGGCTGCTTCTGCACAATGCCGGAGTCCGCCAACTTCTCGAAAATTGTTTTCATCGCCGCCAGACAGCGGTTGGTAAAGTCACGATAATCGCTCCGCAATCGAGGATCGCAATCCAGCAGGTATTCAAGATCCCGATGGAAAAACCGGTAGCTCCACAAGCCATCAAATACAGACTCGAGATAGAAGGTCATGTCAGCCACCGTCAACGGCCGGTCTTCCGGAATATCCAGGTAGTAATCGACCAGCTTTTCGTATTCCTGAAAGATCTCGTAAATGATGTCCGACTTGTTCCGGAAGTGGTAATACAGATTACCCGGAGAGATCGCCAGATGGGCGGCAATATGATTCGTGGTTGTGTTCCGTTCCCCTCGCTCGTTAAAAAGCTCGAGGCTCGCCAACAGAATTTTGTCTCTGGTCTTCATGCTCACGCCGCAGTTTGTTGTTATCACATTGAGGATGGCCCATTAGGCCACCCAGCATTTCTTGACTGAGTAGAGTATATACTCTAATAATAGCCGTTAGCGCAAATTTCATACACCAAGCGCCAACAACAACAGCTTCCAGCACCTTGACTGGACAGCTCAAGGAGATAGCACAATGGTAGCCACTGTCGTTCAGATGACGGAAAGCAAAACGCAGATTCAACACACCCACCGGATTCACCAGCTCCAGAAGAAAGCATTCCGGAATAATCCGATGCCCTCTGCGTCTGAACGCAAGGAGAACCTCAAGCGGCTGAAGCGAGCGCTGCTCGCCAACCAGGAGCGTTTGCTGGAAGCCATCGATCGCGACTTCAGCTGCCGCTCGAAAGACGAAACGCTGATTGCCGAGATGATGCCTTCGATTCAGGGTATCAACTACACCCTGAAAAATCTCGACAGCTGGATGAAGCCCTCAAAGCGCCATGTCTCCGTGCTGTTTCAGCCCGCCAGCAACAAGGTTCATTACCAGCCAAAAGGCGTGGTCGGCGTCATCGTGCCCTGGAACTATCCTTTGTATCTTGCCGTAGGGCCGCTGGTTGCGTCATTGGCCGCAGGAAACCGGACCATGGTCAAAATGTCCGAGTTCACGCCTCACACCTCGGCGCTGTTTAAAGAGATCATCGAGAGCATGTTCCCGGAAGACCTGGTCGCAGTTGTGACAGGCGAAGCCGATGTGGCAGCCGATTTCTCCCAGCGTCCGTTCGATCATCTGCTGTTCACCGGCTCTACCTCCGTGGGCAAATTGGTGATGCGGGCCGCGGCCGAAAACCTGACACCGGTTACACTGGAACTCGGCGGCAAATCCCCCGCCGTTGTCTCGCCCGACGTGCCGCTTTCCGATGCCGCCCAGCGCATAGCGTTCGGTAAGGCCATCAACGCCGGCCAAACCTGCGTCGCCCCGGATTATGTGCTTTGTCCGAAAGATCGGGTGCAGGCTTTTGTGGATGAATTCCGCGCTCAGGCTTCAACCATGTATCCGAGTCTGCGCGATAACGACGACTACACCGCCATCATCAACGAACGGCAGTACGACCGGCTGCAAAGCTATCTCGAGGATGCCCGCGCCAAAGGTGCCGAGGTTATCGAGATCAATCCTGCCAACGAACACATGAAAGACGGCACCCGCAAGATTCCCTTGACCTTGGTACTCAACACCACCGAGGACATGAAGGTGATGCAGGATGAAATCTTCGGGCCGATTCTTCCCATCGTCACCTACTCGGATCTGGACGATGCGATTCATTACATCAACGATCGTCCTCGGCCGCTGGCCCTGTACTTCTTTGGCTACGACAAAGACCAGCAGGAACACATCATCGCCCAGACCCACTCCGGCGGCATGTGCATAAACGATGCCTTGATGCATGTGGCCCAGGACGACCTGCCCTTCGGCGGGGTCGGGGATTCCGGTATGGGCCATTACCATGGCAAAGAAGGCTTTATGACCTTCTCCCACCACCGGTCGATCTTTAGCAAACAGAAATTCAACAGCGGCAAGTTCGTATACGCACCGCACGGCACTGCCGCGCACAAAATGATCTACAAACTGTTCATCCGCTAACAACGGCCCAGACCGGCACAGGCATCGGGTAATCCTTCCCGATCCTGTGCCAACCTTCGGAGCCCGGCCAACCTTCATACACAACCAGCACAGGTGCCACATGCCCGATCAGCCAACCCTCTCTGCTGAAACCACTCCCCAACTGAGCCGACGAAGCTTTCTGAAAACCGGCGTGGGCGGCGCCCTGTTTTTGGGCACTGTCAGCATGACCGCGGGCCTCTCTGGCTGTTCAACTGCGCCCGCAGGTCGAATCAGTGCCGTTGAAAGCCGGATGAATGCCAGTTATCAATTTCAGTTTTTGAGTACAGACGACATCGCGCTGTTTGAAGCCTTGCTACCGGCCCTGTTTGCCGGTGCATTACCTGAAGCCCCCAACAAACGTCAGTTTGAGATTGCTGCCACCATTGAACGAATTGATCAAGGTATCGTCCAGTTCGGGGCCCCGAACCAGAAAGAACTGCGAAAACTCTTCGACTTGCTCAACTTTGCCCCCACCCGCATCGCTCTGGCACGGGTATGGTCCGACTGGCCATCGGTCACCACCAAAGAAGCCGATGCGTTCCTGAACCGCTGGCGCACGAGCCGCCTCGGTCTATTGAACAACGGCTACATCGCGCTGAGCAAAATCGCCAACGTCGCCTTTTATGGTCACCAGAATCAATGGCACCTGACCGGTTACCCGGGGCCACCCGCCTGGATGGTTGATGCGTTACCTCAATTCAAAAATGCCTGATGACCCCGGAAAACGGAGAGCACTATGTCCATGAATGATCCCATCGCCCGGGGCCTGGCTTCCGGCTGGAACGTGGTCGATGCCAGCAAACTGACCGAAAACCAGACCGTCGAAGCCGACGTTGTTGTCATCGGCACTGGCGCCGGCGGCGGCACCACCGCTGAAATCCTGTCCAAACAAGGCTTTTCGGTAATATTGGTCGAAGAAGGTGGCCTGTATTACCAGAAAGACTTCAAAATGGACGAACAAACCGCCTACGCCACGCTCTACCAGGAAGGCATGAGCCGCACCACCGCCGATGGCGCCATCTCCATTCTGCAGGGCCGCTGCGTGGGTGGTTCGACCACCGTCAACTGGACCAGCAGCTTCCGCACACCCGAGCAAACGCTGAATTATTGGCGCGAAACCTTCGGGCTGGAAGGACTGGCCCCGGATGTCATGGCGCCTTGGTTCGACGGGCGAGAAGAACGCCACACCATGGCACCCTGGCTAACACCGCCCAACCAGAACAACAGCATCTTACGGGACGGTTGCGAAGCACTCGGATACTCCTGGCAAACCATTCCGCGCAACGTCAACGGCTGCTGGAATTCGGGCTACTGCGGGGTAGGCTGCCCGACCAATGCCAAACAAGGCGCCCTGATGACCACCATCCCCGGCGCACTCGACAACCAGGCCCAAATGTTCCACGGCCTGCGCGCCGAGCGACTGGTCATGAAACAAGACCGCATCGACCACCTGCAAGCCACCGCCATGGGGCCAGACGGCGTTACCCCATCCGGAGTCACCGTCACCCTGAAGGCCAACCATTTCGTGGTCGCCGCCAGCGCCATCGGCTCCCCGGGACTGCTGTTGCGTTCCGACCTGCCGGACCCACACAACCGCGTAGGCAAACGCTCATTCATCCACCCGGTCAGCGCCACCGTCGCCCGTATGCCGGCCAAAGTAGAGCCTTTCTACGGCGCACCGCAGTCCATTTACTCGGATGAATTCAACTTCAAAAACGGCCACGACGGCCCCATAGGCTACAAACTCGAAGTCCCACCGTTACACCCCGGCATGGCGGCTGGCGTTGTACCGGGCCACGGCCAACTGCAGCGCGATAATCTGGGCCAACTGCCCTGGCTCCAGTCCGTCATTGCCCTGCTCCGGGACGGCTTCCACCCCGAAAGCCCCGGCGGCACCGTCAGCCTGCGCGACGATGGCAGCCCCGTACTCGATTACCCCATCACCGACTACCTGTGGGATGGCATCCGCCAGTCCTACCTCGACATGGCCGAAATCCAATTCGCCGCGGGCGCAGAAGCGGTCCAGGCCATACACATGGACTCGGCCTGGTACACCAGCTGGAAAGAAGCCAAAGCCGCCATCAACGAGCTTCCGATGAGGCCCCACCGTGCCCGAATCTTCACCGCGCACCAAATGGGCGGCTGCGGCATGGGCAGCAATCCGGAAGAGTCGGTGGTCAACGGCTTCGGCGAACACCACCACGTGGCCAACCTGAGCGTGCACGACGCCTCCATCTTCCCCACCAGCATCGGCGCAAACCCGCAGCTGTCGGTTTACGCACTGGCGGCTAGAAACAGCGTGAGACTGGCTCAGAAGCTGGCAGCGAAAAGCTGATTAAACGGCAAAAGTAGCGCGAACTGTCGCTGTCGGGGCGACTATGGATGAGCCCGAGGCACAGGGTGAGGGTTGTCTTCCGGGAGTCTTGAGGGCCAAGGACGGCCCGAAAGAAGCGCACAAGGATGTGCTCGTAGCGTCTCCCGGAAGACAACCCTCGCACTGTGCTAACTCCAACTCAAGCAATCCGATGCAAAAGCCCCGGATCAAAAGCACAGGGCTACAGCCCGAAAACCAATACTGCTATGCTACCGGGTATAAAAACCAAGGAGCTGTGCATGCCAAAAGTAATCTACCCAGGCACCTTTGACCCCATCACCAATGGCCACACCGACCTCATAGAACGGGCCGGCCGCATGTTTGATGAAATCGTCGTCGCCGTTGCCTACAACCCCAAAAAGCAGCCACTGCTCAATCTAGACGAGCGCTGCGAACTGGTCAGAAAAGCCACTGCACACGTCCCCAACGTCACCGTCACCGGCTTCAGCAACCTACTGGCAGAATTCGTACGGGAACAAAACGCCAGCGTTATCCTGCGTGGCCTGCGGGCAGTATCAGATTTCGAATACGAATTTCAGCTTGCCGACATGAACCGCCGACTGGCACCGGAAGTGGAAAGCGTGTTCCTGACGCCATCCAACCACTTGTCCTACATCTCCTCCACCCTGATTCGGGAAATTGCCTCCCTGGGCGGCGATGTATCGGAGTTTGTTGATCCAGCCGTTGCTGAAGCCCTGAAGCAGAAATTCAGCAAAGCCTGAGAACACAAAGAAAGGGAAAGCAGCACCACCGGTCAACGGTGGTGCCAGAACAGGCTTAAAGCAACGGCGGCAGCGGAATCTGAACGCCGTTAATATCCAGCACCAAATCTTCCATCTGCCCCTTCATCACCAACTCGTCGCCGTCACGAACCAGCAGCCCCTGCTTGATCAGCGGCGACAACTGCATGCGTACAGCCGGGTATTCTTCAGCCAGAGCCAACGGCATAGCCAGATTCACCGACCCCACCAAACGCTGCATCACCATCAGCATATTGGCGCGCTCATCCTCGGATAACTCAGGGTGCGAGATATCCAGCGACCCCTCAATCGCGCCCTCCGGCGTATCCAGGCTCAGCTCCCGAACGCCCACGGAAAAGCCACTTGCCGCCAAACCACGTACCGCCTCGTTAAACCGCTGCATCAGCGCCATTTGCTGCTCGTAGGCAGAACGCGGATCCGCGCCGGCATCCATTGCCATCAATTGCATATCCGTCATCGCCGAGCTGAAACTGTTCCAACTCGGTACATTCAAGCGATCAACCGACACCGCTATCCGGTGCGGCCCATAAGTGTTGCCTTCAACGCTAACACTCTCAATATCCAGCGCCGCTTCCGAATCCAGGGTCTGGCCATGATTGCTGGCTTCACTGCGAGTCTCGAACAACACATTGCTCACCATCAAGGCGGGAAGCTCTGCGCTTTTAACCACCAGAGATTCCAACGTCATTGTGCCGGCCCCGGTCCATACATCTCCGCTGAGCAGAGCCATACTTTGCTCAACCTGCAGCCCTGCAATTGTTACATCGGCCTGCGGCCCCGAAACGCTCAACTCCGGCCACACCAGCAAGACATCGGCCTGCTCACCCATGCGCCCCACATCTATCCGGGCGAAACCACCACTGGCGCTGACGGATTCCGATCGGCCGGGCTGTTCAAAGGTGACCGGCGGCGCCTGAAACTCCACCACCGCTGACCCCCAAAGCCGGGTTTCCAGCGTTAACGCCGGCTCTTCATCCTCGAACCAGTGGGCGCCTTCATACTGCCAGCCCTCACGGGGGCTGAAGTCCAGCAAGCTACCGGTCACGCCATGAGAAATGGCAACCTGAAAATCGATGTTGCTGGTATCGCCGGTCTCGGGATCGATCAGCGCCAATGTCCCACTGGCCTGGGCACTGAACAAGCCGCGCTGATAACGGTTAGTCTCCAACCGAACAAACGGCTGCGACTGGTTCACCTCTTCGGTCGCCTCCAGCCACTGTTGCTCAGTCACGTACCCCACTGCCCAAGGTGCCACGCCCGCGACCAGTAAAACGGCTGAGCCGATCATCGTCCATTTGTTCAGTTTCAATATCTATGTCCTATCCGCGGGTTGCGTGGTTGATTGTTCGTCGTCTAACGCTTAACTCGGCTTACCGGTCAGCCTTTCCAGCAGGAGCAACTGCGCCGCCATTCTGGGCTCACCCTCCGCCGGTTGGTTCTGGATATAGCTTCCATCGGGCTGCAACACCCAGGATTGACAGTTGTCCGCCAGGTAAGCGGTCAGATCTTCTTGCAGCCGCGCAATGAGGGCCGGTTCTTCAATAGGAAATGCCACTTCTATGCGGCTCAACATATTGCGTTCCATACCATCGGCACTGGCGCAATAGACATCAGGCTTACCCTTGTTCTCGAAGTAATAGATACGGGTATGCTCCAGGAATCGCCCCACGATCGAACGGACCCGTATGTTGTCCGACAAACCCGGCACACCCGGGCGCAAGCAGCAGATACCCCGAACAATCAGATCAATTTGCACTCCCGCTTGCGAGGCTCGATAAAGCGCCTTGATCAGTTGGGCATCGGTCAGCGCATTAAATTTGAAAATGATGCGGCCTTCCTCGCCATAACCGGTTTCCCGTTCGATCAGACTGATCAAACGCTTGTGCATGGAAAACGGTGCATGGAACAGCTTTTTGATTTTCAGGGCCTTGCCCATACCGGTCAGCTGCTGAAACAGCTTATTAACGTCATCGCCAATTGACTCGTCACACGTCATGAAGCTGTAATCCGTGTAAAGCCTCGCATTGCCAGCGTGGTAGTTACCCGTGCCAAGGTGCACGTAGCGACTCAACTTACCCTCTTCCCGGCGGACAATCAGCAACATCTTGGCGTGGGTTTTATAACCGACCACGCCGTACACCACGATGACACCGGCTTCCTGCAACCGACTGGCCAGCTCGAGGTTTTCCGCCTCACTGAAACGTGCCCTCAGCTCAATCACTGCGGTCACCTCTTTGCCACGGCGCGCGGCATCCGCCAACGCCTCGACAATTTCCGACCCTGTGCCGGCCCGGTAAAGCGTCTGCCGGATGGCCAACACCTGCGGATCTTTCGCCGCCTGGCGCAGCAAATCGACCACCGAACTGAAGTTCTCGAACGGGTGGGACAGCAGAATCGGCCGCTTGCGAATGGCGTCAAACATCGATTCCTTGCTGCGAATCTGGCGCGGAATGGCCGGTGAAAAACTGGAATAGGTCAGGTCCGGCCGCTCCACCAAGCCACTCACCGCCAGCAGCCGGGTCAGGTTTACCGGGCCGTTCACCCGATAGAGATCCCGTTCCCCAAGGCCAAACTCATGCAACAGGAAGTGCACCAGCTCTTCCGGGCAGTTATCCGCCACCTCTAGCCGCACACCGTCACCGAAGCGGCGACTCAACAACTCACCCCGCAGCGCCGACGCCAGATCTTCCAGATCGTCCTCCAGCTCCAGGTCCGCATTGCGGGTCAAGCGGAACTGGTAGCAGCCCTTCACTTCCATGCCCGGGAACAACTCATCTGCATGAGCGTGGATCATGGACGACAAGAACACCAGATTCTCACCGCCGTCACAGACTTCGTCCGGCAGGCGAACCAGGCGAGGCAACGAGCGCGGAGCCGGCAGGATAGCCATGCCGGTCTCCCGGCCGAAAGCGTCTTTGCCATCCAGTTCAACAATGAAATTCAGACTCTTGTTGACCAGTCGCGGAAACGGGTGCGAAGGGTCCAGCCCGATCGGGCTAACCACCGGAAGGATTTCGTCATCAAAATAATTTCTGACCCACTCGGCCTGAGCGGGCGTCCATTCCCGCCGACGAATAAAGTGGATGTTCTGCTTTTCCAGTTCGGGAAACAGCACGTTGTTCAGAATGTCGTACTGCTCATCGATGTACTCATGAGCAACACGGCTGATCTCGGCCAACGCCTGTTCCGGCTGCATACCATCCGCGCCCACGGTTTCCCGGCCGTATTTCAGCTGCTCCCGCAGGCCGGCGACCCGGATCTCGAAGAACTCATCCAGATTACTACTGAAAATACAGCAGAAAATCAGCCGGTTAATCAGCGGATGCGCCGGATCCATGGCCTGTTTCAGCACCCGATAGTTGAACTGAAGCTGACTCAGCTCCCGGTTAAACCAGTTCTCGCTTGCATCCAGATTAACCTGCTCGCCGACCGGCGGAATCTCAACGGGCGCGGGCACGCTGAGATCGTCGCTGGTGACTGATTTTGCTTTTGTTGTTTCCGTAGTCATCGCTCTCTGCATCCATTTACGGCGCGAACGGCCTGTTCGTCCTTTACGCTCGCTGGCGCTCTCTCATCAATCGGGCGGCACGCACGGCAAAATAAGTGAGAATGCCGTCGGCACCGGCGCGGCGCATCGCCATCAGGCTTTCCATCATCACCGCATCTCCGTCAAGCCAGCCGTTCTGCGCAGCAGCCATATGCATGGCGTATTCGCCACTCACCTGATACACAAAGGTCGGTACCTGAAGTTCGGTTTTGACCCGGTGCACAATATCCAGATACGGCATGCCCGGCTTGATCATCACCATGTCGGCACCTTCCGCCAAATCCATGACAACTTCGTGAATGGCTTCGTCGCTGTTAGCCGGGTCCATCTGATAGGTCGATTTATTACTCTTGCCCAGATTACCCGCCGATCCGACAGCATCCCGGAAAGGCCCGTAGTAGCTGGACGCATATTTGGCAGAATAGGCCAGAATTCGGGTATTGACGTAACCGGCCGATTCCAATGCTTCACGAATCGCCGCGACCCGGCCATCCATCATGTCTGACGGTGCCACCACATCGGCACCCGCGTCGGCGTGAGACAGTGCCTGATTGACCAACGCCTCCACCGTCACGTCGTTCAGCACGTAGCCGTCATTATCGATGATGCCGTCTTGACCGTGAGTGGTGAACGGATCCAATGCCACATCGGTAATCACGCCCAGCTCAGGGTGTGCTTTTTTCAGCGCCCGTACCGCGCGCTGCGCCAAACCATCGGAATCCCAAGCACCCGAGCCCGACAGGTTCTTGTGCTCGGCAGGGACAACCGGGAACAGCGCGATCGCCGGAATGCCCAACTCCACCAGTTCTGACGCCTGCTCCACCAGCAAATCAATGCTCAGACGCTCGACACCCGGCATAGAGGGCACGGCTTCCCGCTGGTTTTCTCCCTCCAGTACAAATACCGGATAAATGAGATTGTCCGGCGTCAGCTGGTTTTCGCGAACCATACGGCGGGAAAAATCACTGGCGCGATTACGGCGTAAACGAGTATAGGGAAAGCTTCGACCGGAAAGCGGCTGGTGCGGCTTTGACACAGGTAACCTCCTGAACATGAACCGTGGGAAGAGCATCCATCATACACCTCGGAGGCGACCTGTTGCAGGCCTGCGGTCATGCTCGCGGTTGACGGGGGGCAACAAATCACGATTTCGGGCGGTTAGGCAAACACCGCCCGAACAAAAATCCCTTAAAGCGTGCGATTATTGAAACCTGCATCCACCTTGCGGGATGTGTTCGACTTCAATGTCGTATCGACCTCTTCGATTTTGCCACCACACTGCAAAAAGGCCTCCATGTCCGCCTGCAATTGCGCTCTGACCCGAGCGCGGCTGGCAACGGAATGATTGTCGTCGCCTTCTCCGGCCCAACTTACTGACTGCTCCAAACTGCCTTCGTCGAATTCACTCATGCGCTTTTCTCCATCAACGAAAACCCGCCGCCAGCGCTCCAAAATGCACTGGCCAGCACAACTTGCCTCGACGAACAGCCCGCAAAGGCTTCGTCTTGGCGTCTTTATAATCCTCTTTTTTTAACGGCGCTATTTGCTCACTCAATATTTTTTGTAACATTTTGTAATTTAGATTAACTTATTGATTTTGTAGCCCATAATTAGGCTCCATCAAGCCGTCATAAATTGACACAAAGAATGAACAGTGATTCACTACTTGGGAAGGCAGCATGGCCTATCGTGAAACCGACAAAATGCGTCAGCGAAAAGCCGAGGCGCGCGAAAACATCCTTAAATGCACGTCTCAGTGCGTGGCTGAAAAGGGGTTCCGCAGTGCTCGAATCACGACCATTGCAAATTTGGCGGGCGTAGCAACCGGCACCATCTACCGCCACTTCGAGTCCCGCGAAGACCTGTTTGCCGAAATTTTCCGGCTGGCTACGCAACGTGAAGTCGATAAGGTGGCCGAAGCGCTGGCCGTAGAAGGCGATGCCGTGCACCGATTGAATAATGCCCTGTGCCAGTTCGCCAGACGCGCCCTGAAAGGCCCCACCCGGGCCTGGGCAATGATTGCCGAACCGGTTGACCCGAAAGTTGAAGAAGAACGACTGTTATACAGAAAAGCCTACGCCAGCCTGTTTGAACAAACCATTCAGGAAGGCATCGCAGAAGGCTCCATACCCGAACAGGATGCCCGCATCACCAGCACCTGTTTGGTAGGCGCCATATCCGAATCACTAGTCGGACCGCTGTCGCCAGCGCAGACAGCCTCACTGCCAACAACAAAAACCGATCAAGAAGCGCTGATCAACACCATCGTTCGCTACTGCGTGAGGGGGTTGACCGGCACCAGGAGCTGATTATGAGCAAGCCGCTAGGCACCACCCGCGATCGCAACACCGACACCCCCCGACCGGATCGCTATCTGGCCGCAACCCACGAGGTTCTCAACCAGCCCAAAGCGCTGGCCGACTACAACCTGTTCGAGCAAGACGCCGCCCTGCGGGACGCCGTATTGCGGGAAGGTGCCGCCCACGCCAACGAAGACCTGAGCCGCTTTGGTGCCTGGGCCGGAAAAGCCGACACCATAGAGCTGGGCCACCAGGCCAACCACAACAAACCCAGCTTCCGCACCCATGATCGTTACGGCCACAGAATAGATGAGGTCACGTTTCACCCGGCCTACCACGAACTGATGACCGCAGCACTGGAAAACGGTTTGCACAGCTCGCCCTGGGCCAACCCCGGCCAAGGTGCCCACGTCGCGCGGGCAGCCAAGTATTATATGCACTCGCAGGTAGAAGCCGCCCACTGCTGCCCCATCACCATGACCTTCGCCGCAATCCCCTCCATCCGCAAACAACCGGAACTGGCGAAGCTTTGGGAACAAAAAATCCTGACCAACGCCTACGACGGCCGCAATCTACCCGACCGCGAAAAAACCGCCGTCACCATCGGCATGGCGATGACCGAAAAACAAGGCGGCAGCGACGTGCGCGCCAACACCACCCGAGCCTACGCCATAGCTTCCGAAGGCCCCGGCCAGGCTTACGAACTGGTCGGCCACAAATGGTTCGTCTCCGCCCCCATGTGCGACGCCTTTCTGGTACTGGCCCAAACCACCAACGGCCTGTCCTGCTTCCTGATGCCGCGCTGGCGCCCGGACGGCAGCAAAAACCCGTGGCAGATCCAACAACTGAAAAACAAAATGGGCAACGTTGCCAACGCCTCCAGCGAAGTTGAACTTCGCGGCGCCATGGCCTGGATGGTCGGCGAAGAAGGCCGGGGCGTGCCCACCATCATTGAAATGGTCGCCATGACCCGCTTCGACTGCATGATCGGAAGCTCCGCCGGCATGCGCCAGGCCGTTGCCCAAGCCACCCACCACTGCCACAACCGCAGCGCCTTCGGAGCCCGCCTGAGCGACCAGCCCCTGATGCAAAACGTGCTGGCCGACCTCACCCTCGAAAACGAAGCCGCCCTCGCCTACACCATGCGAGTCGCCCGTGCTCTGGACAATCAAAACAGCGAACACGAACGCCTACTGGCCCGACTGGCCACTCCTGTCGGCAAATACTGGATCTGCAAACGCACCCCCAACCACGCCTACGAAGCCATGGAATGCATCGGCGGCAGCGGCGTGATGGAAGACTGCATCATGCCCAGACTGTTCCGGGAATCCCCGGTCAACGCCATCTGGGAAGGCAGCGGCAACGTCCAATGCCTGGACACCCTGCGCGCCATCCAAAAAGAACCCGAAACCCTCGATGCCTTCTTCAAAGAAGCCGCCGAAGCCAAAGGCACCGACCGCCGCTTCGACCAGTTCCTGGCCCAACTGCAAGCCGACTTCTCCGACATCAGCGACTTCCAGTACCGCGCCAGAAACCTCGTCGACCGCCTTGCCCTAGCCATGCAGGCATCCGTACTGCTGCGCTTCGGCAACCAACACGTAGCCGACGCCTTCTGCGCCTCCCGACTGCAAAACAACGGCGGCATGAACTACGGCAACCTCCCGTCCGGCACCAACGTCGCGGCTATTATCAAACGGGCAACGCCTATAGTAGGCTAGGGGGAAAATTACAGGAGACCTAAACAGGCAACAGAAATCCTGATTGTCACGTGGACTCCCCGAACAACGTCTGAGAGCGGGCGAGGATTGGCTTTCCAAAAATTTGCGAAGCCATGGATGGCGAAGCAGAAGCGCCACATGGATGTGCCGCAGGAGCGTTTTTTGGAAAGCCAATCCTCGCCTGCTCCGGCACCCATACTGAGCCAAATATGTCGGAATCCCTGAGAAAACTGTTAAAAGAAGGCAAAACCCCAAAACAACAGCAACACACCATCACCCCCCACGTAGGCCTGCTAACCCTGCACTTCCAGCTGTACGGCTGCGAAGACCTAAAAGCCAAGCGCAAAGCCTTCACCGCCATGAAAGCCACCTGGGGCAAAGAACCCGACCTGGCCGTCAGCGAAACCGCCGACCACGACGCCTTAGACTGCGCCACCTGGACCATCGCCGCCCTGGGCGACTCCGCCCAGCAGATCACCCAGCGCCTCGACCAGGTCGAAAAAGACATCCAGGACCGCATCGACGCCGCCATACTCGACATCCACCGGGAAATTCTCTGACCTCACCCCCACTCTCAGAGAATCCCGAGCGCTGAAGGCATAGCGTCAACGCAGATCAAGCCTTATACTACGGCCCCTCAGGGACATATGACCTACTACCAGACAGGTCAGAAGTACATGTGTCAGGCCAAGCCTGGCCTCCATCCGCAGGGTTTCCGGAACCAACCCTCGGACAATCACTGAAAGTGTGTGGCTCTATGACCGGAAATAAAAAATCCGCCCAAGCCTCAGTCGAGGCCATGTATCGCGTCTTTACGGTGCCAGAAGCGCCGGAATCCACGCTGAGCCGCATCGACCAAAACATCTCCCGGAACCTCGCCGGCTTCCTCCAGGAACACATCGTTGCCGTCGAACGGGACCTGTCTGACGTAGAAAAGAATTTCGCCGATTCTGCCATCCCGGAAAAGCCGGTTTTTGTTTCCGAGCAAGCCCAGTTCCTGCTCGACAAACTGGTGGCGAACTCCGTACACACCGCATCCCCGGCCTTCATCGGACACATGACCTCAGCGCTGCCCTACTTCATGCTGCCGCTGTCCAAGATCATGATTGCCCTGAACCAGAACCTGGTCAAAACCGAAACCTCCAAAGCGTTCACGCCGATGGAACGCCAGGTATTGGGGATGATTCACCGGCTGGTATACGACCAAGACGGCTCCTTCTACCGGAAATGGATGCACAGCCCCCGCCACTCACTGGGCGCCATGTGCTCTGGCGGAACCGTCGCCAACCTGACCGCCCTCTGGGTTGCCCGCAACCGCGCCTTCCCTGCCGAAGGCAGTTTCCGCGGCCTACACGAAGAAGGGCTGTTCAGAGCACTGAAATACTACGGCTACGAAGGCGCTGCCATCGTGGTTTCAAAGCGCGGCCACTATTCCCTGCGCAAAGCTGCCGATGTCCTGGGCCTGGGCCGGGACGCGCTGGTGGCAGTCGAAACCGACGACAACAACTGCATTCAAACCGACGCACTGCGCGACAAGTGCCTCGAACTGCAAAAGCAGAAAATCAAAGTTATGGCGATCTGTGGCGTTGCTGGCACCACCGAAACCGGTAACGTTGACCCCCTCGATGCCATGTCTGATATCGCCCGGGAGTTCGGCGCACATTTCCACGTTGATGCCGCCTGGGGTGGACCTACTCTGTTCTCTCGCACCTACCGCGGCCTGTTGCGCGGCATCGAAAAGGCTGACTCGGTCACCTTTGATGCCCACAAGCAACTTTATGTGCCGATGGGCGTGGGCCTGGTGGTGTTCAAAGACCCTAGCCTCGCCAGTGCGGTTGAGCATCATGCCCAGTACATCATCCGGAAGGGCTCGCGGGATCTCGGCAGCACCACCCTCGAAGGATCACGCCCGGGCATGTCGATGCTGATTCATTCCGGCCTGAAAATTCTGGCCCGGGAAGGGTATGAAATCCTGATTGATCAGGGCATCGAAAAAGCCAAGCTCTTCGCGGAAATGATTACCAAAGAGCCGGACTTCGAGTTGGTCACCGAACCCGAACTGAACATTCTGACTTACCGGTACTGCCCGGACATCGTGCAAAAAGCCTTGGCGGTAGCCGACGAGCTGCAAGCCGAGAAAATGAACAGTTGCCTGAACCGCGTCACCAAGTTTATCCAGAAAACGCAACGGGAACACGGTAAAGCCTTCGTCTCCCGGACCCGGCTGGAACCGGCGCGCTACTACCGTTTTCCCTGCATAGTATTCCGGGTAGTGCTGGCCAACCCATTGACCACACCCGAAATTTTGGAAGACATTCTCAAAGAACAAAAGGAACTGTCGAGCTCAGAAGGTATTGCCGACGAGATCGACATTCTGCACCAAATGGCGAATGCCGTTCTGAAGCCGGCTCAAGCTAAAATCAGAGGTAAGGTATAAAACGACAAGCTGTCAGGAACGGTACCTGACAGCCTTTTCCGGGCGAACCGGGGAGGGAATCAATACAGCGCGTCTTCGTCGTCCAGCACTTCGTGCAAGATCTCCAGAAACATCTTATCCGCATCACTCCACGCTTCCGGTATACGGATCGTTGTATTAGCGCTGATCTCCCGAGCGATCAACTCATCAGCATCGGCTTGGCCTTTATACTTGCGGGCGATGTCCACCGACTTTACCGCAATGGTTGGATCACTCAGAACTTTCTTGATGAAAACTCTCAGCTCCCCAATCATCTTTGCCTGATGACTTTCAACAGATGAACTCATTCCTGACTCCCGAAAGTAAATAGCGGCGGAGTTAACAAACCGGCTCCGCCAACGTTTCGCCTATAGTATGGCCAAAGCGCGAGGCACTAACCAGCCCCGCCAGCCATCAGACCATCATGCCCCGCAGTGCAAAGAACAGGAAGGCTGCCATCAAGGCAGATGCGGGCACAGTGATAATCCACGCGGCCGCAATGCGGGTCAGATGCGAGCGCTTCACCATTTCTTCTTTGTAGATCTTCTTCAGACGCTTACGCTCGGATTTAGACAGCGGCACCTGCTGTTTTTTCTTCTTCGCGCGCTTCAGCAAACTTTCCATCTCTTCGAGTGTGGCATTGCGGAAGTCATCCAGGAACGGCTTCAGGCGCTCCTGCTCGGCCGGTTCGTGGGCGTCGATAATTTTGTGCAGCTGGGTCGCATAATTGGACTTCAGATACTCCCGCAGGAAGCCCACACCGAATACGCCACCGATGGCTATATGGGTCGAGCTTACGGGGAGCCCCAGCTGGGATGCGAGAATAACCGTCAGCGCAGCAGACAACGCAATACAGAAGGCTCGAGTCTTATCGAGTTCGGTAATCTCGCTGCCCACGGTCTTGATCAGGCGAGGACCGAACAGCATCAAACCGACCGCCAGCCCGAGAGCACCCACCAGCATTACCCAAAGCGGGATGCTGGCCGACGTTACTACTCCGCCACCGGCCTGAATGGCATCGTTAATGGCAGCCAGAGGGCCAATCGCGTTGGCCACGTCGTTGGCACCGTGCGCAAAGCTGAGCAAGGCAGCAGCGCAAATCAGCGGCCAGGTGAACAACATGTTCACGCCGTCAGTGCTGTTCTCCATGGTCGCAGCACGACGGCTTACCAAATTCCGCATGGCAAAGAAAACGGCGGCGGCCACCGCCAGACCGATCAAGGAGGCATCAACAATATCGACTTTTACAATTTTCTTGACGCCTTTGACCATCAGATAGGTGGTGAAAGCCCACGCCATGATCGAAACCAGCCAGGGGACAAACGTCCGCGCTGATGACACCAGATTCTGACGATACAGAACGGTTTTGTTGATGAGGAATAAAAACAGCGCCGCTAACATTCCGCCCAACACCGGCGAAATAACCCAGCTGGCGGCAATTTTGCCCATCACCGCCCAGTCCGCGATCTGCCAGCCTCCAGCCGCGATACCCGCGCCCAGAACACCACCTACAATCGAGTGGGTGGTGGACACCGGAGCGCCCATCCAGGTGGCAAGATTCAACCAGAGCGCACCCGCCAATAACGCTGCGGTCATCAGCCAGACAAAAGAGCGAGGATCGTCCAGCGTGGTCGGATCTATGATGCCACCCTTGATGGTGGATACCACATCACCACCTGCAATCAGAGCACCCGCCGCTTCGAAAATAGCGGCCAGAATAACCGCGGCCCCCAGTGATAACGCGCCGGAGCCCACCGCAGGGCCCACATTATTGGCAACATCGTTGGCACCAATGTTGATAGCCATATAGCCACCGATCACTGCGGCGGCCATCAGCAACATGCCGTTGGGCAGGTCATGGCTGAACGACCCTACCAGCAACCAAATACCGAGCAGAAAAAGCAAACTTAAGCCAACACGGTACCTTTCGGTGGTTGGGCTGCTAAGAAGACTATCCAGATAACCGCTGGAACTTGCCATAAGCGCTATGCTCTCTTTTACGTTAACCATTATGAGTTTGACAGATCATCTGGCGCGCACTATAAAATTTTTGCCTCAAAAATGAAACAAAAGTGAGATTCCGGTCACCCTTCACATTGTAGCCAAGTGCACCTCCAATCTTTGGCAATTTTGGCGCATACTGGCGAAAAATGTGTCAATAAGAACAACACAAATGCATGACAACCTAACACTTAGCCAAGCGCTCTCAACCGAGCACGAAGAGCAGCAGGTATCTCGCCTGCTGTCCGCCGTATCCGTGATGGCTATCCTGTTTTTGTTTGGCATTGGCGCTAAAGCCTGGCACTCCGGTGACTCTACTCACGGCGTAATCCTTTGGTTATTTAGCGTACCCATTATTCTGAACATGCTCTGGTTCGCTCGCACGGGTAACCGACGCACCCAGAAAACCGGCTTGCTCACCTTTGTCGCCCTTTTACTGTCGTACCTTGTAGCCACGGGCGGAGAAAGCAGTACCGGCCCGCTATGGTTTTACGCCTTACCGCCGCTGCTGTTCTTTCTAACGAGCCTGAAAACCGGAACAGCTGTTCTGCTGTTTTGTTACCTCGCGGCATTGATCGTGTTTCAGTTTCCCGATCTGCCCGGCATCACCGCGGAGTACAACAATGACTTCAAAATTCGCTTCTTCGCCACACTGACCTTTGAATCTTTTTTCTGTTTTGTTCTCGAAGCGACGCGCCAGTCAGCGCGGAACAAACTGGTGAGCTTCGCGCAAGCCCACGAACATGCCGCCCGCACAGACGAATTGACGGGGCTAGCCAACCGACGGGAAATGTTGAACCGGTTAAACGCGGAATTTTCACGCTACCAAAGAGCTGGACATCATTTTTCCATCGCTCTGATCGACCTGGACCTGTTCAAACAGGTCAACGACAACCACGGCCACGATGCGGGAGACAAGGTACTTCAACGCTTTGCAGAGGTGACCCGCGGCGTTACACGCCAAACCGACCTTGCAGCCCGCTGGGGTGGCGAAGAGTTCATGTTGTTATTACCAGACACCACCTTGCTTCAGGCCCTCGCCCTAGCCGAGCGCCTGAGATCCGAGATTGCAAACACCTCATTTACCCATAACGGTGCCTCGGTGCCAGTGACACTCAGCGCAGGTGTTTGCTCCATCTCAAACGCATCCTCAATCAACGAGCTGCTCAAACAGGTCGATGTGCAGCTGTATACCGCCAAAGGCAGCGGCAGAAACCAGATTTCGCCTCGGGTTCGCAGCCAGCACAAAGCCCTGACCTCATCGACTTGAGTGCAACCTTCACGGCCGCTATGATCTCGTCAGCAAGTATGACCCACACTCTCAGGCGAAGGCAGAACCATGGCAGCAATCCGCATCCTAACCGGCAGCGTCTACGGCGGGGCGTTACAGACCGCGAAGACCATCAAGGACACCTTGGAGCCAGAAGGATACAAAGTGTCCGTTCTGGAAAACCCCAATCTTGAAGACATAACCGCCAATGACGATGCTCTTCTGGTCTGCACCTCGACCACCGGACAAGGCGAACTGCCCCCCAACCTGCTGCCGTTTTATATCGAGCTCAAAGACCAGCTGCCTCAGCAGCCTGGCCGGCCGTTCGGCATCATCGTGCTCGGCGACAGCTCCTACGGCGACACCTTCTGCGGTGCCGGCGATTTAATGGAAGAAGCGCTGTACGAAACCTGTGCGCGTAAAGTAGGTGACACGCTTAAAATCGATGCTCTGGAAACCCTGGAGCCGGAAACCGAAGCCTTGGAATGGGCCAGGCAGTGGGCAAAAGAAATCTGACCCGCTAATGGAACAGCATCAAATCACGACACTTTCCGCCTTGAGCCGCCATCCGCTAGCGTTCATACTCGGTGCACAACGACAAGAATGATAAGAGCTGCAACGCGTGAAATTACCGAACTCGGCACAATGTTTGGCCATTCTGCTGTTAGTGCTGGCGACCTCGTCCTCAGCATTCGCAGCCAAAGCGCCTTATATTCCGGAGATGGACTACGTCCGCCTGGCACCCGACGCCGAGGTCACGGCATCAAGAATCCTTGAAACAGGGCGCTGGCAGCGGCTGCCGGAAAAAACGGCCAACTTTGGCTACACGCAGGATCAAATTTGGCTGCGGTTCACGGTATCCAACCCCGCCAGCACCCAACTGGTCGAAATCAGCTACCCCGCCCTCGACCACATCGATTTGTACGTCTTTGAAAACGGCGAGCTGATCCAAAAAGAAAGCACAGGCGATCAAAACCTGTTCGCTGAAAGAGCCGTGCAGCACCCTCTGTTCCTGTTTCCCCTTCAGTTGCAAGCCGAAGGTCACTACACCATTCTGGTCCGGGCGCAAACACAAGGGGCAATGCAAATCCCCCTCAAACTGTGGGATCGCCAACAATACTTCGAACATGCTTCCATTGAAACCCAACTGCACGCCGGTTATTACGGCATACTGCTAACCGTCATTTGCTTCAACTTGTTTGTCTTTCTCGCACTGCGAGAACCGGTTTACTTGCTGTACGTGCTGTCGACATTAGGCTATCTGATCCTGATTGCCAGTCTGAACGGCAGCACCTACCAGCTCCTGTGGCCCCGCAGCCCCGACATCCAGAGCGTTGCAATGGCGGTGGTCGTGCCACTTGCCGTCGCCTTCTCATGCATGTTCTCCGCGGTGTTTCTGCGGCTGAAACAATCCAGCCCGTTCCTGAACCGAATCCTGATGCTGGTCATCGGAGTGAATCTCGGGCTGGCCGCGTACAGCTTATTTGGCGACTACAGCACCGCAATCCGGCTGGATGTGGCCTTTGCGATCCCCAGCTGCCTGTTCCTGACCATTCTCGGGCCTATTCAGTGGTACAAAGGCAACCCGCAAGCGTCTTACTACACGCTGGCCTGGGGAGCGCTTACCTTGGGCAGCGCAATCACTGGCGCCAACAAAATGGGCTTCATCCCCAACAGTTTTCTCACCGCCTATGGCATGCAAATCGGCTCTGTTCTGGAAGCCCTGCTGCTGAACCTGGCGTTGGCCTCACGGCTCTACCATGAGCGGCAAGATAAGCTCACCGCCAGAGATGCCGAAATCAAGGCGCTGGAAGCTCGACGCTCCGCGGAATTGAAGTTGATGGATCAAGCCCTGCATTACCCGCTTACCGGACTGCCGAACCGCAGCAGTTTCGAAATGCTCCTGAACGAGCTGATCCACAGCAACCCCGGTAAACGCTATGGCGTTGTGCTGCTGCATCTTAATAATCTGGACCCGGTCACCAAGACCCTGGGCCATCGCAATACCGATGCCATCCTGATGAGAGCATCAAAGCATTTCAATGCCGTGGCACGCGACGTACCCGGCGCACAAATACTCGAGACCAACAGCAACGCCAACTTTTATCTGGCCCACTTCGACCCACAAACCTTCGCCTGTATCGTTGACGCCAACCAAACGGCCGCCACCCAACGCAAGTTGATCCAAAGCCTCGACGAGATTCGATGGCCAATCGAGTTTCTCGGCATGGAAGTGCCACTTGAGCCTCGCATCGGCATCGCGGTGCATCCGGAAAATGGCAACGACGCCAATACCCTGATCCGGCGGGCAGCCATTGCCGAAGGCTCTGGCCGGGCCATCGAGCGCGGTCTGGCCTTCTATAAGCCGTCTCGTGACTCCTACAGCGCCGACCGCCTGACGCTGGTATCAGAACTCCGCCATGCCATCGACAACGACGAGCTGGCGCTGCATTTACAGCCCAAGCTGGCATTGAAAACCCGAGAGATCATCGGTTTTGAAGCGCTGCTGCGCTGGCGGGGCCGGGAACAAAGCGTATTCGCCGATGAAATTATTGCCGTCGCCGAACAGAGCGGGCTGATCAAGCCGCTGACACGGTGGGTGATATCCGAAGCGTTGAAGATGAGAGGGAGCCTTGTCGATCTTGGCTCTGCGGCCAGTATCGCTGTGAATATTTCACCGAATAACCTGCGGGAACCGGATTTTGCGCTGTTCGTACGTCAGCAAATGGAGAATAACCCCTCGCATCTGGGCGCAATCATTTTTGAAGTCACAGAAACCTCGATGATGCAGGATCCGGCCAACTCCCTGAAAGCCCTGAATTCACTCAATAAAGCAGGCATTCCTCTGTCCATTGACGATTTCGGCTCGGGCTACTCGTCGCTGTCTTACATCAAGCAGTTGCCGGCCAGTGAAATAAAGATTGACCGCTCACTGATCACCGACTTATCAGACCGGAAAGAAGACCGAGTGATCGTCCAAACCACCATCAGCATGTGCCACAACCTGGGCTACACCGTTGTTGCCGAAGGGGTCGAGGACGAAGCCACTCTCAACCTGCTGGCAGAAATGGGCTGCGACCAGGTTCAGGGCTACTTCCTGACCCGGCCGTTGCCGTTTGACAAGATGGTTGAATGGCTAGCCGATCAGCCTTGCCGGTCGCGGATCAGTGCTTCCTGAGTGGTGGATGCCACCAGCACCCCCTCTCTGGTATAGAAATTACCGCGATTGAAACCACGCCCCGCTGAAGAGCTCGGGCTGTCTTTGTCGTACAACAGCCACTCATCCATTCGAAAATCCCGGTGAAACCAGATTGAATGATCGAGGCTCGCCACCTGCATATTCTTGTTCATGAACGAACGACCATGAGGTGCCATCGAGGTACCCAGGAAGCTGAAATCCGAGGCATAGGTCAGCAGGCAGCGTTGCAATACCGGATCGTCCGGCAGAGGCCCGGCGGCGCGGAACCAGTTCTGCCGGTATGGCGGCCGTTTCTGAGGGTTGAACGGATCATCCGGGTTGACCGGACGTATTTCAATGGGGCGATCACGAGTGAGCATGTCGCGAATTTTTTCCGGCACCTGATCGGCAATCATCTTGCCCAGGTCCTGTTCGGAGCGAAGCGTCTCTGGCGCGGGCGCATCGGGCATCTCGAACTGGTGACTCAAACCCTCTTCAGCGGTCTGAAAAGACATGGAGCCAGTTAGAATCTCCTTCCCGTCCTGGCGGGCAATAACCCGGCGCACAGCAAAAGAACCGCCATCCCGAACCCTCTGAACTTCGTAGTCGATGGGCATACGGTGGTTACCAGGGCGCAGGAAATACGCGTGCAACGAGTGGCAAAGCCGGTCTTCAACGGTGCGGCTCGCCGCCATCAGCGCCTGCCCCAGAACCTGTCCGCCAAAAACATGGGGAAACCCCAAGTCTTCACTGTCACCTTGGAAATGGTCGTCTCCGATTGGAGACAAATCCAGCAATTCCACCAGTTTTTTGGTTACTTCCAGCATGCCCGCTCCTGTCACGTCATTCGAGAGCTTTTCGTAGCTCCTTAGCTTACGAATAGTTTTCTACCTCAGGCGCAGGCTTTACGCAATAATAATCGGGAAAAGAAGCGCTCCCGCCTTGCCCCGGCACCTGAGCAACCGCTCCCCTATTCCGGATGGATGGGCGGCACCTGTTTCGCCAAAGCCTGTTTCTCAACGGCAAACCGCCCGGTCACCGCAAACCCGAGAATATCGCCCGAAACAGCCTTGAACACGGCTTTCACATCGGAACCCTCTTGCTCGACCTGCCACTCACCTTCCGCGTCTTTTGGCGGTGGACACACGGCTGTCGGGCAGCACGGTGTTTTGATCATGATCGGCATGGTGCCATAACGCACTTCCGTGCGCTGGCCCGTAAGGGTTTTCGCCAACGCCCGCGCACTCGCCATCAAGGGCAGAACGTACAACAAAACCTGGCCGTCTACCTCGGCGCAGTCTCCCAGCGAAAACACGTTCGCCGCCGAGGTTTCCAGCGCACGATTCACCGTGATGCCGCGGCCAACGTTCAAGCCGGCTGCTTTCGCCAATTCAACACGAGGGCGAAGACCCACGGCGGAGACCACCAAATCCGCGTCCAAGGTTTCCCCGTTGCCGAGGGTTAAGCGAACGCCCTGCGCCTGACGATCCACGCGCTCAACCACAGTTCCCAAATGGAAACGTGCACCCAACTCGGTCAGTTCATGCTGGACCGCTTTTGCTGCGGCCGCTGGCAGCAAACTGGGCATAACGTTCGCGTCCGGAGCAATCACATCGACCTCGTACCCGCCATTGCGCAGATCGTTGGCAAATTCGCAGCCAATCAAACCAGCGCCCATAATGGCGACGCGTTTGCCACCGTGCAGGGCTTTTCGAAACGCGCGATAATCGACAAGGTCGTTGATCGAGTAGATGTGCTCCGGACCATTGCCCTCAATGCCCAAGCGAATCACATCTGCGCCCCAGGCCAGCACCAATTTGCCATAGGCCAGGCGCTCGTCGCCCAGAACCAGCTCCTGACTCGCGGTATCAATACCGGTCACGGTAGTGAACGTACGCACGGTAACATTCAGCTGTTCCGACATGGCTGCTGTTTCGGCCTGAGCCAAACCATCGGCATCTTTGCCTTTGGTGAACCCTGTCGAAAGCATCGGTTTGGAATAACTCACGCCGTCATCGGCGGTGATCATAATGACTGGCGTGTCTTTATCGAGCTTGCGCAGCTCTTTCACCAACGAATACCCGGCAAGTCCGGTTCCGACGATGACAATGGGCGCTGGGTGTGACATGGCTGTGCTCCGTCTATCAGCTGATTTCGATCATCTCGAAGTCTTCCTTACCCACGCCACAGTCCGGGCATTCCCAATCGTCTGGCACATCTTCCCAAAGGGTTCCGGGCTCGATACCGTCTTCCGGCCAGCCTTCCGCTTCATCGTAAATCAGCCCACAAACCACACACTGCCACTTTTTCATAATCGCTCCTCAAGCAAACCATCTCGAAAATTTTGTCCGACAATACAGCAATGATCAATAATTTCAAGCGAGCAGGCACACCAGTATTATCTCGGCCTGAAAACAGCCGTCATCATAACCGCCTCATCCACCCCGACCAATGCCGGATCCGACGCGCTCCGCCACTTTACCGGCCAATAGCTGAAATTACACATAGCGATCATGGTATCCGCTCTCCCTTCGGGCGTCTCGGTTCGGTATAATCTGCCGTTTTGAGACAGGACCGACCGTTATGACCGATACCGTCGCCGAAATGAACCAAGTCATGGCTGAAGCTGACTGCCTGGTGAATGACCAACAAGTCAGTGCAGCGATCGACAAAATGGCGAAAGAGATTACTGATCGCCTGAAAGACAGCAACCCGCTGTTGTTTTGTGTCATGAATGGTGGCCTTATCCTGACAGGCCAATTGCTGCCCAGGCTTAAATTCCCCGTTCAAGCCGAGTATCTGCACGCCACTCGTTACCGGCAGGAAACCACCGGGGGCATCCTGGAATGGAAACTTCAACCCGAAGCCGACATGAAAGACCGCACCGTGCTGATCGTTGACGACATTCTGGATGAAGGCACCACGCTGTGTGCAATCGCCGATTACTGCAAAGCTCACGGTGCCAGCGAAGTTCTGACCGCCGTACTGGTCGATAAAGACCACAACCGCAAGGCCAAACCCGATCTGAAAGCCGATTTCACCGGGCTGTCGGTCGAGGACCGCTTCCTGTTCGGCTACGGCATGGACTACAAAGGGTACTGGCGTAACGCCCCCGGTATTTATGCTGTCAAAGGACTTTGATTCAGCTCCCGGGTTAACCATCCCCCCTACCCATTGGTATCGATCACTGGCGGCTGCCGGACTCCATAACCCGGATGTTCATGGCCCGGCTCGCCATTGGTTACAGGTTGAAGGCTCGTTTACCAAAGCGCTGCAGAAAAAATGCCGCTCCAGCTTTCAGGTAGACGTTATCCGGGAAGGGTTCGCCGAGCCGTCTGACGAAGAAGCTCGGCGGTTATCCATTCCCCGCCGACAAAAGGCCTGGATCCGGGAAGTCCAGCTGTGCGGTGATGGCGCCCCCTGGGTGCTCGCTCGCACCATCATCCCCGTCAGCTGTCTGGAAGGCCGTGGCCGGCGCCTGCTGAATCTTGGCAACAAACCCTTGGGCGCCTACCTGTTCAGCAGTCCGGATTGGGTGCGAGGCCCACTGGAAACCGGCTTGTGCAACCCCGAACACGCCAACCATCCACAATTGGCCCGCCGCTCGCTTTTCCATTGTGGCCAAACCGCACTCATGGTCTGTGAGTTTCTTTTACCCAACCTGTACCTGACCGATCATCCGCTTTAACCGGCACCGTTCTGGTGGCTATAATCAGGCTTTCACCTCTACGCCCGACGAACGGATGACCACCACCATGTTGCAGAATGCTCTGCCTGAGCACGTTCATGCGCGCTTAACCGATTACGCCAAGCTACTTCGTATCGATCGCCCCATTGGCACGTTATTGCTGCTGTGGCCAACCTATTGGGCCCTGTGGCTGGCCGGCGATGGCAGCCCCTCGGTCGCCAACATCCTTATTTTCACGCTTGGCGTGTTCATGATGCGAGCCGCCGGTTGTGCGATTAACGATTTTGCCGACCGGGAATGGGACCGGCACGTAGAACGCACGCAAGACCGCCCCCTGACCACGGGCCGTATCCAGGCCTGGGAGGCCGTGGCGCTGTTCGGCGGATTGTGCCTGGTGTCGTTCCTGATGGTCGTGCTGTTCACCAATTCGCTGACCCTGTATCTGTCGTTTGGCGGCGCAATTCTGGCGTTCATTTACCCGTTCATGAAACGCTATACCCACCTACCCCAGCTCTTTCTGGGCGCGGCCTTTAGCTGGGCCATCCCGATGGCATGGGCCGCCGAGGCGAATGAACTCAGCCAACTCACCTGGCTACTGTTCACTGCAAACGTGCTCTGGACCGTAGCCTACGACACGTTTTACGCCATGGTGGATCGTGATGACGATCTGAAGGTGGGCATCAAATCGACCGCGGTACTGTTTGGTGATGCCGACCGTGCCATTCTCGCAGTGCTCCAGACACTGGTCGTTATGGTGCTGATTCTGGTTGGCAATCAGGCAGGCCTCGGCAGCTTTTATTATTTAGGCTTGGTAGCCATGGCCTGTTTATTCGTTTATCAACAGTATCTGGCGAAGGATCGCGCCCGGGACGGCTGCTTCAAGGCGTTCTTGAATAACAATTGGGCGGGGCTCGCTGTATTTGCCGGGTTGGTTCTGGATTTAGCGCTGTAACCAGCCACGGCTGTCATAAACTTGTAACGAAGGCGCGCTGTAATAGGCAAGTAACAATACTAGGAGGCGAAAAACGGACTCCGCTGCTTGATACAGGTTGAAGCTCATGATTGGAAAGACTGTGCTGATTGTTGACGACGAAGCGTCAATCCGTGAAATGATTGCCGTCGCGCTGGAGATGGCCGACTACAATTGCCTGGAGGCTGCCGATGCCCTCGAAGCCCATACCCTGATCGTCGACAAACAGCCCGACTTGATTCTGCTGGATTGGATGCTGCCCGGCACCAGCGGGGTGGAACTTGCCCGACGCTTGAAAAAGGACGAGGCCACCGCCGACATTCCCATCATCATGCTCACGGCAAAGGTGGAGGAAGACAACAAAATTCAAGGGCTCGAAGTCGGTGCCGACGACTACATCACCAAGCCGTTCAGCCCCCGGGAACTGGTGGCTCGCCTTAAGGCCGTGTTACGCAGAGCGACCCCCGCCGGCGTAGACAGTCCGATTGATGTTGATGGCCTCATACTGGACCCGGTCAGCCACCGGGTTTCGACACCGACAGGCCCCCTCAACATCGGACCAACGGAGTACCGCTTACTCCAGTTTTTCATGACCCACCAAGAACGGGTGTATACCCGTACACAACTGTTGGATCAGGTCTGGGGCGGCAACGTTTATGTTGAGGAGCGTACCGTTGATGTCCACATCCGGCGGTTGCGCAAAGCACTTGGCTCTGACTACGATCATCTGGTACAAACCGTTCGCGGTGCAGGCTACCGTTTTTCGACCAAGGCGGCCTGAATCGTGCGACGTTCCCACTCATCAGAAGCACCACTGCCAGGCAGGTATTGATGCGGTATAACTGGTCCCGATATTTACGCCTGATTTTAGCGGGCATCACCGGAACCACGCTGATTGGCTGGTACTTTGGCGTTCCCCTGTACGGGCTGCTTACCGGACTAACGCTCTATTTATGGTGGACGTTGTTACAGGCCCGCCGCCTTTACCAGTGGCTGGGAAACCCCAGCGCGTCTGACGAACCACCCCAAAGCATCGGCATGTGGGGACATATTTTCGACAGCCTGCACAAACTGCATCAAGGTCACCTGAGCAAACAGGACACTCTGCGTTCACGCATTAATCGGGTACAAGATTCCACCAACTCCATGCGTGAAGGCGTGATCATGACCAACACCAAGGGTGAAATGGAGTGGTGGAACGATGCCGCCGAATATCTGTTGGGTTTCAGGCGCAGCACTGACCGAGGCCAGTACATACAGAACCTGATTCGATCCCCGGCCTTCAAGACCTACTTCGAAGCCCGAAACTACGCCGAGCCCCTGGAGCTGAATTCGCCTGCCAAGCCGCACATTCATCTGGAATTCCAGATTAATCAGTTCGGCGATGATGACCGATTAATCGTGGCGAAAGATGTCACCCGTTTGTTCCAACTCGAGCAAATGCGTCGTGATTTTATCGGGAACGTCTCGCACGAAATGCGCACTCCGCTAACGGTGATCAGCGGCTATCTGGAAACCCTCGTCGATCACGTCGAGGAGCTGCCGCCGAAGTGGCGTCGGGCGATCCACACCATGCAGACGCAATCGTCCCGGATGGAGGCACTGATTACCGACCTGATCCTGCTATCCAAGATTGAAACCGGCGAACATACCGTCGATCAGGTGCCCACCGATGTTGAGGTGATGCTCAACCAGATCCGCAACGATGCCAAAGCACTCAGTGGCGAGAAGGGCCACCAGATCGACATCCAAATCACCGACCAGCGTCTGCTTCAGGGCGACAGCAGTCAGCTTCGGAGCGCTTTCTCGAACCTTATCTTCAACGCGGTGAAATACACACCCGCGGGCGGTCAAATTACAGTGATATGGACCACCAACCGGGACGGGGCTCACTTGACGGTCAAGGACACCGGCATCGGAATTGATCCGGTGCATATCCCCCGGCTGACGGAACGTTTTTATCGTGCTGACCCCAGCCGGCATCAGGGTACTGGCGGCACCGGCCTTGGGCTAGCCATCGTCAAACACGTTCTGATCAATCACGATGGCCATCTGGAAATTCAAAGCAACCTCGGTGAGGGCAGCAGATTCATCTGCCACTTCCCCAAGGAGCGCTTGGTTGAGCGCCCACCCGAGAACACGGTGGGTTAAACGGCGCCTAACCGGCCCCACCCCCATTAAACAATTGTCACCTGTCCAGCATCACGGCAGTGTTTCCTTGGCCGGAAAACACGCTACCATGGCCACTCTGATTTCATTATTTAAGGCTTACGAGGTTCACTTTGGCTCAGCTCATGACACGGACGACATTGCGGCGTGTAATAACCGCCCTAACCTTATCTGCTCTGCCGCTTGCGGTGCAGGCGGAAACCGCGCCAGCGGGCGAGCCCACAATGACCCAAAACGCATTCGCGGAGTGCAAAGGTACACTGCACAGTAGGGCCGTTCAGGCGGGCGTAAGCGAAAGTACGGCAACCTCGGTACTGGCTGAAGTTCAGTATCTGGAGCGCGTCATTGAACTGGATCGCCGTCAGCCCGAGTTCACCACCACCTTCGCGGACTACTTCAATCGCAGAGTCAATGAAGCCCGCATAACCAAAGGCCGGGAGCTGCTTAAAGAGCACAATGAACTGCTAGCTCGAGTAACGGACGCAACGGGCGTTCCAGCCCCTTACCTTTTAGCTTTCTGGGGCCTTGAAACCAACTTCGGCAGTTATTTCGGCAAAATGCAGGTGCCCAGCGCACTCGCCACCTTGGCCTGCGATCCTCGACGCACCACCTTTTTCACCGAACAGTTTGTCGCCGCGTTACAGATCATCGACGAAGGCGCCATTCCGCTCGAGCAGATGGAAGGCTCCTGGGCCGGCGCTATGGGCCACGTGCAGTTCATGCCCACGGTATTCCTGAAGCACGCGGTTGATGCCGACGACGATGGCCGAAGAGACCTATGGAACAGTCTGCCGGATGCCATGATGTCCGCGGGCCGTTTCCTCCAGTCCATGGGCTGGGACGGTGACTATCGTTGGGGGCGTGAAGTGCTGATCCCTCGCAATTTCGATTTCAATCTGGCCGATGGCCGCCGACTGCCCCTGAGCCAATGGAATCAACTGGGCATCACTGACGTCTACGGCCAGGCTCTTGACGACGAACCCATCAGCGCAGCGTTGGTGGTTCCTGCAGGGCATCAAGGCCCGGCCTTTCTGGCGTATAACAATTTCCGCGTGATCATGGGCTGGAACCGCTCCGAATTTTACGCGATTTCCGTCGGCCACCTTGCCGACCGCATTGCCGGTGCCGGCGGGCTGAAGAACCCGCCACCGGAGGATCAGCCTGCGCTGTCACGGGACCAGGTGATCCAGCTTCAGGAAACCCTGAGCGACAAAGGCTACCCCAGCGGGAAAGCCGACGGCATTCTGGGCTCCAACACCCGAAAAGCCATTCGCGCGTTCCAGAAATCCGAAGGCATGATTGCTGATGGCTTCCCCTCAGCGCAGTTGCTTAAGAAGCTCGGAATTCAGGCTGACAACTGAGTGCGAGTGTCAGCATTTATTACACTCCAACCGTTCGGCGCGGACAACAAAAACAATCAATTCCTTAAAATCATTACGTTGCATATAACGCCATGGCTGTTGCTAATTCCTCCTCGCAGTAAAAAACAAACACCCCAATCATCTTGTGCAGTAGGTTGGAATGCCCCGAGCTCTTACTATTCCAGGCAAATGGGGCGACAAGGAGGAGATTTACCATGATATGTCGTTTAATTGGCAGCGCTCTGGTTGCTGCCGCATTAACATTTAGCGCCAACAGCTTCGCTGTTCCCACTCTGAATTTTGATGTCGACGGTCCGAATTCCTCAGTGAACTCAGCCGGTCTCTCACTCTGCTCAGGATGCTCAGTAAATCTGACGCTCGACGCCAATCTGGACAACCAGATTTTCAGCTTGGCGGCTGGCGATAGCTACACCTTTGATTTCTTTGACGCCGTGCTTTATGGCCCCGCTTCGGGCTGGGGCGCCATCGGTGGCTTTGTTAATGCAACTTTAGCCTTTTCCTCACCCGCCGCAGTTGATGCAAGTGGAACCGGTCTCGGAGGGGCCGCTTGGGGCTGGTTGATCGGGTTTGGTGGAGCAGGCGGCCTGACCTTTGGTCTTGGCGGACAACCCAGTGACATTACCTTAAGTGATGGGTCGATATTTGGTATCGAGTTTGCCACAGTTGCTGACTCCTGCGGCGGCAAAGGCTGCACCTTAGCCCAAACCATAGAAGCGACCATCACTGCTAAAAATGTTGTCGCCTCTGTCCCAGAGCCCGGCACACTGGCTCTTTTAGGATTAGGCCTAGCCGGACTTGGCATATCTCGTCGCAAGAAAGCCTGAATAAGCTGTCTGACCCACGGGTGGCATTCGTTGCCACCCGTGGGTCTTTGCCTTCCTCCGTGAAGTCCTGATCGAATCCGCGCATAATATTGGTATCTACACCAACGATGTTATCCGGACGCCATGGACTCGATCACTCAAATAGCTTTAGGTGCCTCACTTGCGGGCGCGGTTGCAGGCAAGACCCTCGGTCGAACGGCTCTCCTGACCGGCGCTGCTCTCGGCACTCTGCCTGATTTGGATATATTGATCGACTACGGCACCGCTGTTGCCAACTTCACCCAACACCGGGGTTTTAGCCATTCACTGTTGGTGTTGGCACCGCTGTCTCTGCTGATTGCCTGGGGGCTGTCCCGCTGGCAGCCTCAGTTGTCCTTCCGACGATGGCTGACGCTGGTCGGGCTGGTGCTGCTCACTCACCCGCTGCTCGACACCTTTACCACCTACGGTACCCAATTATTCTGGCCATTCGGCGGGCCGCTTGCCGTGAACAGCATTTTCATCATTGATCCGCTCTACACGCTGCCGCTGCTCCTTGGCTGCCTGGGATTCCTGATTCGCCCACCCGCGCCAAAAGCGCTCGCGTTGGGTTTGTTGGTATCCTCGTTGTATCTCGGCTGGACCGTTACCGCTCAGCACCTGATTACCGAACGGGTCAAACCGGCTCTCGCTGCTGCGGGCCTGAACGACTCCGCGTTGATGGTGCAGCCGATGCCCTTCAACACTGTCCTGTGGCGGGCGACAGCCATCAACGATGACAGGCGCGTGGAAATCGTGACGGGCTTTTTTGATGGAGATAGCGCATTAACATTGGAGCAGTTTCCCCGCAATCCCGAGCTCGCCCGGTCAGTTTCTCAGCTTCCGGAAGCCCAACGGCTGGAATGGTTTACCAACGGATTCCTTCACTATGAGCTCAACGGGCAACAAATAACCGCGACCGATATCCGCCTCGGTATACCCGGCGCGCATCCCTTCACCTTCGCGCTGGCCGAGCTAAACGGCTCCAATCTCACGGCGCTTCCCAGCGGACAGCTTCCTCGCCCAACCATGAACTCAGCCGCCCTGCCTGTGCTTTGGTCGCGGCTGACCGGCCAAACACCGGCTCTGTGCCTCCGTACACTCAGCGCACCGTTGGACGGAGGCGACTGCTAATGCGTCTGGATCAATACCTTTCAACCAGCACGGCACTCTCGCGCAAAGACGCAAAGAAAGTCATCAGCCAAGGGCGAGTATACGTGGATGGTGTTCCCGCCCGCTCAGCGAACTTGCAGGTGGCTGTGGGCGCAACCATTGAACTGGATGGCTCCGAACTTCATTTACCGGGTGAGCTCTATTTGATGATGAACAAGCCCGATGGTGTCATCAGCGCCACCACCGATAACAGTCAACCTACGGCTGTTGATCTGCTTCCATCACCATTGGCCTCGCAAGTCCATATCGCCGGCCGGCTGGATAAGGACACTACTGGGCTGTTACTGCTAACCAGCGATGGCCAGTGGTCGCACCAGGTCACCTCCCCCCGGCGCGATTGCCCGAAAACCTATCAGGTTCAATTGGCCGCCCCCCTTTCAAGCGAGGCCCGGGCGCAGCTGGAAGCGGGAGTTATGCTCAAAGACGAAAACAAACCCACCCTCCCGGCGACGGTGAGAGTGTGTTCTGACGCAGCGATTGAGCTGACCATAAACGAAGGGCGTTACCACCAGGTGAAACGTATGCTGGCGGCAGTGGGCAATCACGTGACAGGGCTGCACCGCTTGCGAATCGGTACAATCACCTTGGATCCGGCATTGGCGCCGGGCCAATACCGGGAACTGACCGAAAACGAAATTCGCTCTATTACCGGGCGGGCTTAACCGGCGCCACCGGTGCGCTCGAATTTCTGCGCTGCCAGATTTTTTCGTACCGCACCGGCTTCAAAGATCTCTCCGTTCATGGCTATGTATACGCCAGGTGGCAGCAGCTGCACAGCCGACCAGGCAAAGCCGATGTTGAAGATAGCGTCGGTTCGGCGCATTCGCGCAGGCTGCATGGCACCCGTCAGCACGATCGTTTTACCGGCAGCTTGCTTCAACACCTCTCCGGTTGTGGCCATGGTGTCTGTGCCATGCGTGATGAGTATCCGCTGACTGGAAGTTTCGTTCACCGCCTCAAGAACGGCCGCACGGTCTTCATCTGTCAGCTCGAGACTGTCTTTTCGCATCAATTCACGCAGAGCATAACCGCCATGAATGTTGGACTCGGTCAGCAGTTCCGGCAACACGCTATCGCCAATTTCAAATTGGCTATTGGCATCGAAGTACACCTTATCGATGGTGCCGCCAGTGGTCAGAATCTGAATCATAGGCTACTCAATTTCGTTGTTCATCGGTTTGGGCAGCTACTATATCAGCGCGCCTCTCCTGACGCAGGCCTGGAATTCCGTTATTCATAACCCTCTTAAGCCATATCGAAAATCCTTGTTTGTCTTATTTTTCGACCACCCTTAATATGGCGCACCTTTTTGGTGCAATAGGATTGGCATGGGCATTCGTAACGAAAGATTACGCTGGCAACTGGCAGTAGGGTTGCTCAAAGCGCTTCATCTGGAAAATCTGGCGCAACGATACAGCCGCAAGACTGTTCTCGCCGGATTTAATCTGATTAACGGCGGCCTTAGCATTGCCTTGGTGGCGTTTGTCGCTCTGGTTACTCAGGAAGCGTTTATATTTCCGTCACTCGGAGCCACTGCGTTTATCCTCTTTTACATCCCGATGGCTCAACCCGCCTCGCCTAAAAACACCTTATGCGGCCATTTGATTGGCGCATTAATGGGCTTACTGAGCCTCTATTTGTTCGGCTTACAAGAGCAATCATCGGCGTTTCTGACTGGCGTAGACCTTCCTCGCGTTGGAGCCGCAGCCCTATCATTAGGGTTAACAGGCTGCTTAATGGTGCTCTTTAATGTTGCACATCCGCCAGCGGGCGCAACAGCGCTGATCGTATCCCTGGGGCTGATGCCTGACCCGGCCCAGCTGCCTGTGTTGATGGCGGGCGTCGCTTTGCTGCTCGCTCATGCTTTTGCCATGAACCGGCTCGCAGGCATTCCCTACCCGCTCTGGTCGACTAAAACCACTACGGCCGGATCAGCAGCCTCCTCAGTGGCGCAGTAAAGACATCAACTACCGATGATAACGGTGCCACTGCCAATAGTGACGCCACCACATGAGACTGCGCTGCCCGTGATCGCCGCGGGCTGCCCGTTTATCATGACGGTCGCTGAACCGGCTGCAATGGTCCGGGGATGGGGTGGGTGTTTCGGTTTGGAGTGAGGCGCTAGAGGATCGCCTAATCTGGCAACGGGCTTGCCATCAACCAAGACATCGGGAGAACCTGCAATGACAGGCGTGGGAGGGAAGCCGGCGTGATCCATGCCCAGATCACCCAAAAGCACAATGGGCTTACTCATCATCTGATTCCTTTCAAAATTGAGCTTAGGGCCGCCATCCTATAACGATAGCGCCCCCAACCCAAGCCGACACTTGCATCCTTAGAAGTGCCGCACATTAATGCTGAACTATCAGCCGCTGATAAAGACCGGACCAACCCCCAGATTCCACAGAATGACCGAGCCACCTCTTGTTGATACCAGTATCACCAGAGCAACCGTGAGCAAAGCTCCGCCGTACATGACGGCCCGTTCTTTCTCGATACCCATGACTATGGGCAGACCGTCGTACATCAGCCAAGCGCTATAAGCCGCAGCCGCCAGGAACACAAAGGCATTAAACCACGGAACCGGATACAGCAACGCGAAGCCTGCCAGGAACATGGGTGTACAGGAATAAGCCGCAAGCGCAATGCCGTTGGAAGGCACGTGTTCTTCCTTCGCGCCGTAGGTTTTGGCCATCCAGTTAATGGCATAGCCCAGCGCAAAAACACCCACCAGCATCGCGATGTAGGTCAGGATACTCAGCTGTAGCGCACTGATTTCCGTTAACTTGATCAACCGCTCGTTACCGACTGTCCAGCCGAAATGGGCGGTGGAGATATAGGCGCAAATTGGCGCAATGGAAGCCAATGCCAGCACATAGGCGACATAGAGCTTCATCGGACTTTCATGTTCTTTACGTATCGATGCCCACTCCTCGCCGGGATGGGTAAAGAGACCGAACGCATGAGACAGCAGCATAAACTACCCCGCATTTTACTGTTGTTAGTATCGGGACACACGGCACCCAAAGCCAATCAGGTTTTCTGCCGTTTGTAGTCTTAACTATAGTCAAGAACGGCGAGCGTAACAGGAACATTTGATTCCATTTCGTTCATAGACGCGCGCAGTCAGATCATTTGGTTCTTGCAAGAGGCCAAAGCGGCGATTTGCCCTTCCCCAGAAACGCAAAAAGGCAGCCGAAGCTGCCTTTTAATGCTGTGCCTGAATCTTAACGATTACAGAGCTACAACGTTCTCCGCCTGAGGACCTTTCTGGCCCTGAGTTACGGTGAACTCGACCTGCTGGCCTTCGGCCAGAGTCTTGAATCCTGAGCCTTGGATGGCGCTGTAGTGAACAAATACGTCCGGGCCGCCTTCACGAGTGATAAAGCCAAAACCTTTAGCTTCGTTGAAGAACTTAACAGTACCGGTAACAGTAGACATACGTAAACTTCCTGAAATCAATCATTTTTCTGCCGCCACACACCAATCTGGCGCTGGTCAGCGTGTATACGGAAAAACTGAACTCGCGGGATCAAAAACAGGACGGCACTACTAACTGCGGAGGTACGTCTTATTCATGAACTGCTTTGCTAATCTTTCCTTCAGTAAACACTCTACTCTGGAAAATCGGGCTTGCCAAGGGTCTTTGTGAGAATTTCTGTAGGTAAAGATACACAGTCCAAAACCGGACCATCTCCGACGGCTTAACCTTTCAGTATTGCGAACGTCCAGACGCCCAAAGCGGTCATCAGAATTGAACCGATAACGTGCAACAGGACCCCCGCCAGAGCTGCGGCCCACTTGCCGTCTTGAAGCGCACCAAACATTTCCAGGGAAAAAGTCGAGAAGGTCGTCAACGCGCCACACAATCCGGTAATCGCAAATAAGCGCCATTCCGGAGCCAACGCACTGTTGTGACTGAAAAAGCCAATCAACATGCCTACCAGCCAGCCGCCAGACAGGTTAGCAACCAAGGTTCCCCAAGGAATGGCGTGGTATGACGCATTAAGCCATAAGCCCAGGGCCCAGCGAAGGTTGGCGCCGATCACGGCGCCAACACTCACGGCAAGGGCAGAAAGCCACATTTCAGCTCAATTCCTCAAGCCGGGTTGTGGTCGATAAGCGTGTCCTTGTTTCGGGCAAACTCATCAAACGGGAAGTCGTCCACGGTCAGCATTTCAAGTACCAAGGCTTCATACTCACGCATGAACTCGGCCTCTTCCTGAGTGAACACCTCGGCCTTGAGAGCCGCCTCGAACCGCTCTTCCGGATGCAGGGCGGTCATCGGCAGTTCGCCCTTGGCGTAGGCTTTGGTAGCCTTCCGATACAACTGTTCCGCCTTGTCGTAGTCCTTCAGCAGATGGTTGTACTGGGCCACCGGATTCGGAACATCGCCTTCACCGTCAGTGGTCCAGGCACCGGCCAGCAACTTATTGCGCAGCGGCGTATCTTTGGAGATGGCCTGGGCCAGCGCCCGGGTCAACTTGTCGCTGGGTTCTGCCCAGCAACGGCCAAGCGGTAAGGTGATAACCCGCAGTGCCATGGCCACCGGACGGTTCGGCAAATTCTTGAGGAACTCGTCGAGCGCCGTTTCGGTGCGGTTCAACAGCAAGGTCATGCTGTATTCCATCAGCTCTTTCTCGCCTTCAGCCGGCTGTCCTTCGTGCCAGTTCTTCAGCACCATGGAGCCCAAATACAGATTCGCCAGCATATCGCCCAAACGAGCAGACAGCAGCTCACGCATCTTCAGCTCGCCACCCAACGTGGACATAGCCGCATCGGCACACAGGCCAAACGCAGAACTGAAGCGGGCCAACGCCTGCGCGTATTGGCTGGACGCACTGTCGAGGGGCACGTCCGCTTTACCGATACCAAAGGCCTGAGTAAAGGCCCGCGCGGCGTTGCCGAAGATCAGCCCGGCATGGCCAAAGAAGGCTTCGTCGAAGGCTTTCAGGTCGTCGTTGTCTTTGGCGGCCAGCTCTTTCAATACGTATGGATGGCAACGAATGGCACCCTGCCCGAAGATCATCAGGCTGCGGGTCATGATGTTGGCCCCCTCCACCGTGATCGATACCGGCATGCCGCTGTAGCCAATGCCCAGATAGTTGCGGGGCCCCAATGTGACCGCTTTACCACCGTGCACGTCCATGGCGTCGGTCAGAATGTCACGCTGGAACTCGGTCAGGTGATACTTCAGGATGGCAGACGGCACCGCCGGTTTCTCACCCCTATCAATCATGTTCGCCGTGTGATTAACCGCCGACTGGGCAATGTAGGTCTTGCTGGCAATTCGCGCCAGAGGTGCCTGCACACCTTCCATTTCAGCCACCGGGGTATTGAACTGGCGGCGAACGCGGGTAAAGCCACCCGCCGTACCCACCGAGTACGCAGCTGCACCGGCAGCACCGGACGGCAGCGTAATACAGCGGCCAACCGACAGACATTCAACCAGCATACGCCAGCCCTGGCCTGCCATTTCCTGACCACCGATGATGAAATCCAGCGGAATGAAGACGTCTTTGCCTTTAATCGGCCCGTTCATGAACGGTGAACCGATCGGGCAATGACGGCGGCCAATTTCCATGCCATCGGTATCGCGCGGGATCAAGGCACAGGTAATACCATGGTCTTCGGTGTCGCCCAGCAGCCCGTCAGGGTCGAACATCCGGAACGCCAGCCCGACTACGGTGGCCACCGGGGCCAGAGTGATCCAGCGTTTCTCGAAGTTGAGGCGAATACCCAGTACTTCTTTTCCGTCAACTTCCTGTTTGCACACGATACCGGTGTCAGGCAATGACGTAGCGTCCGAACCGGCACGAGGCCCGGTCAAACCAAAGCAAGGAATCTCGCGACCATCGGCCAGGCGCGGCAGATAGTGCTTTTTCTGTTCCTCGGTTCCGTATTTCAACAGCAGCTCGCCGGGGCCGAGAGAATTTGGCACCCCGACAGTGACCATCAACATTTCGTTCGCGGCCAACTTCTGTAGCACCGCGGTCTGTGCTTTCGCTGAGAAACCCAGACCACCGTATTCTTTCGGGATGATCATGCCGAAGAACTTTTCTTTCTTCAGAAAATCCCACAGTTCCTTCGGCAAATCGGCACGCTCAACAGCAAGATCCCAGGCATTGCACATGCTGATGGCTTGTGTGCACTGGTTGTCCACGAAGGCTTGTTCTTCTTCATTGAGCCCATTGTGACGATTGATCAACAGGTTGTGCCAATCCGGCCGACCGGTGAACAGCTCACCATCCCAGCCCACGGTGCCCGCTTCCAACGCGACCTTTTCGGTTTCCGAGACTTTGGGCGCCACTTTTTTGAACATGGCAAACACCCGCGGGGTGAGCCAGTTGATACGGAATTGAGGCAAACCCGCCGCAGCCGTGATCGCTGCACCAACGAACAGCACCAGGCTTAACCAGCCCGAGCCGATAAACAGGGATAGCACGCCCACGACCAACATCACGCCAATGGCATGCTTGGCGCCCGACTCTCGGCGCATCACAAACAGCAAGCCGGCTAGTGCCGCCAGAAAAAGAATCAAAGTCATTTCAGGTTCTCTCTGTCTTCCATGGATTAAAGCCTTTGTCGTATTGACCCAAGGCTCCAGCTAATGAATCGCTTATCCAACTTACCTTAACAAGAGCCCTTGCGCTAGATAACCCTGAGCGCACATTCACCGTTTACATCACGATGTTACGATCACCCGGATGCCTTCTAACGCCAAACTGGCATGGCCCACCGCTTCACGCGCTGCTGCCAACTGGTCACGCAGGAAGTCGATTTCCTCATCACGAATTGCCGGATTGACCTTTTTCAACGCCTCCAAGCGCCGGATCTCCGGTTCAAAACCTGCGCCAACCTGAGCCAGAGCCTGCTCTTTCAGGGGCTCCAGATGCGGATCAGACAGCCGTTCTGCATGATCCACCATGGTTTCCACCTCAGCCCGGATCTTCGGCACGATCGCCTGGGCTGTGCGCCGACGAATGTTCGAGCACAACTCGTTCAGACGGTCATGGGGCAATGCCTTCGACAGATCACGGCCGTTGACGTCCACCACCAGTCGTAGCGGCGACACCGGCAGGTAGCGGGTCAATTGCAGGCTCTCGGGGGCCGGGCAATGCACGGCAAACACGGCTTCCAATAGCAGAGTTCCCGGCGGCAGCGCTTTGACTGACAGATTGGCCAGCGCGGCCTTACCCAAGCCCGAACTGGTCACCGAGTCCATCACGCCCGTTACCATCGGGTGCTCCCAACTCATGAACGCCATATCTTCACGCTGCAGCGCCTGTTCACGCTCCCAGGTCACCGTCAGCCCGTCTTCCGGCAGCTCGGAGACGTGGCCAGACTGATACTGCTCGCCAGGCTTAAGTACGTCGGCGTGTTCGCTGTGGTCTTCGATATCGACACCCAATATATCGAAAGCCTGCACCATGTAATCGCGCACCTGAGCCGAACCTTCTTCTTTCTCGATCTCGGCGATCAGGGCTTCTGCCTCATCCCGGCGGCAGGAATTTAATTCGATCAGTGCATCCCGCCCGTTATGCAACAGAGTTTTCAAGCGCTCGGTTTCGTCGGCGCTGGCCGCCAGCAATGGCTCCAGTGCCGCCTGGTCTCCGTCGAGGGCCTTCTGCCAATCGCTACTGACGTGCTCATGCACCGCAACGCCTACGGCACAGCTTTCCGCGAAAGCATTCAAACCTTCCTGGAACCAACTGTACTGAACTTCCTGACTGGTACCCTGCAGGTAGGGTATATGGATTTTGATGGCCTCGGTCTGCCCAATCCGGTCCAAACGACCAATCCGCTGCTCCAGCAAATCGGCATTCGCCGGCAGGTCAAACAACACCAGGTGATGGGCAAACTGGAAGTTGCGGCCTTCACTGCCGATTTCCGAACAGATCAACGCCTGAGCGCCCTGCTCGGTGTCGGCAAAATACGCCGCAGCACGATCCCGCTCAACCAGACTCAGATGTTCGTGGAAGGCGGCACTGCGAATACCCGCCCTTAACTGCAAATAACTCTCGAGTGCCATGGCCGTATCGGCGCGGGCACAGATGACAACCACTTTTGCCGGTCGCAGACTGGCCAGTTTTTTCTCCAACCAAGCCACCCGGGGGTCTTCCGCCAGCCACTTCTCTTCCGCCGCGGTTTGTTCGGGTGCCAGACCCACATCTCCGTACCGGGCCTGCTCGTAGAGTTCGGGACACGGCAGAGGCTCCGGCAGCGGCTGGCGCTCCGGGAAACCTTTAATGGCGGCGCGGGTATTTCGGAACAAGACTCGCCCGGTTCCGTGACGGTCTAACAGGGCGTCGATAATGGCTTGGTGCGCATCGTCTTGCGTCAGTAACTCGGTCAGTTCGTCGCCCAACCAGCTCTGCAGCGCGGCTTGATCTTCTTCCGCGATTTGATCCGGCGTTGCCTGCAGCCGGCGCACCACCGAATTGATGGCTTCGTACTGTTGCTCTTCCGCACGGAACGTTTCCAAATCGTGGAAACGGGCCGGGTCCAGCAAGCGCAAACGGGCAAAATGGCTGGCGATGCCCACCTGTTCCGGGGTTGCGGTCAACAGCAACAGGCCTTTACTGGCTGCAGACAGTTCCTCAACCACGTTGTATTCCGGGCTTGCTTGTTCTGGTGCCCACGCCAGGTGATGGGCTTCGTCCACCACCATCAAATCCCAGCCCGCGGCCAAGGCGTGGTTGCGGGCTTTTTCGCTGTTCACCAGAAAATCCAGACTGCACAGAACCAACTGGTCTGATTCGAACGGATTTTCGCCATCATCGTCATCACCAAAGATGTGGTTTACCAACGCATCCACATCGTCTTCCTGGGCCTTGATGTCGTCGTAGCGGCCTTGATCGACAATCGAGAATCTCAGATTGAACCGGCGCAGCATCTCAACCAGCCACTGGTGCATGAGCGAGTCGGGTACCACAATCAATGCTCGGCGCGCCCGACCGGTATGCAACTGGTAGTGCAGAATGAGGCCGGCCTCGATGGTTTTACCCAGCCCCACTTCGTCTGCCAGCAACACGCGTGGCGCGTGGCGACGCGCCACTTCATGGGCGATGTACAGCTGGTGAGGCAGGTGCTGGGTGCGGGCACCAATCAGCCCTTGCGCGGCAGACGCACGAAGCCGGTCTTGGTGTTCAAGCGTGGACACACGCAAACGGAAGGCGCCATTGCGATCAAACTGGCCGGCAAACAAACGCTGGTGGGGCGCCGAAAAATTCACCGATCCCGCCAATTTTACTTCAGAAACCTGCACGGTCTGTTCGCCGTCATCAGCGTGGTACATCAGAATGCCGCCGACTTCTTCTACGGCTCGCACGGTATATTTGCTGCCATCAAAGGTTTCTATGTCCTCGCCCAGCTGAAACACAATTCTGGACAAAGGTGCATTATCGATGGCGTATGTGCGTTCCTCATCGGCCGCAGGAAATCCCAGGGTGACTCGACGACCGGAGATATCAGTAACAATACCCAATCCCAATGCCGTATCACTGTGGCTGACCCAACGCTGGCCGATGGCAAATTCCGATGTTTCCAAGAAACCTCCAATACAAGTTACTGATGTTTAGAATCGTTTTCGCGAACCCAATAAGCGGTTGCACCGCACACAGCGGCCGGGACCACAATCAGGTTCAGGATGGGTACCATGGCGGCCAGAGCGACCGGCAAACCAAACCCCAGAGCCGACAATCGGCTGGCCGCGAGGTCTTTGCGCAGTTTGGGGAAACTGACCTTGTGGTTGTCGGCAGGGAAATCCACGTACTGCAGAGCCATCATCCAGCTGTTAAACAGGAACCAGAGCACGGCCGCTGCCAAATTGACGACAGGAATCAGGCCAATAATGAACAAACCCAACGCCCGTGGCAGGTAATAGGCGATCTTCTGCACTTCGCGCCAGAGCGCCCGGGGAATGTCTTTAATAATGGCCGCCCAGCTCCCCTCGGTACTGACCTCCTGGCCGGTAAGGTGCTTTTCCGTTAATTCGGACAGATAGCCATAGAAGGGCGAGCCAATCAGGTTGGCGATGATGACAAAGCCGTAGGCCAGCATCAGCAAGATCACCACGCCATACAGTAGCCAAAACAGCCAGTCCAAGGCTTGCAGCCAGGCCCAGTCCGGCAGCCACGCCATGGCGCCGGCGATCATGACCGCGAACAACTCAGCCAGGAAGTAAAACAAAAGTCCGAACAACAGGACGTTGATCACAAGTGGAATGATCACGAACAGCCGAAGGCCGGGTTGGCGAATCAGCCTGAACCCCTCTCCCAGGTAGCCCAGTCCTCGAAAAAAGTTTCCCTTGAGCATTGCTGGTGGTCCTCCGCTGCCATGACAATAACGGGGCGCAAAGCATATCATGTCACGCACAATCCCACAGCCTGCAACTACTCTCGGATTTCCCTATGCGTCGTTTTCGACAAACCCTTCACTTTCTCTTACACCAAACCCGGCTCTGGCAAGCCGTGCTCTTCCTTTCCCTCGCGGCTATTTTGTATCTGGCGACCACCAGTCAGAGCTACCCCATCCCGTCGTCAGACAACGACAAGATCAATCACTTCATCGCCTTTGCCGAGCTGACCATCGTCACCCGGCTGGCCTGGCCACGCCTCGCTTTTTACTGGTATGTGCCGGCCTTGCTGGGCTTTGGTTTCGTTCTGGAAGCCATCCAGGCAACGCTGCCCTATCGGGATTTTTCTTTGGCAGATGTATTGGCCGATGCACTGGGCATTGCCATCGGCATACTGCCCTGGCCGGGCATTCGGCGCGCCGGGGCAACTACGTAAGATAAAACCCCACAGCCTTGTAAGAGATATCTCACAAGGCCGTAGGAACTTTTGGCTTCATGACGTGCGCAGCCCATCGCCGAACGCACCAAACAACGCATAACACATTAATTTAATGACACTTTTTCGCAATTCATTGAAAACAGATGCAACTTTGCGCACCAGGGTCACAGGCGTGCAACAAAAGCCTTGGTATAGTGTTTCTCGTCAGGGATGACAGGGAAATGGACGACGCATTGGACGCACCCCCACATGGATTGAGGGGAGAGGCAAGGACACAGGGACGCTTCGCTTAAGGGAAAACGAATTGGATTGCCGGCTCGGACGCCGGCACCAGGGAAAGGCAAAGGATCCAGCAACATGGCTGTTGCTCACCGCGCAAGGACGCGCTATTTGTTCCGACTGTGAACTGCTCAGGATGGCGGTTCAGTACCTGTAAAGGGCGGCTTTCGAGTCGCCCTTTATTTTTCCAGCCTTCCCGCTTGCTACTCCCCACCCTCTGCCAGATAAATTCGAACCTTATTAAACTCTTCGAATTCGTTCAGGTCTGGCCAGGTTCGTGCCTCAACCATGCCTTGGCGCACATAGGCCGCATTGCCTAAATCCTTAACCCGGGAATCCGCCAGCAGGACCTGTTTCGCCGCGGCTTGAAAGGCGGCCAAGAGCGGCCGGTTTTCAGGGTCGTAAAGCACATCGGCCGCAGTAATCAAATCCAGATCCTTCGGCCGGTTTGCCCAATCGTCACACAGCTCCACATTCACACCGTTCAGCCGTGCGTTCGCGGCTGCCGCATCCAGTGCTGCCGGATCAATATCGCAGGCGATCGAGCAGGCGGCTCCCGCCCGGGCCGCCGCAACCGCCACCACCCCCGATCCGGACCCGAAATCCAGCACCGTTTTGCCCCGGACCAACTCCGGGTGATCCAGAATCCACTGTGCCAGCACCTGTCCGCTGGCCCAACAGAACGACCAATAGGCGGGCTCGGCAACCACCGCTTGCGCTTCGTCATGACTGAGCGGACCTTCCAGGACCAATGGATCAAACAAATAAAGCGGCATACTCGGGCAGCCCGCGGGTGCCGATTCGGCGACGCGCCCTCGACTCAAGGTCTTACGAAGGTGCTGATTAAGATGTTCTGGCGTCATCATAGGTCCTGATCAGGTACATAAACGAGCGACATTGTACCCTCAGCCAGGATGCCGGGTTAATGGCAGTCCGGTATACTTCCAGCTCACTCAAAACCACAGTGACCCGAGGACATGGCCAGTAGACCCGATACCGATGATTACCTGAACCTGTTCCTGAACGATGTGCCGTTAATGGATGTGCGAGCACCGATTGAGTACGACAAAGGCAGCTTCCCCGGTGCCGTCAACGCGCCCCTGATGAACGACGAAGAACGTCACCGAATCGGCATCTGCTACAAAGAAAAAGGACAGGACAAGGCCATCGAGCTCGGTCACCAACTGGTTTCAGGCGACCTCAAGGCACAAAGGATCGAAGCCTGGAAACGCTTTGTCACCCGGCATCCGAACGGCTACCTGTTTTGCTTTCGTGGCGGCCTTCGCTCCCGTCTGACCCAGCAGTGGATCAAGGATTCTGGCATTGACTACCCGCTGATTAAGGGTGGCTATAAAGCGCTGCGCCGCTTCCTGATCGACAGTCTTGATGCGCTTATCGAAAAGCAAGAGTTCCAGGTTCTCAGTGGCCGCACCGGCACGGGCAAAACCCGCGTTCTGCTCGACCTGCCCAACCCTGTGGATCTTGAAGGACTGGCCAATCACCGAGGCTCCAGCTTTGGCCGACAAGTCAGCCCGCAACCGTCCCAGATCGACTTCGAGAACCGCTTAGCAGTGGCAATGCTGAAAGCCCACCATAACGTTGGCGGCCCCGTTTATCTGGAAGACGAAAGCCGACTGATTGGCCGCTGCGCTATGCCGGAGCGACTGCGAGCTCGGATGAGCGAATCCGGTTTGCTGATACTGGAGCAACCGATGGAAGAGCGCATTGCCATCATCCGGACCGATTATGTGGAAAATATGATGGCCGATTACGTCGCCCGCGACGGAGAAGAAGCCGGTTGGCTGAATTTCCGTGAGTACCTGCTTAGCGCGCTGGACCGCATCCGCAAGCGTTTGGGCGGTGAGCGGCATCAGCAATTGCGCAGCCAGATGGAACAGGCTTTGGAACAACAGGAGAAAGGGTCCGTTGCTGCACACAACCGCTGGATCGAAAACCTGCTCAACGACTACTACGACCCTATGTACGACTACCAGCTTAGCCAGAAACAAGGCCGGATACTGGCACGAGGCGGCCCCCAGGAAATCATCGAGTATGCCAAAACCCATCACAACATTTGGCCCAACCGAGCCTAATTTGCATCACGCGGTTCGCTGACTCTAGGATACGTGCCTATACTGGACCAAGTTAAGTCCGTTAAGACAGTAAGTTACCCTGTTATCACGAACACCAAAAACATCAAGGAGCGTTTCTATGGAAGAGCTATTCAGCGATAGCGGCAAAGCTTCCGAATTACTGGAGCAAGGCATCGCAATGGTCATGACCTATGCGCCTAAAGTGCTGCTGGCCATTGTCACTCTGATCATCGGCCTGTGGTTGATCAATCGTTTTGTGTCGGTACTGGACAACAAACTGGGCCAAAAAGACCCCACCCTGAACAAATTCCTGTGTGCCCTGATCGGTGCGCTGCTCAAGATTCTGTTGCTGATCTCCGTTGCCTCGATGATCGGCATTGCCACCACCTCCTTCATCGCGATTATCGGTGCCGCCGGTCTGGCTGTCGGCCTCGCATTGCAAGGCAGCCTGGCCAACTTTGCCGGTGGCGTACTGATCCTGATTTTCAAACCTTTCAAGGTGGGCGATGTCATCGAAGCCCAGGGTTTCCTCGGTTCAGTGCGCGAAATCAGCATTCTTTATACCATTGTTGACACCTTCGATAACCGCCGTGTGGTAATCCCCAACGGCGACCTGTCCAACTCCAGCCTGACCAACATGAGCGTCTACGAAACCAGACGCTGCGATATGACATTCGGTATCGGTTACGACGACGACATCGACAAAGCGAAAGCCATTTGCAAGCGATTGATTGAAGAAGACGAACGTGCCCTGAAAGATCCGGAACCGATGGTCGTCGTCGGCGGACTGGGCGACAGCTCTGTTGACCTGAAGGTTCGTGCCTGGACCAGTTCTGCGGATCTGTGGCCGTTCTACTGGGACATGCAGGAACGTGTGAAGAAGGCGTTCGATGCGGAAGGTATTTCTATTCCGTTCCCTCAGCGCGACGTGCATATGATCAAAGCCGATTAACCGGAACCCTGTCACACAGACAGGACCGGTTATTCGCAAACCAAAAATCCTGGGCTAAGCTGTCGGTAAGGCAGGCGGAGAACGCTCTGCCGGCTACCGGAGCCGGCCCGGGATTTTTTTCGGAAGGCTCTACATTCCTGTCCGTACTGTCAGGAGGTTGTATTTATGCCAGTACAACAGCTTAAAGATTTCCTGGACCAATCCGGCACCGAATACATGTGCCTCAACCACCCTCCCGCCTTCACCGCACAGGAACTTGCTCACCACGTCCAGATCGCCGGTGACAAAGTGGCCAAAACCGTCATTCTGGAACTCGATGGCAAAATGGCCATGCTGGTGATGCCGGCCACCTGGCGCATTCGATGGGACAGTCTGTCCAGAATTCTCGATACGGACTTCGTGGATCTCGCCGACGAACAGGCCTTTCAGGATCGTTTCCCGGACTGTGAAGTGGGTGCCATGCCGCCTTTTGGCAACCTTTTCGACATGACCGTCTACTGCGCTGAAGCACTGACCGAACAGGAAGACTTGGCGTTCGCCGCCGGCAGCCATACTGAAACCCTGCACATGAAGACCAGAGACTTTCTCAACCTTGTGCAGCCTTTGGTGCTGACTCGCGGTTTCAAAAAACCGGGCACACAAAAACCAGCGTGGATGTTAAAGGGGCGCCAGCAATCCACCGAGCCCTCACGCCAGCGGGTAACCGGCATGACCGGTTGACCGCTGTCATCAAGCCACCGAGTCGATTGCGTTCCATCGCTTGTCTGTTCTTTGCCTTCGCGTAAACTGTGGGCATCAGACAGGAACCCGATATGACTCAAGCTTTTGATATTGTGATCGTCGGCGCCGGTATGGTCGGCGCCGCTCTTGCCACCGGTTTGGGGCGCGAAGGCTTCAATGTTGCCATGGTGGACCGCGCTCCGGCCCCGGAGTTCAGCCCGGACGCTGCGCCGGATATTCGCGTGTCTGCTCTGAGTGCCGGCAGCGAAGCCTATCTGCGAAGCCTCGGCGCCTGGGATCATATTCTCGCGATGCGAGCCTCGCCCTACCGGCGCCTCGCTGTTTGGGACGAAGCCCCCCACCCTTTGAGCAACCTGCTTCCCAGAACCGTCAATCACGTTGAGTTCACTGCCGACGGGCTCAATGCCACGCACCTTGGCCACATTGTGGAAAACTCCGTCACCCAGAAAGGGCTATGGCAAGCGGCAGAGGCTGAACCAAGTGTTTCTATACTGGCGGGCTACGGTGTTTCCAGCATTTCCCAAACCGAGTCGCATGCCACAGTTACCCTTGAAAACGGCCAAGAGCTGACAGCGGCTTTGGTGATTGGCGCCGATGGCGGCCAATCCCGGGTCCGAGACATGGCCGGTATCGGCATCACCAAAGACCAATACAGCCAGCAAGCGATGATTATTTCCGTGCGCTATCAGGGCGAGGTGCAGGACATTACCTGGCAGGGATTTTACCCTTCCGGCCCCAGAGCGTTTTTGCCGCTATACAGCGCCGGTGCCCATTTTCCGGGTGAAAGCCGAGGTTCACTGGTCTGGTACGACTCTCCCGCCGCTATCGGACGCCTGAAGAGCCTGAGCGATGAGGCCTTGATGGCTGAAATCCAGAAAGCGTTTCCACAGGAACTGCCGCCACTGACTCATATTGAAGAACGCGGCAGCTTCCCCATCGCCCGACAACACGCCAAACGATACTATTCCAGCCGCGTTGTGCTCACCGGCGATGCCGCCCACACCATCAACCCGCTGGCCGGGCAAGGGGTGAATCTGGGCTTTCAGGACGCCGAATGCTTGCAGGGCCTGCTGAAAGAAGCACGCCGCGGCGGAGAGGATCTCGCCAGCGCCCACTGGCTGGGGCTTTATGAGCAACAACGCCGCCCGGCAAACCGGCGCATGATGCTGGCCATGGACCTGTTCTATCACCTGTTCAGCAACACCATTCCGCCGCTGCACCTGGCCCGCAACCTTGGCCTTGGCGCAGCCCGCGCCCTGCCCTTTGCCCGCAACAAAGTGGCCCGCTACGCCATGGGGCTGGACAGCCAGCCGCCGGCGATATTTCGGGAAATCACCAACCGGTTACCTATGCCAAACTGGCTTTAAATAAACACTCAACGGATTCAAAGAACAACCAAGGAGCCATCATGTCTGAAACACTCTTTACCAAGATCATCAACCGGGAGATCCCGGCCGACATCGTTTACGAAGACGATCTGACCCTAGCGTTCAAGGACATCAACCCGCAAGCGCCGGTGCATCTGCTGATTATTCCGAAGAAACACATCGCCACCATCAACGACATCGAAGAAGACGACCGGGAAGTGGTGGGGCATCTGTACTGGGTGGCGGCCAAGCTAGCCAAGGACATGGGCTTTGCCGAAGATGGCTACCGGGTGGTTATGAACTGCGGCGAGAACTCAGGGCAGACGGTGTTCCATATCCACCTGCACCTGCTGGCAGGCAAGCCTCTGGGCTGGCCGCCGTATACCGACAAGATGAAGCAGGCCTGATTATCTGCTCTGATGGTCGCGGGAACGGGCAGCCTCACCCAAGCCGGATTGGCCGATGTGCGGAGCTGCTTTCCCGGACCATCTTTGGCCATGGATGGCCAAAGCTGAGCGACCAGGGATGGCTCGAGCGTGTCCGGGAAAGCAGCTCCGCATAGCGGCCCACCTCCCAACTAGACTTCAGCGCCCAACCACCCGCTCAGTTTCTTCCATGGAAGCGTGCCGCACGTCTTCACCTTTGGCCATGAAAATCACGTGTTCGGCAATGTTACAGGCGTGATCGCCGATGCGCTCCAAAGCGCGCAATACCCACATCACCATCATGCACCGGGTGATATTACGGGCATCTTCCATCATGAAGGTCAGCAAAGCGCGCGCGGCGGCCTGGTACTCTTCATCGACTTGTTTGTCTTCTTTCATAACACGTAATGCCTGATCGGTATCCAACCGGGCGAACGCGTCCAGTGCATCGTGCAGCATGCTTTGCACGTGCTTACCGATGTGGCGAATTTCCACATAGCCACGCGGAGCCTGCCCTTCTTCAGACAGCTTGATCGCCATTTTGGCGATCTTTTTCGCCTCATCGCCCACGCGCTCAAGGTCAGCGACCATCTTGATCACAGAAATAACCAAACGCAGATCTCGCGCTGCAGGTTGGCGACGGGCAATCACCAGGATGGCCTCTTCATCGAGATCCATTTCCATCCGGTCAACGGTTTTGTCATTCAACCGAACATCTTCGGCCAGTTGGCTGTTGTTATCGGTAAGCGCCTCAATCGCCTGCTCAACCTGACTCTCCACCATACCGCCCATGTTCAGAAACTGGGTTTTCAGTTCGGTCAGTTCGTCGTTGAATTTGGCGGAAATGTGGTCGCCGTATACATCATCTTTTGAATTGGACATGCTTTGCGTCTCCAGCTGTGCCAGACCGGTTTAACCAAAACGACCGGTAATGTAGGACTCGGTCAATTGGTGATCAGGGGCGGTAAATACTTTGTCGGTGTCGTTCACTTCCACCAGATGCCCAAGGTGGAAGTAAGCGGTGCGATCGGAAACCCGAGCTGCCTGCTGCATCGAGTGGGTTACAATCACGATGGTGTAGCTTTCCGACATTTCCGCGATCAATTCTTCGACCTTCGCGGTTGCAATGGGGTCCAGCGCCGAGCAGGGTTCATCCATCAGGATCACTTCCGGGCTCACAGCGATCGCACGGGCAATGCATAAACGCTGCTGCTGGCCACCCGACATACCGGTTGCGCTGGCATCCAGACGGTCTTTCACTTCGTCCCACAAACCGGCTTTGCGCAGGCTGTTTTCAACGATGTCGTCCAGGTCTGACTTGCGGTTCGCCAAACCGTGAATCCGGGGGCCGTAGGCCACGTTGTCGTAGATCGACTTCGGGAACGGGTTCGGCTTCTGGAACACCATGCCAACCCGGGCTCGCAGTTCCACCACATCCCGCTTGGGGTCGTAGATATCCTGATCGTCCAACATCAGTGAACCTTTCACCCGACAGATATCGATGCTGTCGTTCATTCGGTTCAGGCACCGCAGAAAGGTGGATTTACCGCAGCCTGACGGTCCGATAAACGCAATCACTTCGTTGCGGCCAATATCCAGGCTGATGTTCTTGATGGCCGGGCTCTCGCCATAGAACACTTCCACGTTGCGCAGCTTGAACTTCGGGTCGTCGGCAAACGGTCGGCCTACGGTGGTGCCTTCGGTAATCACTGCGTTTTCAGGTTTTTCATCAATCACGGGTTTAGCCACCTTGTCGGACATATTCTCGGTACGCATCGCTGTTGCACTCATATTGTTCATCGCTGTACTCCTTACCACCGGCGCTCTAGACGTTTACGCAACCAAATGGCCAAACCGTTCATGGAAATCATAAAGGCCAGCAAGATCATGATGCCGGCAGAGGCCAGCTCCACGAAGCCCTGCTCGGCACTGCTGGCCCATTGATAAATCTGCACAGGAAGCACAGTGGCGGAGCTGAAGAAGCCTTCCGGCACTTCGACGATAAACGCCACCATCCCGATCAATAGCAGGGGCGCGGTTTCACCGAGCGCCTGCGCCATACCAATGATCGAGCCGGTCATCATGCCGGGCATCGCCAGCGGAATGACGTGATGCAGTACCACCTGCATCTTGGAGGCACCAATACCTTCCGCCGCCTCGCGAATGGACGGCGGAACGCTTTTGATCGCCGCCCGGCTGGAAATGATGATGGTAGGCAAAGTCATCAACGCCAACACCAAACCACCCAACACGGGCACCGACCGGGGCATCCCGAACACGCCGATAAACACCGCCAGCCCGAGCAGACCGAAGATGATGGACGGCACCGCCGCCAGGTTGTTGATGTTCACCTCAATGAAGTCGGTCAGTTTGTTTTGCGGGGCGAATTCTTCCAGATACACCGCCGCAGCCACACCGGTAGGGAATGCGATCACTAACGTCACCAGCATCGTCAGCAACGAACCTACAATCGCGCCCAGAATGCCCGCGTTGGACGGTTCCCGGGAATCTCCGCGACTGAAAAACACGTCATTAAAACTGGTTGTTACTACGCCCTGCTCCACCAGCTCATCCACCCAGCGCTGTTGCTGCTCGGACAATCGAATGCTGTAGGCCGGGTTGTCGGCATGCTTGACGTACACCGAGACGGTATCGTGGACCAGAAACTCCAGCGTCTGCGTGGAGCCCAGCAGTTCAGGCTGCGCTTGCAACAGATCACGAATCTGGTTGCTGGCGTAGTTTCCGGACAACCGGCTCAGCTGACGAACGTCCTTTCGGGACTGCGCCTCCGGGAAATAGCGCTGCAAGGCCGCAATGATCGGTGCCTGAAAATCCGCCATAGAGATCTGGTCTTTATCCGTCGGATCCTCCAGATACATCTGCTCACCGTCCAGCACTACCTCCAGAGTCATCGTCGTTTTGATGAAACCGGTGTAGCCCTTACCGATGATATCGGTGAACAGCACCACCAAAGACAGCAGCGCAACGGCGATGGCGGTCATGCCATAGAGCCGGAACCTGCGCTCCTTGCGGTAGCGTCGCTTCAGCGACTGGCGGACAATTTCCGCCTGCGTGCGTTGGTTAGTCATATTGTTCCCTATATTTGCGAACCACTTTCAGGGCAATCATGTTGAGGGCCAGGGTCAGAATGAACAGCATCATGCCCAAGGCGAAGGCTGCGAGGGTCTTGGCGCTGTCGAATTCCTGGTCACCGGTCAGCAGGGTGACGATCTGAACCGTAACCGTGGTCACCGAATCCAGCGGATTGGCGGTCAGGTTGGCCGCAAGACCGGCTGCCATGACCACAATCATGGTTTCACCAATCGCCCGGGACGCCGCCAGCAGAATACCGCCCATGATGCCGGGCAAAGCCGCCGGGAAAATTACGTTCTTCATGGTTTCGGACTGGGTAGCGCCGAGCGCGAGCGAGCCATCCCGCAGGGTGCGAGGTACCGCGTTGATCACGTCATCTGAAAGCGACGATACGAACGGGATAATCATGATGCCCATTACCAGGCCTGCTGCCAGCGCACTCTGGGAGGAGGCCTCCAACCCGATCGCTTCAGCCAGATCGCGGATAAAAGGCGCCACTGTTAACGCCGCAAAAAAACCGTAAACGACGGTCGGCACACCCGCGAGCATTTCCAGCAACGGTTTGATGACGGACCGAGCCGATTTCGAGGCGTATTCAGACAAGTAGACCGCAGACAACAAACCGGTGGGTACGGCCACCAGCAAAGCGATCGCAGAAATCAGCAAGGTACCGGTAAACAGGGGAATGATGCCAAACGCACCGTCGGAACCCACCTGATCGGCCCGAAGTGCCGTTTGCGGGCTCCAGGACGTACCAAACAGGAATTCAGTAATCGGCACCTTGCCGAAGAACCGGACGGTTTCGAAAATCACGGAGAAGACAATGCCGACCGTGGTCAGTACCGCCAACGCCGCACAGGCGAAGAAGATCCACCGGAGTGTACGCTCGACGTTCTCCCGGGCATTGATCTGGGGCTGCACCCGGCTCCACGCAAAAGCGGCACCGAGCACGGCAATCAACACCACCAAAACCGTTTTGAACTGGCTGCTCTGGGCTTTCAAAATGCCCAGCTTATCAGCAGCACTGACAACGTCCGTCGGCACAAAATCCGGGTTTAGCTTACCCGCCGCGACGTTATTGATCTGGGACATAATCAAACTGGCTTCACCTGCCGATTGCGGCAGCATTTCGGTCGGCAGGGAACCCACGACCAGATTTTGAATCACCTTGCCTTCAAACGCTGCCCAAGTGCTCAAAACAATCAAGGCGGGAATGGCACACCACAAAGCTGCCCGGGCAGCGTAATAAAAGGGCAATGCCTTGAGGTTACGGATACCACCCATCGGGCCAGCAACCGTTCGCGACCGCATGTACGCCAATCCATAGGCTATGACGGCAATCACCAGAATCAGGGGCAATAGATTGGCCGTTTGCATAGAGTTCTCTGTGTTATGTGAATAATTAGCTTCTGTCAGATACAACAAAAGAACGCGAACCTTTCGGCTCGCATTCTCTCATCTTCCTTGATGATTCTGAGCGATGCTCAGAGCTCGTTACCGGTCATCGGCGTCAGGTTGCGTACCTTTTTGGCCACTTCCATGCGCACGTTCCGCGGGTTCGGAATCAGGCCAACATCAACCAGATAGCCGTTGTCACCCCAAGCACTTTCACTGGTGAACGCTTCGGCGTATTCCTTGATACCCGGAATCACGCTCACGTGGGCACTTTTGATGTAGAAGAACAGCGACCGGGCAACCGGATAGTCTTCATCAGCAATGCTATCCGGTGTCGGCTCAACACCGTTAATCGTAGCTGGCTGAATCTGGCTGGCATTTTCCATAAGGAAACTGTAGCCGAAGATACCCAAAGTGTCTTTATCCTGAGCCAGACGCTGAACGATCAGGTTGTCGTTCTCGCCGGCTTCAACAAACAGACCGTCTTCACGCATGCTGTGGCAAACACTGCGCATTTCTTTCTTGTCCATTGCCTTGATGAAGTCGAAGGTCTTACAACCACCTTCCATGGCAATTTCAACAAAGGCATCGCGGGTGCCGGAAGTCGGTGGCGGACCCATTACGCTGATTTCTTTGTTCGGCAGACTGGAGTCAATGTCGCTCCACTTCTGGTAAGGATTGGCAACCAGCTTGTCGCCGCCTTTCGGGTCCGGTACTTCTTTGGCCAGAGCCAGAAACACCTGCCGCAGGCTCAGATCCATCGGATCCGCATCTTTGGAGTTGGCGATCACAATGCCATCAGCGCCGATTTTCACTTCAGTGATGTCTTTCACGCCGTTGTTCTGGCACATCTCGAACTCGCTTTTCTTCATGCGACGAGACGCGTTGGTAATATCCGGATGCTGGGTGCCAATACCGGCGCAGAACAACTTCAAACCACCACCGGAACCGGTGGACTCAAGCTTCGGGGTCGGGAAATCGGTGTTGCGACCAAAGCGCTCGGCCACCACGGTTGCAAACGGGTACACCGTTGAAGAGCCAACAATGTTTACAGTGTCGCGGGCCATCGCCGGCACGGATACGGCGGCAAGGCTACCCGCCAAAGCAACAGACGTCAGAGCTGATTTCAGTTTCATCACGTAGTTATCTCCAATATGGGTGGACGCTGTTTACGTATTTCGTTCTTCGATAACTGCATCCTAAAGAGACTCTGTGACAACTTTGTTACAGCTTTTCATAAAAATTGCGACGCGCTATCACCATCATTAGTCGAATATGCTTGCAGACCGGCGCCACAGCGTTACCATGCAGGCAAAACAACTCATAACAGCAGCAGTAACAGGCCAACCCATGACAGCGTTTGATGATGATAAACCGAACCCACGCGGCGAGCTTACCCTACAGGTAGTGCCACTTCCCTCCGACACCAATGCGAATGGCGATGTGTTTGCCGGTTGGCTGGTCAAACAGATGGATATTGCCGCCGCCACCATGGCAGGGCGTATTTCCCGTGGCCGCAGCGCAACGGTCGCCATGGACCGAATGGAATTTTTATCGCCGCTGCGCGTGGGCTCCCAGGTAAGCTGCTATTGCGAACTGGTGGACATTGGCCGCAGTTCCATGAAGATCAATGTAGAAGTGTGGATGCTGGACCGCTTCGCCAAGACACCTCGAAAGGTCACCGAAGGGCTGTTTATCTATGTAGCGATCGATGATCAGGGCCGCATACGGGAAGTGCCAGACCAGCCATAGTCACTAGCACCGCCCCGCCTCGATCAGTTCATCAACTAGCGTTCGATAGCGTTGTGCCAACACCGAGGCCTTCCATGCCTCGGGCGATCGCCATACCGGCGGTGTGTCCAGAATGCTTTGCAAGCGATGAAGCGCGGAATCTGCCTCGGCTTCAGCGTCTTGCTCGTGGCTTTCGTACCGACCACTCGCGGGCACGTATTCACGGTAGGCCAACCGGTCCGGGGCCAAAGGAATACATCCGGATGCCATGGCCTCCAGCATCGACAGGCCTTGGAAATCATGGAGAGCAGTGGAAAGCACCACATCCGCCTTACGCAATAAATCATCGTACTCGGAGCGGCTGGCCAGAAAGCCCCAATGTTCGAGCCGATGGGCAAACCTAGTCTGAACCTCGCCAAACGCCTTCGGGTGATTTCGGAAACCCTCCCCCACCACACTCAAGTTGTAGGGCTGCCGGCTCTGCTCCAGCCGCTCCAGGAAGTGTAGCAATCGGTCTGGGCCTTTGTCGTATTCCCAGCGGTGATTCCACAGCATGTGGGGGCAGGCACGGTTGATAGCGCGGGGTTCGTTTGTGAACAAACGGTCTTCTATGGGTACCGGAATCACATCGGATTTTTGCTGAATACGTTCAATGATTCCGTCCGGCACGGCATCCGGCAGTTTATTCAGTAAGGCTTGGGCGCCCGCTAAAAAGCTGTCCCGATTCCAGGCGCTGTTGAACACCACACGATCCGCCGCCATCGCGCTGTACAGATTCACCATCTGGGGTTCCACGCGATCCTGCTGCTGTTGGCTGATCGGGAAGGCAAACTGATTTTCGTGCATGTAGAGCACGCAGGGCGTGCGGGCCAACTGAGGGTTCAGCCCCCGCAAGGTTGCGAGGTCCACCATGGAGGTGGCAATCACCAAGTCCCAGGGTTCCTGTAAACAGGGCTCATCGAACCAGCTCAGGGCGTTGCCCCGGATTCGCCACTGAAAAAAGCGCGGGGGCAAGGTCAAGCTTTGCCAGTGGTAATCCGGCAACAACTCAATCAGCTGCTCTCGCCAGCGCTTATGGCTGGCGGCATCGTAGGCTGACAGGAGCAGAATGCGGGGTTTGGAATCACGCACTCCCTTGCTCCGCCGCCGGGTGAGCCGTTCGTTCGGGTAGCCAAACCGAAAACAGGGCAGCAACGGCCACCAAAGCAGAAGATATCCACAGGCACGCTTCCAAGCCGTATGCCTGATAAACCAATCCGGACAACACGGTGCCCAACAGCCGGCCAGCGGCGTTGGACATGTAATAGAAGCCCACATCCAGCGAAACGCCATCGCCCCGGGCATAACTGACAATCAGATAGCTGTGCAGGGATGAATTGATGGCAAACAACACGCCGAACAGCAGCAATCCCCCAATGACCACCAACTGGGCCGACCACCCTGCCATCAAAGCGCCGGCAATCGACGCCGGAATCACCGCCAGCAGCGCAGCCCACAGCACCGCGCCGGATTTACCATCAGTGTGGCCGGTAATTCGGGGCGCAATGGTCTGAACAAAGCCGTAGCCAATGATCCAGCTGGCCATAAATCCGCCCACCTTCCAGTGATCCCAGCCGAATACGGTCGCCATATACACCGGCAGCGCCACCACAAACCAGACATCCCGAGCGCCAAACAAGAACATCCGCGCCGCCGAAAGCACGTTGATCGCTTTGCTTTTGGACAGGATTTCGCGGAATTTGGGTTTTGCTTTGCTCTTACCCAGTTCCTGTTTGAGCAAAAACAGGCTGGCCAACCATACCAGCCCGAGTACCACAGCCATCAGCACCACGGCTCCCGTGAAGCCAGCTGACATAAGCAGCACACCACCCAGGAAGAAACCCACGCCTTTCAGAGTGTTCTTGGAGCCGGTGAGAATGGCCACCCACTTATACAGCTGGCCTTGCTGGTCGTCCGGCACCAACATTTTGATACCGCTCTTGGCCGACATTTTGTTGAGATCTTTGGCAATACCGGACAGAGCCTGCGCCGCCATCACCCAAGGCACGGTCAACATGGCGGCTGGCACCGCCAGCATCACCAGAGCAACAATCTGCAAAAACAGCCCGATGTTCATGGTGCGATTCAGGCCAAGCCGGGCACCGAGATAGCCCCCCACCAGATTGGTCACCACCCCGAAAAACTCATAGAAAATGAACAACAAGGCGATGGCCAGCGGCGAATACCCCAACTGATGAAAATGCAGCACCACCAGCATGCGCAGCGCGCCATCGGTCAGGGTAAACGCCCAGTAATTACCGGTAATCACGAGGTACTGGCGTATGGAGGCAGTCATATCAGGCCAGGCCCACCTTGCGCGCCAGCTCTACGGTGCGATTGGCATAGCCCCATTCGTTGTCGTACCAGGCGTAAATTTTCACATGGGTGCCGTTGACCACCAGAGTGGATAAGGCATCGACGATGGAGGAACGCGGATCGGTTTTGTAATCAATCGAAACCAGCGGACGCTCTTCATAGCCCAGAATGTCTTTCAGCTCGCCCTCGGCGGCATCCTTCAAGAGTTGGTTAACGGTGTCTTTGTCCGTCGGTGTTTCCACCTCGAACACGCAGTCAGTCAATGATGCGTTGGTCAGCGGAATACGCACCGCATGGCCATCCAGCTTGTTCTTCAGTTCCGGAAATATCTCGATGATCGCCGTCGCGGAACCGGTGCTGGTGGGAATCAGCGAACTGCCACAGGCACGGGCCCGGCGCAGATCTTTGTGGGGTGCATCAATAATCGTCTGAGTGTTGGTCAGACTGTGAATGGTGGTCAGCGAGCCGTGCTTGATGCCCAGTTTCTCGTGAATCACCTTCACCACCGGCGCCAGACAGTTGGTGGTGCAGGACGCAGCGGTAATGATTCGGTCATTGGCCGGATCGAACACGTGTTCGTTTACGCCCATCACAATATTTTTGGCACCCGCTTCTTTGACCGGCGCTGTGACGACCACTCGCTTAACGCCCTGATCCAGATAGGCTTGCAGCACCGACACGGTTTTATTCGCGCCACTGGCTTCGATCACCAGATCGCACTCCGACCAATCGGTATCGCCAATCGCCTTGTTGCGAGTGGTGCGAATGCGCTGCCCGTCGATAACCAGATCGTCGCCATCCGCAGAGGCTTCATGACTCCAGGTGCCGTGTACGCTGTCGAAATTCAACAGATGCGCCAGAGAACCGGCATCCGCGCCGGGATCGTTAATCGCCACAAACTCCAGCTCAGGCCACTCCCAGGCAGCCCGCAATGCCAACCGGCCAATCCGGCCGAACCCGTTTATACCTACTTTGATCTTGCTCATGGCAGTCTCCTTTTATGAATGGCCATTCGATCAATCTTCAGGTGCAGCTAGGCGCTGAACGCTCAGCCAATGCTCCAAGCTTTGCCAGCGGTGTGTGAATCAACGCCTCATTGTGCGCAGCGGTTTCATCGAGCACTCGCAGGGCCCACGTGGGTAAGCTGGGGTTAATAGAATAGTAGACCCACTGGCCCCGCCGTTCTGTTGCCACCAGCCCGGAATCTCGCAATATCGCCAAATGACGACTGACCTTCGGCTGGGACACTTCAAAGGCCTCCGTCAGCTCACAGACGCATAGCTCTTTCTCGCGCCGAATCAGCAACAGCGAGGTCAACCTAAGCTCATCGCTTAACGCTCGGAACAGGCTGACCGGGCTCAGCTCGGCCGCTCGTTGATCCGTTTCAGGTAAAGGCGCCATGCTTTTTGTTTCCATCGGGCAAACGTTCCACGCTATTGAACATTCGATTATCCATATATATGCTTTGGGTAATATTAGGAGTGAAGTGTGACAAAGTAAAGACACCGAGCCACGCTTTCGCTTATCCAACTTTCGGGATTTTCTAGCTGCCTTATGAAGCCAACCAACCTGCCCAACATCGACCGAGATCTGTTCCAGGCACCCTCCAAAGAACAGCTCTTCGCCAACGCACCTTGCGAGCACGCACCACGCATTCTTCTACTCTACGGTTCGCTGCGTGAGCGCTCATTCAGCCGCCTGGTCGTAGAAGAGGCGGCTCGTCTATTGGAGGCGATGGGCGCTGAAACCCGCATATTCAATCCTCACGGCCTGCCACTGGCGGATGCTGAAGATGCTTCACATCCAAAAGTGCAGGAATTGCGGGAGCTGGCCGAATGGTCGGAAGGCATGGTGTGGTGCTCACCGGAACGCCACGGCGCCATGACGGGCATCATGAAAACGCAAATCGACTGGATTCCGCTGTCCATGGGCGCAGTTCGCCCCACTCAAGGTAAAACGCTTGCCGTGATGCAGGTCTGTGGCGGCTCCCAATCCTTCAACGTGGTCAATCAGTTGCGGGTATTGGGCCGATGGATGCGCATGGTGACCATCCCGAACCAGTCCTCGGTGCCCAAGGCCTTTATGGAATTTGATGACAACAACCGCATGAAGCCTTCACCCTACTACGACCGGGTGGTAGATGTGATGGAGGAGCTGGTGAAATTCACGCTGCTGGTGCGCGACCGCAGCGAATACCTCACCGACCGGTACTCCGAACGCAAAGAAAGTGCCGCCGAGCTATCTACACGTGTTAACCAACGTTCTATCTGAGGGGCCGCCATGACCAACAACATCGAAGCCACGGCGAATGAAACGGGCTCGGAAGGAATGGATCTATTCGGCCGCTATCTGTCGGTCTGGGTCGCGCTGGCCATCGTCGCCGGCGTGGCACTCGGGCAACTGGCACCGTCTGTGCCGGAAGCCCTGTCCCGTTTCGAGTACGCGCAGGTTTCCATCCCGATCGCTCTTCTGATTTGGGCGATGATTTTTCCGATGATGGCGCAGATTGATTTCAGTGCCGTTGTCGGGGTGCGCAAAGAACCCAAAGGCCTGGCGATCACCACCGTCGTAAACTGGCTGATCAAGCCCTTCACCATGTTTGCCATCGCCTGGTTTTTCCTGATGGTGGCGTTCAAGCCTTTTATTGCACCTGATCTGGCGAGCGAATACCTGGCCGGTGCCATTTTGCTGGGTGCGGCCCCCTGCACCGCCATGGTGTTTGTCTGGAGCTACCTGACCAAAGGGGACGCGGCGTACACGCTGGTACAAGTGTCTCTGAACGACATCATCATGTTGTTCGCCTTCGCCCCCATTGTGGTGCTCCTTCTAGGAATTTCCGACATTCAAGTGCCCTGGAATACGGTGATCCTGTCGGTTGTACTGTACATCGTCATCCCCCTCACCGCCGGCTACCTGACTCGCCGCGTGCTAATCGCCCGCCATGGCTCCCAGTGGTACGACGACGTGTTTCTGAAACGTCTTGGTCCCGTAACGCCAGCGGCATTGATTATCACGCTGGTGCTCTTGTTTGCCTTTCAGGGCGAGGTCATCCTGGAAAATCCACTGCACATTGCCCTTATTGCCGTGCCGCTGATCATCCAGACCGTGTTCATCTTTTTTCTCGCCTACGGCTGGGCCCGGTTGTGGAAAGTGCGCCACTGTATTGCCGCACCGGGCGCAATGATTGGTGCCAGCAACTTCTTCGAACTGGCGGTAGCGGCGGCCATTGCGCTGTTTGGCCTTCAGTCTGGCGCTGCACTGGCAACGGTGGTGGGCGTGCTGGTGGAAGTTCCTCTCATGCTGGCGCTGGTTAAAATCGCCAACACCACGCGAGACCAGTTCCCCAAGTAAACCCGAACGGCCTCGGCTACCGGCGATGTGCGAGCCGAGGCTACCTGTTATCCGCCCCCACACCCTGCTAATATCCCGCCCACCTTTCTATCACCATGAACAGCAAACGCTGAAACGAACGGAACCGATACCATGGATTTTTTTCAGGCCCTCTTCCTTGGCCTTCTCCAGGGACTGACTGAATTTCTACCCATCTCCAGCTCGGCCCACCTGATCCTCACCCCGGCCTTCTTCGATTGGGATGACCAAGGCGTTGGCTTCGACCTCTCGGTTCACATCGGCACACTGTTGGCGGTGGTTTTATACTTCCGCCGCGATGTCTTCGGCATCGCCAGAGATGGTTTGCTCTCCATCGCCCAACGCAAAATCGTCGGCCAAGGGGCGCTCGCCTGGTATCTGGTCATCGGCACCATCCCGGCGGGCTTGGCCGGATTGGCGTTGCTGGACATGATCGACAACGAACTGCGGGCGGTGGAAGTCATCTTCTTCACCACCCTGATCTTCGGCCTGCTGCTGGGTGTCGCGGATTGGCTCCCCAAACGCCAGCGCTCGCTGGATTCCCTGAACTGGAAAGACGCCGTTCTGGTAGGCATCGCCCAAGCCATGGCCCTGGTACCGGGCACCTCCCGATCCGGTGTCACCATCACCGCCGGCCTGTTCCTGGGCATGAGCCGCGAAACAGCCTCTCGCTTCTCGTTTCTGCTGGCTATTCCCATCATTGTGCTGGCATCTGCGGTGAAATTGCTGGAAGTATCGACTTCTGACGTGATCGTTGATTGGAGTGGTTTTCTGATTGGCGGGGTTACATCCTTCCTGATGGCCATTACCGCGATCCATTTCTTCCTGAAATGGCTCAACAACGTGGGTATGTGGCCTTATGTGATCTACCGGATTGCCTTGGCTGGGGTGATTTACGCGGTTTTGATGTGATTATTTTGACTTGGGAGCTCTGATCTTCGGGGCTTCTGGGTTTGGGGGTGGCAGGTATCGGGGACGGCTTTCCAAAAAGCGCTCGAGCCGTCCCCGATACCTGCTCCAAACTTCCGAATAGTCTTTAAGAAAAAGCGGCCTGCACAATGCCCGCCGTGTTGGGGCGCGAGGGCCTGTCCAAAAATGTGCGTAGCCATGGATGGCGGAGCAGAAGCGTCACATGGACGTGCCGAAGGAGCGGTTTTTGGACAGGCCCTCGCGCCCCAACACACATGCACCAAAGCTCAAAGGCTAACAAGCCTCTAAAGGCGCATAAGCCAACACCAGCCACTTAGCGCCTTCATCGAAGTTCACCTGAACGCGGGTGTGATGCCCAGTACCCTCAGAGTTCATCACAATACCCTCGCCAAACTTCGGATGGCGCACCCGCTGCCCCAAACTAAAGCCAGACTGCGCAGCAGAATCCTGCGCGAACATGCTCTCATTTGGCCGCCCCACCATCGCCGGGCGAGTTACCGTATTCCGTAACCGGACTTCCTGCAGGCAATCTGAGGGAATTTCACGGACAAACCGGGATAGCGCGTGGAACTTTTCTTGCCCATACAACCGGCGGGATTCCGCGTAAGTAAGTACCAGCTTCTTCATGGCCCGGGTAATACCGACATAGGCCAACCGACGCTCCTCTTCCATGCGTCCCGGCTCTTCCAGCGACATACTATGAGGGAACAAACCTTCCTCAACACCCGCCAAGAACACCATCGGGAACTCCAGCCCTTTGGCCGAGTGCAAGGTCATCAACTGCACACTGTCTTCATGGTCTGCGGCTTGCGACTCACCGGCATCCAGCGCCGCCTGAGCCAGAAACTCCGCAAGCGGGTCTACCCCGTCTTCCACTTCATAATCCGACAAGGCGTTGACCAGTTCTTCGAGGTTTTCCACCCGAGCCTGGCCCTTCTCGCCTTTCTCACTGGCGTGGTAATCCTTCAAGCCACTGGCCTCAATCGCCTGCTTCATTAAACCCTGAAGCGAGGCATCACCCATCATTTCAGACAAACCATTAATGATGTCGAGGAACGACTGCAAACCCGTTCGGGCACGGCCTTTCACCTGCCCCGCCGCCAGCATACGCTCGGAGGCTTCCCACAACGAAATGCCCTGCTCCGTGGCGTAAGCGCGAATTTCCGCAAGGCTCTTGGCGCCAATGCCGCGAGTCGGTATGTTCACCACCCGCTCAAACGCCGCGTCGTCCCTGTGGTACTGAACCAAGCGCAGGTACGCCAGTGCGTTGCGAATTTCCTGGCGGTCGTAAAAGCGCAATCCGCCATACACGCGGTACGGAATGCCCTGGCGCATCAACGACTCTTCCAACACCCGGGACTGGGCGTTCGAGCGGTATAGAATCGCGGCTTCGCTGCGCAAATTGCCCTGATTCACCCAGTCGGTGATGGAATCGGCAATGTAATTGGCTTCGTCCTGCTCGTTAAACGCCGCGTACAAACTGATGGGATCGCCATCAGGGCCGTCAGTCCAAAGCTCTTTACCCAGCCGCCCCTGGTTGTTGGCAATCACCGCGTTCGCGGCCTTCAGGATCATCTGAGTGGAACGGTAGTTCTGTTCCAGTCGCACCATACGGGCGTTGGGGAAATCCCGCTGGTACTGCTGAATATTTTCTATCTTGGCGCCACGCCAGCCATAAATTGACTGGTCATCATCACCCACCACGGTCAGTGGTACGCGGTTGCTGGCCAGCACCTGCAGCCAGGCGTATTGGATGGTGTTAGTGTCCTGAAACTCGTCCACCAGAATGTGCTGGAAACGGTCCTGGTAATGGGCCAGCAACTCGGGCCGGTGCAGCCAGAGCTCGTGGGAGCGCAGCAGCAATTCACCAAAATCCACCAAACCGCCCTGCTGGCACAGTTTTTCGTACTGGCGGTAGATCTTCAGCATGGTGTTGGTGAAGTGGTCGCCCGGATTTTCCTGAATGTGATCCGCCCGCAACCCTTCGTCTTTCTGGCTGTTGATGAACCACTGGGCCTGTTTGGGCGGCCACTGGCTTTCATCGATCTGGAATTCCCGCATTACCCGTTTGATCAAACGCAGCTGGTCGTCGCTGTCCAATACTTGAAAGTTTTCCGGCAGGCCGGCGTCTTTCCAGTGGGAGCGCAACAAACGGTGAGCAATGCCGTGGAAGGTACCGAACCACAGGCCGCGAGCAGGAATGTTCATCATCTGCTCGATGCGCGAGCGCATTTCCTTGGCGGCTTTGTTGGTAAAGGTGACCGCCAGAATGCCCGTCGGCGGTACCCGGTCTACGGTCATCAACCACGCCATCCGGTGAACCAGCACTCGGGTTTTGCCACTGCCTGCACCAGCCAACACCAACAGGTGGTCGTTCTGGGCGGTAACGGCCTCGCGTTGGGCATCGTTCAAGGGATCAATGATGTGGGAAACGTCCATAGCACCTGGCTTTTTACTGGTTAAATAAACAGGCCTGGAAGTATAACAGGAGATAACGGGGATTTCTGTTGGGCCTGATGATCCGACTCAGCCTCAGATGCGGACGCCCACGAGCGGGGAGGCCTTTTCAGGACTATTGAGGGCCAAGGATGGCCCGAAATAAGCCCCATGGATGGCTCGTAGCGTGTCCTGGAAAGGCCTCCCCGCCCGTGGGCGTTAACTCCAAAAGCTAGAGGCTTCAGAAGCCCCGAGGTACCGTCTGCGCTTCCACAAACTCGAACAAACCTTCCAGACCACCTTCACGGCCAATGCCGGATGCCTTCATGCCCCCAAACGGTGCTTCCGGCGTCGGGCCGGTGCCCGTGTTCCAGCCTACATGACCAAAACGGAGTCCGGCCGCCACACGCTGGGCACGCTCGGCATCCGCGGTGAACACATACGACGCCAAACCAAATTCGGTATCGTTACCCGCTTCGATCACCTCATCCTCGCTGCGGAACAACGCCATGGGCACCAGCGGACCGAAGGTTTCTTCCCGGTAGCAGCACATATCCCGGGTAACGCCCATTACGGCGGTTGGCGGAAAGAACAGGCCATCGCCCAATTCTGAGGGCTGCTTACCCGCTACCAGCGTCGCACCTTTCGCCAAGGCATCTTCGAGATGACGCTTCACTTTGTCGAAACCAGCCTGATTCACCAACGGGCCAATATCGACGCCCTCTTTCATGCCATCACCGACCGTCATGCGGCCAATTCTCTGCGCCAGTTTTGCGCCAAACGCTTCGGCTACGTCCTCGTGGATAAACACTCGGTTGGCGCACACGCAGGTTTGGCCTCCGCCGCGGAATTTGTTGGCCATCAGATTGTCCGCCGCTGCGTCCAGATCGGCATCGTCGAAGACAATAAACGGGGCGTTGCCGCCCAACTCCAGCGCCAGCTTTTTAACCTGCTCCGCGGTGTCCAGAACCAGCTTACGGCCTACTTCGGTAGAGCCGGTAAAGCTGAGCATCGGCACATCTTTGTGCTCGCACAGCACCTTACCAATCACGCTGGCTTTGCCCATCACCAGATTCACCATGCCCTCGGGCAGGTCGAGCTTATCCATCAGCGTAAACAGCGCCACCATGGTCAATGGTGTTTCACTGGCCGGTTTGATCACCGACGGGCAGCCGGCAGCCAGCGCCGCCGACAATTTTTTCGCGATCATGCCGATAGGGAAATTCCAGGGAACAATCAGCCCCACCACGCCCACCGGCCGATAATGAACGGTCCAGGTGCAATCTTTCGGTTTTTCGGGAATGGTGTGTGCGTCCAGTGCTTCGATGTGCCTGGCGCAGTAATCGAAGAAGCCTGCCGCGTATTCTACTTCGCCCTGCGCCTCGGCCAGTGGCTTGCCATGTTCCATGCACAAAATTCGACCAATTTCGTCTTTATTGGCTTTCAGGGCATCACGAATACCTTCCAACCATGCCCTGCGGGTCTCAATGGGCCAGGGGTTCGATAATCCCAGCGCCGATTTTCCCGCCTCTACCGCGGCCAACACATCGCTTTCCGGCATCGAAGGCACTTCGGCAATACACTCTCGAGTCGCCGGATTGAACACCTCAAAGGTATTGCCTCCGTCATTATCTACCCAACGTCCGCCAATATAGCCCTTAACATTTTGCAGCAATGGTGACTCAATCATTTCGGCTCCTTTTGGATCACGGATTCCCCTCTGTGAGGGGCAGAACGGCTTGTTCGTATCTGCCCTTCATAGTGGTAGCTGACTGCCAACCTGTAAAGTGCCCGCGCGTTTTTGACCCAACACAGTTCGTGCCTATACTCGAAGGAGTTAACCAAGGAGGCCGGATATGAAAGCATTCTTCCATCCCTCGCAGGATCTGCACATCCCGAAAACGTATTTCACGCGGGGGCAAATGCGTCAGCCTCAGGAGGTGCCGGATCGAACCGTACAAATGCTGGAGGGTTTGAAAGAGCTTAGCATCCCTGTGCTGCAGCCAGCGGACCAAGGCACGGCGCCCATTTCCCGGGTGCACGATCTTGGCTACCTGAGGTTCCTGGAGTCCGCCCACCGCCGCTGGCAGGAAATGGATGACTGGGGTGACGAAGTCATCTCCAATATCTTCGTGCGTTCTCCGAATGCCTTGCGGGGTGTTTTGGCGGAAGCCGCCCGCTATCTTGCGGATGGCAGCTGCCCGATTGGCGAAAACACTTGGGAGGCAGCCTACTGGTCAGCGCAAACCGCGCTCGGCGCGGCCGATGCAATAATGGCCGGCGAGCGGTCTGCTTACGCGGTGTGCCGGCCACCGGGGCACCACGCGCGCAAAGACGCCGCTGGTGGCTTCTGTTACCTGAACAACGCGGCCATTGCCGCCGAACACCTTAAAAGCCGTTTTCCGCGCACGGTAATACTGGATACCGACATGCATCACGGCCAGGGCATTCAGGAGATCTTCTACGACCGGAGCGACGTGCTTTACATATCCATCCACGGCGACCCCACCAACTTTTACCCGGTGGTAACCGGCTTCGAAGACGAACGGGGCGAAGGGGATGGGCTGGGCTACAACATCAATATGCCCATGCCGCACGGCTCCAGCGAGGATGACTTCTTTGCCAAGCTGCAAGACGCGCTGGCCGCCATCCGGCTGTACCAGCCGGACGTGCTGATTCTGACGCTGGGTTTTGATATCTACAAAGACGATCCTCAGGCGAAGGTGTCGGTCACGAGCGAGGGGTTTTGTCGCCTCAGCACTCACATACGACAGCTGGGGTTGCCAACACTGGTCATTCAGGAAGGGGGGTATGATCTGGACACCCTCAGCGAGAATGTCCAGCAGTTCATGAGGGGGCTGACCGGCTAGCGCGCCGGCGTGTAAACCTTCACATTGGCGTGCCCGTCGGCCTTCAAGTGGCCGGCGTGCATGCGGCTCATGGTGCCTCGATCGCAGTACAGCAAATACTGGCTATCGGCGGGCAGCTCCGCCAGCTTCTGATTGACTTCGTAGAACGGAATCTTCAATACATCGTTGCTGGTCAACGTCAGCGGAGCCCGTTCTTCCTCCGACGGATGGCGGATATCGATAATCACATCCCCCACCGACGGTGTTTCCACCAACTCCACTTCTTCCGGGGTCACCACGCTGTCGAGCAATTGGCTGACCATCACATCCGTGCGGTCTTCAATAGCCTTGGCCAGAACCTCCGGATCCATCTTCTCTTCTTCTTCCTCAACCCGGTGCAACTTGGCTCGGGTCACGGGCTTGCTGGAAATCACGCCGCAATATTCCGGCATGTTGCGAGCAAACGGCTCGGTGCCAATGTCCTTGGCAATCTGAATGATGTCTTGCTTGTCCATGGCAATCAGCGGGCGCAGCACCACTTCATCACTGGCGCGATCTACCACGTTCAGGTTGGTCAGAGTCTGGCTCGACACCTGAGCCACCGCGTCGCCCATTACCAGGCCACCCACGTTGTAATACTGACCAATCTCGGCCGCAGCTTTCAGCATCATGCGCTTGAGGACCACGCCCCAATGGCGATGGTTCACAGTGCGCATGATTTCTGCCACCACGCCTTCAAACGGTACCGAAATAAACTTAACGTTGTGTGAAGACGCGTACCGGTCCCACAGGTAATGGCTGACCTGCCGAACTCCCACCTCGTGCGCTGCGCCGCCCAGGTTGAAGAACAAAAAGTGGCTGCGCATGCCCCGACGCATCATCAGATACGCCGCAACCGACGAATCATAACCACCGGAAATCAATGTCATCACGGTTTCCACGGCCCCGATCGGGTATCCGCCCGCGCCTTCATGGCGGCGATGGGCAATGTGGAACTGGTCGTTTTTAACCTCGATGCGCACTTCAATTTCCGGATTCTTCAAATCAACGCCGCGAGCGTTGGTGGCCTGCAGCAACATGCCGCCCACCGTACGTTCCAGATCAATCGAGCGGAAATCGTGATTGCCGATTCGCCGGGCGCGCACCACAAAACTCTTACCATCAAGCCGGTCAGAAAACGCGGCAATGGCTTTGGTGCCCACATCCTGAATATCCACGAACGGGAACACGCCGATTTCCTGAATGGTGGAGATACCCGGAATGCGAACCAGTTCGTCAATCACCGGACCCGCCAGCCCTCGCTCTTCCGGCACATCCACATCGATTCGGTCCCAGCTGCCATCCACTCGGATATCAGAATCCAGCCGCGACAGGATTTTCCGGATGTTCTGCCGCAAATGACGCATTTGCTGCTTACGAACGGGTTTACTCTTGATGGCGACTTCAGAGGCAGGGCGAATCAGCAATTTCATAAGATAAGAACTTCAAATAGATAGAGACGTTGGTTGGAGAAACGTCGGGTAGCGAATTAGCGGGAAAGGGCTTAGTGTAACCTTAAGACCGTTATGATCAAAATCAGTCATAGCCGAAACACTCAGGAGCTCTCCAAACGATGACAGAATCCACCATGAATGCACTGGTTTCACCCGAAGGCAGCCTCGAGATTCTCTCCAGTCACGAGGTCAATCGGCTCAAGGATAAGAGCGAAGGAGGACTGTATCGATTATTCCGTCAATGCGCGCTGGCGGTTCTGAATACCGGCGTTGAAACGGACGACTGCAAAGAGTTAATGGAAACCCACGCGGATTTCGACGTGCATCTTGTGCCCCAGCCCAGGGGCCTGAAACTGGAACTGGTCAACGCACCGGCCCACGCCTTCGTGGACGGCGAAATGCTGCGCGCCAATCGGGAGCACCTGTTTTCCGTACTGAGAGACATTGTTTACAGCCACTCTCTGCCCAACTTTGTGGAAGGCTTCCGCAAGGATAACCCGGAAGATCTCACCAATCTGGTGTTTCACATCCTGCGCAATGCCCGGGTACTGGAAGCGGGCCGTCAGCCGGACATTGTGGTCTGCTGGGGCGGACATTCCATCAGCCACAACGAATACCAATACAGCAAAGAAGTCGGGCACCAGCTGGGTCTGCGCGGGCTGAGCATTTGCACCGGCTGTGGTCCGGGTGCCATGAAAGGCCCGATGAAGGGCGCCACCATCGGCCACGCCAAGCAACGCATTAAAAACGGCCGCTACATCGGCATCACAGAACCGGGCATTATTGGCGCGGAGGCCCCCAACCCTATCGTCAATGAACTGGTGATCATGCCGGATATCGAAAAACGTCTGGAAGCCTTTGTGCGCGCCGGACATGGTGTCATCGTGTTCCCGGGCGGGGTCGGCACGGCTGAAGAAATCCTGTATCTGCTGGGCATATTGCTGCATCCGGATAACGCCGACCTGCCATTCCCGGTGGTGTTCACAGGTCTTCAGGAAAACGCCGAGTATTTCGAGATGATCGATCGCTTTATCCGCGATGCACTGGGCGATGAAGCCGCCAGCAAATACGACATCATTATTGATGATCCTGTACGAGTCGCTCAGACCATGAGCCAAGGCATGAAAGACGTCGAAACCTTCCGTCGTGCCATGCAAGATGCCTATTACTTTAACTGGATGCTGAAAATCGATCCGGTGTTCCAGCTGCCGTTCGAGCCCGACCACGACAACATGCGGGCGTTAGAGCTTCACCGGGAACAACCGCCGCACATGGTCGCCGCCAATTTGCGCAAAGCGTTTAGCGGAATCGTTGCGGGTAACGTGAAGGAAAGCGGTATTCGGAAAATCCAGGAGAAAGGGCCGTTCGAAATTTCAGGCGATCCCGCACTGATCGAGCCGTTAGAGGAAATGCTGGCGCAGTTTATTGAGCAAAACCGAATGAAGCTGCCCAGCTCATCTGCTTACAAACCCTGCTACCGAATTGTCAGCGGCGCGGCCTGAGCCGCACCACCGCAATTCACTTGCAGGCTTGACGCTTACTTACCGCCGGCCGGCAGGCTGGCGAAGTAGGCGGCCAGGTTAGCAATGTCCGCATCGCTCAGGGCTGCCGCCTGGCCTTGCATGACGGGCGCTTGACCACCTTGACGCTGTCCGGCTTTGTAGGCTTTCAGGGAACTCACCAGATACTGTTCTTTCTGGCCAGCCAAATTCGGATAAATCGGAATCTGGGAGATGCCATTCTGGCCGTGGCACGCAGCACATACCGCAGCTTTCGCCTTACCGGCCGCCGCATCTCCAGCCGCCACAGAGGCCGCTGGCGCAATGGCACCAAGTGCGAACAAGCCCGCAACTGCGAAGGATTTCATTTTCATAGGAGTCACCCTCTCATCATTTTAGGTTTTATAGTCGGCCGATCACCGATCCAAATTCAGGTTTTACTTATAACACAGCCAATGCCGCGTACAAATGTGATAGATCAAGGACATTGATAGCATCATAATGCTGCCTTACCCCTGACTGTACGAAGCAACTGAAAGAATAAATCACAAAAAATGCCCATTGGCAGAATCACCCGATCACCGGAGACATAGCTCATGCCAGTAGAGGTCCAGGAACTCGCTTGCCGTGAAGGCCACATCGGCTTGCTAACCCTGAATTCACCAAAAACCCTCAACGCCTTGACCGAAGAGATGGTCGTTCAGGCGCAGAGTGCGCTTGATCGGTGGGCCGAAGACAGCCGCATTTGTTTGGTCATACTGCGCGGCAGCGGTGACCGCGCCTTCTGCGCGGGCGGCAACATCCGCGCCCTCTACGACGACATTCGATCCGAGGGCAACAGCGATGCCGCCGAACGTTTTTTTACCCGGGAATACCGCCTGAATTACAGCCTGCACCGCTTTCCTAAACCCGTGATCGGCCTGATTCAAGGCATTGTCATGGGCGGAGGCATGGGACTGATGTCCGGCTGCCGGTACCGTCTGGTGACACCGGATGTGACCTTGGCCATGCCGGAAATCAGCATCGGCCTGTTTCCCGATGTCGGTGCCAGCTGGTTTCTGAACCGGTTGCCCGGCCGGCTTGGTCTGTTCATGGGGCTGACCGGTGCCCGCCTGAACGCTGCCGATTCACTACGCGTGGGCCTCGCGGACATGATTATCGAATCGGATCACATCGAGCTCTTGCTGCAAAAACTGCGAGAGGAATATTGGCGGGGCGAGCCCGCAGCCGACGACAACCGCCTGTTCCGGCTGCTAAACCAAGTGGAAGCCGTGGACTATCGAGCACTACCACCGGGCCACCTGGAACAACACGAACAGCGCATTGCCAAACTCACCGCAGGCACAGAACTGCCAGCCGTGGTTGAACAACTGCTTGGCAGCGAAAGTGACGACCCGTGGTGGCACAACTGCATACAATCCCTGCGCGACGGTTCTCCGGTTACAGCTTGGCTAGTCTGGCATCAACTGCAGAGGGGGCAGCAAATGTCGCTTAAAGACGTGTTTCGGATGGAACTGGCCATGGCGCTGGAATGTGTCCGCAGGACTGACCTGGCCGAAGGCATTCGTGCCCTGATGGTCGATAAGGATCAATCGCCAAAGTGGAGTTATGCGTCAGTCGCGGACGTGCCGTCGGATGTGGTGGAGCAACACTTCCACCCCGAATGGGACGATCAAACCGACCCCATGGGATTGGACTAATGAAATGAGCGGGTGTTACCGAGTGGCACCCGCATGCACCAACAGCATTTCCAGGTCGCGGTTGTTGCGAGCACGGGCAAGATCCAGTGCCGTGCGACCATCATCGCTTCGATAATTCACATCGGCGCCCGCAGCCAACAGCATCTCGGCGGTGAGAAGATCGCCGCTGCCCACCACTTTCATCAGCAACGACTCACCGTTCTGGCTGACATTCACGTTCGCACCGGCAGCCAAGAGCGCGCGCACCACCGATAAATGGCCACTTTCAGACGCATGGATAACGGCGGTATAGCCGGCCGAATCCTCACCGTTCACCTCTGCGCCGGCCGCCAGCAAAAGCCGGACAATGCGCCGGTTTCCGTTGGCCGCAGCCAGCATCAGCGCAGACTCGCCCTCGGCTGTTTTCGGGTCCGGATCAACGCCTTGGGTCAGCAGATCAAGCACCTCACGGTCTTCGTTAGCTACCACCGCGTGCATCAAGGCATCAGAATGCTCGCTCGTTGCCGCCTCTGGCCCCGTCTCCATCGAGCTGCAGCCAACCAGCAACACTAAGGCCAAACCCAAGAGGTACTTCAACTTGCCTGCGTCCATGACCATCGTTTTGAATCCCTGATAAACGTTCAACTATTTTGGGGGGCAACCTATGGCAATTAAATCGAACCCATCACAACTCCGGGCCATTTTTCAGAAGTTCACGCACCAAGCTGCGCAGCCGCATTTCACCCGCTTTCTGACCGGCACACTCGCCGGCAAACCGAATCTCGCTCCAAGCCCAGCCCTGACTGACCGCCCGACACCACAAGGCCAGGTCAGGCTTAGCTGCCAGCCACGCCATCACACCGGGACAACGCTCTACCTGCCGCAACACCGGCAAGGTTAAGTCAAACCCCCGAAATCCTTCCGAAAAGCTCTCCAGCTCCCGACGATCTCCGGCATCCAGCCGGGCGAGTGCTGGCAAGTCGGCACCGACAGCAGCCACCAACTCCGGGGCCAATCCTGCCCAATGCCGTGGCACCAACACCGGCCAATGTTTTGCAAACCGGTCACGCAGGCCCTGAGCCAACTGTTTTCCCGCATCCGATATTCCGCACAACATCTGCACCGGAAACTCCCCGGTACTGGTTTCCTGCCGCACCCCCAAACGCACCACCCGTAATCCGCACGCCTGCCAGAACGACAGCAAACCGGGCTCGCCGCCAAAACTGGTGCCTAATCCGTCCAACCCTTGCTCCTCGCAAGCCTGTGCCGCAGCAATCACCAGCCGTTTGCCAATCCCCGACTGACGATACTCTTCCGACACTGCCACCCGAACCACCCGGAGCGTGCGCTGAACCGCCGCCTCCGGAAAGCCACCATGGGTTGCCAGCGACTGCGCCAACATATGGCCCCGCGGTCTGCGCACACCCTGCGCCACCTGCTCCGCCAGCTCTGGTGCCAAACCACCCTCCACCGAGGCCCAAAGCACACCCACTGTTGCACCGTTCACCACCGCACGCCAACTCTGCACGCCCGGATCATCCAGCCACTGCCGAAGATCTGCCGGTGTGGTCCGATAATGGGCGTCCACCAGCAATCCAAAGGCTTCAGAAAGCTCTCGTTCACACGCCTTGGCCGGGTGCCAACGCTCAACCACCACATCGCCTGCCGCGGGACTTACCTGTTTCGGACTTTCGGCCGACAGCAAAAACAACGCCGAAACCTGCCTTTCCAGCGGATCACCATCCGCCCAACGCACCGGCTGGGCCAGGCTGATTGACTGCCAATGGGGCGTTTCCCGATCCAGCACCTGACGGAAGCGAATAGCAAAGCCCCGCCCCGTGCCCTCATAACCATGCACCGTGCTGGCAAACGCCACCCGCGGCCATCCCAGCAGAATCGCCCGCAACCAATGAGCCGGCACCGCGGCGGCCTCGTCCACCAACACCACCTCGGCTTCAGGTTTCTCTGACAGCAAATCCGGCACCGGCAGATACCGAATCGACGGCCCGCCTTCCAGCATCAACTCATCAACACGACGCTCTGCCAGCCGCTCAGCCAGCGTCTCGGCCGCATGCCGAAAAAAACTCGTTAAATTGTCCACCGAAGGCGACGTCACCAACACCCGCTGCCGCCCCGCAAGCAACAACTCCGCCGCCGCCATACCCAGTGCCGCCGACTTCCCGCGGCCCCGATCCGCCGTCACCACCAACGGCCGACGCCGACGCCCCAAACCAAACCGCACCAGCTGCGAAACCAACTGCGCCTGTTCTGGCGTAGTAGCCGGCTCAAACTCCGACGAGCCAGACTCTACCACCGGCAAAACCAAGGCCCCGTCATGACCTTGCCGTACCCGAATCACATCCGCATCCGCCGCCAAAACACCGGCCATCCGCGCCGCAAACGCATGGTGCTCCGCTTGATCGAGCCCCGTACGCACATAATCCGGATCGTTAAACGTGGCCCACTCCTCCAGCGGTGGCATCAACCAAAACAACAATCCACCCGCCTGCAACGTCCCCGACAACGCCGCCAACCCATCCGGCGGATTCCCCTGCCAACCGTCCCAAACCAACACCCCGGTTTCACGCCCCAGCCAGCGCTTGAATTGCTTCGATGTAATACCTGCGACACCGGCCAACTCCGCAGCCTCGGCGCGCCCTACCCAAAGCGCCTGAGAAGTATCCAGCACTTCAAGACAACCAGACACCCAAGAACGACACCACTCCGGCTCGCCTTCTACCAGCACCAGACGGCGTTCACCGGCAGCACGTAGGCTGTCGGCGAGCGCTTGCCAGCCTCTTTCAGCAACAGATGTCATCGTCAAAAACAGACTCCAAGTTAATACGAAGCGTAAGACACGTCTGAAGTAGTGCCTTGTCGGGTAGCCCTTTCCAAAACTGTGCGCAGCCATGGATGGCGGAGCCCAAGCGCCACATGGATGTGCCGCAGGAGCGTGTTTTGGAAAGGGCTACCCGACAAGGCGCGGGGCGCAAGGCACCAATGCTCATGCTAAATCAGACAGGGCAACCATTATGGAGCCCAACTACCCCCACCGCCAGTTGCCAAGTACAATACCCACCATGCCAACCAATCCCCAAACACCCGACACCAGCTTCCTCCCGGACTACCTCACCGACGAACAGCGGAACATCATCACCGCCGGTTACGAACATTCGGTCATCACCGCCGTCGCTGGCAGCGGAAAAACCTCCACCTTGGCCTGGCGCATCCGCTACCTGCTGGCCCAAGGCCACGACCCCAACCGCATGCTGGTCCTCATGTTCAACCGCAGCGCCCGGGTCGATTTCGAACGCAAACTCCAACAAGTCTGCGACCAATCCGGATTGGCACCACCGGAAATCCGCACCTACCACGCCATGGGCTACCGGCTCTACAAACGCTTCGTGCGGGAAGGCTACCTACCGAACTTTTCGGACAAAATACTGACCGAACAAGAAATCGGCTACCAAGCCTGGATGCTCACCCGCAGGCTGGCCCCCGAAGATCTGGCCGACGAAATCCGCCGCAACAAAAAAGACTATGTGGAAACCGCCACCGGCTTCATCGATCTGGTCAAAACCTGCTTGTCCCCCGCAGAAATCGTATTCGAAGAACTGGGCTACTCAGACAAACACAAATACCTGATCGATCTTTTCCACAGCTTCGAACAGTGGCGCAAAAGCCAAGGCCGGATCAGTTACGCCGACATGATCTACGAGCCGGTCATGGCCATCCATCAGAACCCGCCATTGCAGCGGCTGGTGGGCAATAAAATGGACCTGATCCTGGTAGACGAATACCAGGACACCAACGAAATCCAGCACCTGCTGCTGCGCTACGTGGCGGGCGACCGGGCCAGAGTCACCGTGGTCGGCGACCCGGACCAGACCATTTACGAATTCCGGGGTGCCAAGCCCGAATTCATCTTGCGCCGGTTCAGTGACGAATTCGAAAGCCCGCTCGAACAGACCCTGAGCTTCACCTTCCGGTACGGTCATCAGGTTGCCCTGCTGGCCAACCACCTGATCACCCATAACACTGGCCGAAAAGACGTGCTCTGCCATTCACACCCCTCCACAGAAGCCACCCGTGCCGAACTGCATCGTGCGGACAATGATGGTGACGAGGTGCTGAAGATTTTGCAGAGTTACAACTCCGAAGAAAACAACCAGACTGCCGTGCTGTTCCGGGTCTGGAGCCAAAGCGTGCCGATTGAACTGAAACTGCTGGCGCGGCAAATTCCCTACCGCATAGACGCCGGTAAAGGCGCCCTGTTCAGCCGGGAAGTGCAGGCAATAACGGCGCTGCTGATGGTGGTCAGCGGTCGCATCAAACCACTTCCGGATTCCGACCGGATAGACATCGCCCGGCAGCTGCTGCGCTTCCCTCACGTTGGCCTGAAAGAACCGGAACTGGAGAATCTGGCGCAGTTTTTGGCGGGGTTCGCGGAAAACTGGCACGAACGCATACTGGCGATGGATTTCGATGCACTGCAACCCATGCCCGCCCGCAAACTGCGCAAACTGGGCGAGGTCCTGGCCCAGCTGCACAGCTACCAAGGGCCGGTTGCGGGCCTGATTCGAGTCTACGCCGAGCATACCGACTTGTACGACGGCATTCGAAGCCTGGCACTGACCCACGACAGCGCTGAAGAGCGTATCGACACGATTCAGGGTTTCCGGGATTACCTGAAAAGCCTGGATACCGATGCCAGTAGCGCGCTGGACCACCTCAAAGCCCTGAAACAGCAAGCCGGCGAAAAAGCCGACAACGGCGTACTGCTGTCCACTATTCATCGCACCAAAGGGTTAGAGTGGCCGGTGGTGATTATTCCCGGTTTACAGGAGAAGTACCTGCCCTACAGCCCACGCCCGCAAGACAACGCACAAGCTCTGCTGGAGAGCGAACGGCGGTTGTTATACGTCGGCATGACCCGGGCCCGGAAAGCGCTGCACCTGATCACCCGACCAACCAGCCAAAGACCCCATCTGGACGGTGATCAAGGGCCTAGCCGGTTCGTTTCAGAGCTCTGTTACGAGCTGTCGCACGAGCTGGGTTCGCGCCTTGAGGAACACACAGCTACGGCCGAAAGCGCACTGATTCTCAACCACCCAACCACGGCGGTCAGTATTCGCTACGCCACTCGTGCGGGTTTAACCTTAGAGGGCATCGCGCAGGATAATGAACGCGATTTAACGGAACCCGTCTGGCATAAACGGCGTGTCATCCATACATTATTCGGCGCCGGCGAGGTGGTCAGCGAAGACGAGAGCTCTTTTGAAGTTCGCTTTGACAATGCAGACACCCTGAACTTCAGTAAGAAGAGCGCTCACTTGTACTTCACTGCGAGTACGTAGCTGCACTATCCGTAGAATTCGCAAGCCGCTGGCACCGTAATATCTTTGTGTTTTTGTAACGATTGACCTATTGTTTAGAGGACTAAAGATATTCATTCGGGTATTTTTATACTTGAACGATAGTCGGATCCAAAAAAATCGAAACAGGAGGTTCCGCATGAAGTTCATGCGTCCGGTGGCCCTGGCTGCCCTTGCTACAACCCTTACAGCCCCCGCTCTGGCCGAAAGCCAGCAAACCATTTACCTGAACCCGTTCGCCGGTTACCAGTACTTCGGTGACAAGCGCGATCTGAGCGAAAGCGACACCTACGGTGTGGGTATCGAATACCGCTTCCGCCCCCATTGGGCCGTAGAAGCTGTGTACTCCCGTGCCGACGTAGACCGCAAATACGTGTCCGGTGAATCTGATTTCGATGAAATCCGTGTCGACGGCCTTTATTACTTTGCGAGCCAGGACAAAGCATGGAACCCGTACGTTTCCATGGGTGCCGGCCACGCAGACTTCGAAGGAGGTCCTGTCCGTACAGCCGGATCCAACCACGACGAAACCCGCGTTAACGTGGGTGCCGGTGTCCGTTACAACATCAGCGACATGATTTCTCTGCGTGCCGACCTGCGCGAATTCCACGGTATTGATGAAAGCACCTTCGACACCATGGCGTCTCTGGGCTTGAGTTTCGCGTTCCACCGTACCACTGCCAAGCCAGCTCCGGCCGACGCTGATAACGATGGCGTACCTGATACCCGCGACCAGTGCCCGAACACTCCGGCTGGTGTCCAGGTAGACAGCACCGGTTGTGAGCTAGACAGCGACAATGATGGCGTAGTCAACAGCAAAGACCAGTGCCCGAACACTCCGGCTGGCGCACAAGTGAACAGCCGCGGCTGTGAGCTGGACAGCGACAACGACGGCGTGGTCAACAGCAAAGACCAGTGCCCGAATACCGCTGCCGGCGCTGAAGTGGACGAAAACGGTTGTGAAGGTGTTACCGACACGATCGAAACCATCAACCTGCGTGTTCAGTTCCCGCTCAACAGCTCGGTGATTGACGACGCCTACGACCTGGAAATTCGCCAGGTAGCTGACTTCATGGAAGAGCACCCGGGCACCACGGTTGAGATTGCCGGCCACACCGACAACACCGGTAAAGCCGAGTACAACCGCTTCCTGTCTCAGCGTCGCGCTGAAGCCGTTGCTGAGCGTCTGGTATCCGCACTGGGTGTTGATGAAGATCGTGTCAGAGCGGTTGGTTACGGTGAGGTTGAGCCGATTGCCACCAACGACACCTCTGCTGGCCGTGCCCAGAACCGTCGTGTAGAAGCCCGCATCCAAGTGCTCCGCTAAGACACTTTGATTCGGTCATACCAAAGAAGGCGCCCGAGGGCGCCTTCTTTGTTTCTGCCATTCGTCATTAAGTTGCCTTAACCGCATCCAGCAATATATTTCGGGGCGTTAACGAACGCTCGCAGAACACCCCCACATCAACCCGATAGCCCTGCTCTTCCAGATACACCGCATAATCCAGCACTAACCAAAGTTCGAGCGGCCGCCGGAACAGATGACGAAGCAATTCATGCCGACGCACCTGTCGGGATCGCTTCTGCCCAGCCGCCAGCCAGCAAGGCCAGTCAACCTCTGCGGGCAAAACCACGCGCTTCTTGTCCGCCGCCCACCGGCAAAACGCCTCGAAACGACCACTGTTCAACCGCGAAGGATGCGACGGCACAGGCAAATACCGCCCGGATTCAGACAAGCTTCGTTGCAGTGCATCGAAGCCCAGCCGCCAGGCCCGTATACGGGCCGATTGGGCACGCTCCCGAGCCGGGGCCGTCACCGTTTCTTGCACGGCCAGCCTGAGCCCTGCCCGATCCATTTCGAGAACGTTGTGAGCATCGCGGGCCTGCTGAGACAGCAAACCGTAGGCTCCGCGGCCTCCGAGGTGATAACAGCAAGGCGACACACTCAACCGGGCCAGACCGGCTTCACTGCCGGCAACCAGCAGCTGGCGATGCAAATCACCACACGCATGCAAAGCGGCACCATGATGAACGGCCGGCCAGCGCAGCTGGTCTGACATCACATCCTGCTGTATGACACTCACCGGATCGCCATACCTGGCCGCAAGACGATTGCCGTCTTGCACCAGCTCCGCGTCCCACTCGAAGCCGAAAACCGCTTCAGCCCCCTGCCCGACCAGCGTGCGCGCCAGGTGCCCCTTGCCACAACACCAGTCCAGAACGCGGCTGTTCAACGGCGTAACGGATACCGCGAAGGCACCGGCTTGCAGGCGCTTTCGGCCGGGCATATCCACCGCCTGAACTTCCTGCAAAGCGGCCTGCGGACCTCGCTCGTAGCCGGGCAATTTCGGCAGAGAAACTAACTCGTCATAATCTGCTAATGCTGGCACAAAACGAGCAACTTCTTGTGCAAACGCTGACGCACGCTCGCTCCAATCGTCGCATTCCGCGTCTGACAGTTGCTCAAGCCAATTTGCCAGATCGGGATGCTGCTGACACCAGTCCGGCGCAGGTTCCATGAACGGCACAGGCCGCCAAAAGGCTTCATGGCTGAGCAGCCAATCATTCACCGCCTGCCATTGCCGAAAAAACGATGTGGAAATATCAAAGCCCTCCGGCAAAACGGCCCGGACGGAACGCATCCAGCGGCACCGCCGGTTCTTCACCATCAATCACCTGGGCGATCACCGCCGCACTGCCAGCAGACAGCGTCCAGCCAAAGGTGCCATGGCCGGTATTCAGGAACAGGTTGTCGCGGGGCCCTTTACCAATAATGGCCGGGCCGTCTGGCGTCATCGGGCGAAATCCGGTCCAGGTTTCAGCGGCATCCAGATCGGCACAACCGGGGTAACGGGACTGCACCGATTTTTTAATGGTGGCAATCCGGGCCTCCGGAATATCTCGATTAAAACCGGCCAATTCAACAAACCCGGTTGCCCGCAAACGGTCGCCCAGCCGGGTTGAGACCACCTTGAAATTGTCGTCATGAACCGTTGCCGAGGGCGCTTTATCAGGGTCACTCAGCGGTACGGTAATGCTGTACCCCTTGATCGGATAAATGGGCAGCGTTAGCCCCAACGGCTTGACCAGCTCCGGCGACCAACAGCCGGCAGACACCACCACCGCATCCGCCTCCAAACGTTCGGGTTTACCGCTGGCAGAGCGGAACTGAACCGCGTTAACACGCTTTTGATCCGCCAGCAGGGCTTCTACTTCCACCTCATAACGGAAGGTCACGCCCAGGTCTTCACACACCTTGGCCAACGCCCGGGAAAACAAATGACAATCGCCGGTGCCATCGGTGTCATACCTCAAAGCACCGTAAAGCGGCCCACCGCCTGTCATACCCGGCTCCACTTCCCGGACCTCTTGCGGCGAAAGCAAATGCGAGGGCACCCCTACTTCGTTCAGAAACTCGTGGGTCTTGCGCAATTCGTCCAAAGCGTCGGGGGTACTGGCCAGATGCAAAAGCCCGGCATGCTGACCGTCAAATGCCAGATCGTGCTCTTGCTCAAGTGCCAAGAACCGCTCACGGCTAAAGGCCCCCAATTTCAACATGGCCCGCTTGTTGAGCCCGAACAAGCCGGGAGACCAGGCGTAGCGAAGGGTTGCCAACATGAATCGGGTAGCCGCGAGCGAAGGGGGCATCCGCATTTTCAGGGGGCCATCGGTTTTCAGCAGCCAGGGCAACGCCTTGAACACCATCGACGGGTCCGCCCAGGGATACACCACACCGTAGGAACGCTGTGCGGCGTTGCCTTTGCTGGTTTCATTTCCCGCCAGCTTGTGGCGTTCCAGAACCGTTACCTGATGACCGCGTCGTACCAGTTCTCTGGCTGTCGTTATGCCAACGACACCGCCTCCAACAACCACAATATGCATGGTGCTCTTCCCCTAATCACCGCTTCTGAATTATCGCCCTACTCTCTTCGCTCGGTGCAAACTGGTAAACTCGACCATAGTCGCTCTCAGCATAGCACCCACTCAACTTCCGAGATGGAGTCAGGACACCGGACATGAGCAAAAAACGCCGCGAAATTCCCGTATTTGACCACCCTATTATCGAGACCCACTGCCATCTGGATTATCTGAAAGATCGTCCTCTGGAAGACACGCTCGATCAAAGCCGGCAGGTGAACATCGAAAAGGTCATCACCATTGCCGTATCGCCCGATAACCTTGCCGCGGTCCGGGAACTCAGCCAGATCAAAGACTGGGTGTACGGCACTCAAGGTATCCACCCTCATGAAGCCGAAACATACAACGATCAGGTAGAGGGAGAAATACGTACCCATGCCCAAGACGAGAAGATCGTTGCCGTGGGCGAAATAGGGCTGGACTACTTTTACGACAAAGCCGACCGCGCCACCCAGCGCGAGGTGTTTCGTCGCCAGCTGCAGATCGCCTGTGACAGTGACCGGCCGGTGGTTATCCACAGCCGTGAAGCCGATGATGAAACCATCGAAATTCTGAAAGAGTTCGAGCAGTCCCTCAAACGCCGGGGCGTGATCCACAGCTTCACATCCGGCCCGGGGCTGGCGCAGTATGCATTGGATCAAGGCTGGAACTTAGGCTTTAATGGTATTACCACGTTTAATAAAGCGGAGAACGTAAGGGATATCGTTCGCATGACGCCAATCAGCCAGATTCTGCTCGAAACCGACGCCCCGTTCCTGACCCCGGTGCCCTACCGTGGTAAAGAGAATGCGCCGTTCTACCTGCCTTTTGTCGCCGAGAAAATTGCAGAGGTGAAGGATTTGCCTCTGGAAGAGGTTATTGTTCAGACCTACCAGAATAGCCTACGGACGTTTTTCCCCGAGCGATGATCAAACGCATTCCTATCGCTGCGTTGAAGGTCGGGATGTACATCACCGACCTGAACAATGACTGGATTCCCCACAACACCCAGCGCAAGCGCGGTGTGATCCGGAACGAAGAAACCGTCGAAAAAATTCGCGCGATGGGCGTGCAGTTTGTATACATTGATGCTGAAAAGGGGCGGGATACCCAAGACTACGAAACCGCCTCAGAAGTGGATAAGCGCAACGAAGATGCTCTACAGAATGTAGGCGAACATAAGCCCGGGGTTGCTGCCAAAGTCCCGCTCGAGCAGGAAATGGAGACTGCAAAGGGCATACACACCCAGGCGCAAGGGCTGGTAGACAGTTTCATGGGCAACGTTAAAATCGGTGCCGCCGTTGATATCAGCCCCATCCACAAGCTGGCTGACGATTTACAAAATTCGGTGATCAGAAACCCCAACGCGCTGGGGTGTCTGGGCCGCATCCGCGACAAAGACAACTATTTGCTTGAACACTCCGTTAATCTGAGTGTGTTGATGACACTGTTCGGGCGATACCGAAAGTTATCTGCGGACGTTCTGCACCAAACCGTGGTGGGTGCCCTTCTACACGATTTGGGTAAAATCCTGACGCCAGACGATATACTGCACAAACCCGGCAGGCTGACGGCGGAGGAGTTCGAAGTAATGAAGCTCCATGCCCGCCAATCCCGAGACATTCTGCTTGCGACCGAGGGTATCGGAGAACTCACGGTGATTACTGCTGCGCAGCATCACGAACGCATCGACGGTACCGGCTACCCCGAAGGCCTAAAAGGCAATGAGATCTCTACCTACGGGCGCATGGCGGCCATTGCTGATGTCTACGATGCGATCACCGCTGATCGCGTTTACCACAAAGGAATGACCCCGACTCAAGGTCTGAAAAAATTGTTGGAGTGGAGTGGTTCACACCTCGATACCACTCTGGTTCAAGAGTTTATTCACTGTGTTGGGCTGTACCCGGTAGGCTCTCTGGTGTTGCTGGAAAGTGGCCGGCTAGGCATTGTTACCGAACCAAATGAGCACGACTTGCGCCTACCGGTTGTACGGGTGGTCTACCACACCAAATTCCGCTCGCCGATCCCGGTCACCAGCGTTGACCTCGCTAAACCGGGTAATCAGGACAGAATCAAACGAGCGGTGGATCCCAAACTATACAAAATTGATGTGGATAAGTTTCTGGTTTAGCCCAGTGACAGAAAGACCCCCATCAGCACGGGCGACAGGAAAGACAGCAAGAAGCCCGAGGCAATGGCCACCGGCACACACGCCAAGCCACCACTGCTGCGAATCACCGGCAGGGTAAAGTCCATAGACGTAGCCCCCCCATAGCCGATTGCCATGGCCGGGCGGGCGCCAATCACCACCGGAATCAGTGCCAGAGCAATAATTTCACGCAGCACATCGTTGAGAAACGCAACTCCGCCCCACGCCGGCCCCATGGCGTCGCCGATCATAATTCCAGACAGGGAGTACCAGCCGAATCCCGACGCAATCGCCAGCGCCTGATTCCATGACACTCCCAGCCAAGGCGTAAGCGCCAGCCCGGCGATCAGCGAACTCGCCCCCATTGTCAGCGCAATCCCAAGACCCTGACGGTTCATTAACAGCTTACGCAACGACAAACCGGCATTGCGAAGCTGAAGACCAATCAAAAACAACAGCAGCATCAGTGCCCAGGTGGCGACATCTTCAACCATGGGCAACCCGGAGAACCAGAAATAACCCAGAAATCCCCCCACAACCACTGCCAGCAATGGTTTCAGGCCCGCCATGAACAGCCGGCGGTAGCTCGGTTTTGCACTGTCTTCGGTAGGGCCGATGTCGAGCGGAAGAAAGTGATGGAACAGCCATAGCGCCGCCAGATTTGCCACCAGCATGGCGAGTACCAATCCGGACACTTGGTAGGCCATAGTGCCCAGATGCGTAAGCAAGCCTTCCATTTGCCCAAGGCCAAGCCCGAGCAAAACCAGAATGAAATACACCAGGCCTTCCACAAGGTAGTGAATCACCGTCATCAGGCGGCGATTGGAAAGGGCGAACGCAAAACCCAAAAACAACGGGGCCAGAATCAGCAAAGCGCCGGTCAGCATAACAGCCTCTGAAAAACAGACATCAAAAAGAGAGCAGGCAGACGAACGTCTGCCATCGGAGAAAAAACTCAGTGAAGCTTATTCGCGGAGCGGTCCTGAACCAAAACCCAAGGTGCAACCACCACAGCCCATAACTCGCTGTTTTTTTCGTACCAGGCCCGGGCAAGATCCGGCGAAACATCACCGACCGAACCTGCGGCCAGCCATTGCTCGAACTGTGCTTTGTTGTCCGCGGTCAGCTCGGCCGCCACCTCAAGAAGATCCAGCTCTGGCTCAACGCGCACCACGTGGCCCCGGGCGTAATACGTCTGCAATTCATGCCAATGAATGCGAGAGGTTTCCAGATTAAGTTTGGCTTTCAATTCGTCCGGCGATGACATGCAATCCTCGATAAATCGTGCGCTTGTTTCAAAGCGGACAGCCTATATCAAAATGCGGCGCTTCGCACCTGAGACCAGCGTCACCACGGGGCCGGAATCAGGCATGCGCCTGGTGTATCCGGCGAATCTCATCCGCCAGCGTCATCGGATCAAACGGCTTTGGAATCACGCCCAGCGCACCCAACGACAGGTATTCATCAATTTCTGTTCGCTGAATCCGGGCCGTCATGAAAATTACCGGCGTGTCTTGCGTCGCCTCGATCTTGCGCAATTCCTGCAAGGTCTGGGGACCATCCATTTCCGGCATCATGACATCTAAAAGGATCAGATCCGGTTGAAAGTCCGGAGCGACCTTGATGGCCTCGGCACCAGAGCTGCACAAGGCGATGGAAAAACCTCCGACATCCTGCAAAGCCAGTTCCGCGATGGCCCGTATGTCGGCATCGTCTTCCACATACAACACTTTATTCAAATCGTTTTCCTTATAGGGCATCACTCGGCTCCTCCTTGACGAACTCGCTTCTATCCAAACCGAGCTGGCGCAACAAGCGCTGGCACTCTGGCTCCGCTTGGCGATCCTCAGCAATCAAGGCGGCAGCGCGCATAATGATCGGACCGTCCCGGTGGTTGTCGTGTGATAAAAAATGCACCGCACCGATCAATTCCCGTAAACCCAGAGGGAATTTCCAGTGCACCTTCAAACGGTTGCCGTACTCCTCGGACCAACGGGCCAGGCACTGCTCGATCTCGGCGTCCTCCAGTGATCCGCCGGCGGTGTCGAACTGATTCAGGACTTTAAGCACCGCCATTTCACCCAAACGACTCAGCAACCCGGCACTTCGAAACATGGTGGATACATTGCCCAACCGCGTTGCGATCTGGTTTGCCTCCCGAGCGACCCGAAACGACATGTCCTGATAGCGGTCAGCGAATGCTTTGAGCTCTGGCCGGACCAGTTTGGCACTCACATCCAATGACAACGCCAACGCCTGACTCAAAGCCATGGAAACGCCGATGCTGGCGATTGCAGCCCTGAGCGACTCCACCGGTTTGCCTGTCCGCCTGAACGAGTTGCTGTTGGCTACATCCAGAATCCGGGCCGTTAATCCGATCTGCTCGCGCCAGCGCTCTGCCAGTTCCGAGGCCGACAGTGTGTCGGCCCGGCCGATCAGTTCGATTATGTCGGCCGGATCCAGGTCGGTGGGCAACTGCACCACCGTATTCGAAGACCGGGCCATATACTCATGTACGGAAGCGTTTTCAACACGGTGAGCGGGAATGAGATCAGCCAAACGGCGATGCAGAAGCTCCACATCCAGCGGCTTGGTAACGTACCCACTGATGCCATAGTGGGCCGCTTTGATCACCGACTCCCGATCCGTGCGCCCCGACACGATGACAACGGGCACCACCGAATCGGTTTTTCGAATCAGCTTCAAAAACTCCAGGCCCGATCCGTCTGGCAACTCCCAATCCACCAGAAACAACCCATACGGACCTTCTGCAAGACGTTGTTTGGCCTCGGTCAACGATCGGGCCAGGGTAACATTCAAGCCACTGAAACCGGCTACAATGGTTTCAACCAATTCGCCGACAAGCTCGTCGTCTTCCAGCACCAACGCTTTCAAAGGCGTTCTCCTCAATCATCCTGATTTACGTCCTGGCGCTCATACAGCGTCACACCATTACGCCCCGCCTGCTTTCGTGCGTAAAGCGCCTGATCGGCAGCCTCGATAGCCTCACTCGCTAATGGAAAATCGTTGATCGCGGCAATGCCCGCGCTCATGGTCACCTGAAAACTGTCATCGCCCGTCGTAAACACCAGCTCCGAGAATCGGATCCGGATATCGTCGATTAACTCAGCGGCTTCCTCGGGATCGCAATGGGGAAGCACCACCAAAAATTCCTCGCCGCCGTATCGCCCGATGGTATCGGACTCTCTGAGGCGATTGCGTAACAGGTGCGCCAGGGTACGAATGACGACATCCCCCTGCCCGTGACCCCAGGTGTCATTTACCCGCTTGAAATGATCCAGATCCAACATGACCACGCAGGATAAATTGCCGGTTCGACGACACCGGGCCAGCTCGCGCTCGACTTCCTGTTTGATCAGTGAATGTTTGAGCAAACCGGTCAGGCTGTCGCGGTTCATCAAATCGGACAACTGGCGGGCGCGATAACAGCGAATGCGGACAGAGCGAACCAGGTATTCGTCCGTGACCGGCTTTACCAGGAACTCATCAGCCCCCTTGGCCAGAGCATCCAGTTGGGTTTCCGGATTATCTTCTGACGACAAATACACAATCGGCAGCCCCAACCAACGGGGCTCGTAACGTATCATTCGAGCCAAAGTGACCCCGGAGTGGGCGCGCAACTGCACGTCCATCAAAACGATATCCGGCTCAAAGGCCGACAAGGCCGACATCATCTTCGCAGGGTCAGACACCAGCGTGGCTTTCATCCCGGCGTTGTTTAACACCAGACAATAACGCTCACCCAGTTCCTTATCATCATCAACAATCAACACACGACCCTGCGGCCGGGCGCCACGCTCCAGTGCAAGCGACTCGATGCGTTCCGCCAGCGCAGGCAAATCCAGAGGTTCGCTGAAATACGCCGTCGCGCCTTGTTCTGCAACTCGATAAAGGCTCTCAAAGGTATTTTGGCGGCCGGTCCCTACCACTGGAAAACGCCGATGCTCGTTCTTTTCAAGGTGGGCTGTGCGAAAATCGAGGACATCACCCAAGTCGGAGTCCTGACACACAAAAATAGTGGCACCCGAACGCTGCTTCAGATCTTCAATGGCCGCCTGCGGATCTCGTAGCGACACCACCTCGGTGGCGAAACCGTACCCGTGAAGATCCGCCATCAAGCCCGACAGGTAGCCCGCGTCATGCGCCAGCGCCATTACCTGAACCTGCATGCCATGAGAGCCTTTATAGGTATCCATCGGTTGCTGGGACTGCGCATCAACGGGCTTAGCCTTCGATTGAGAGACACCCTTTTGAACCAGTGCCGTCAATTCGTGAATCTGCATCGCCACATCGGCCGGCAGAGCCACGGAGCCCTCATGCCCACTTATTTTCCGAGCTTTCGCTTCAACCACGGGTTTAAGCTGATTCTCGATCGAACGGGCCGCTGAACCAAGTTCAGGTAACCCAAACGTACCCGCAGACCCTGCCATCCGATGCAGCAACTGATAGCATTCCACCAAATCGGTCCGGCTTAATTGCTGTTGCTCGATCTGGCGGGCAAAATGGCCCAAGGTTTCTACGTCTCCCTGTGCCCGCTCCACAAAACGGTCCTGCAACAGTTTCAGGCGTTTTTGAAGTTGATCATTGGCTGCGGTGGTCAAAGCATACCCTCACCAGTTCATTCAGCAGAAGAATTCCACTATCCTCACTTATGTAAGCATGTTTTCATCATTACGACCACAACGATAAGAGTCTTCCTTGAAAACACTAAACTTGGGTACCCGCGTTGTCCTGATTACCAGCCTGAGCATTATTTTCAGCGTCTGTCTGATTTTGTTTATTGCATACGGCCGACTACTGAAAGACTTTGAATACATTTTGACAGAGCGGCAAACACTTCAGGCCAGCTCGATCGCCAGTCGTGTCAATGAGGAACTATCTATACGACTGAATGGCCTGGGCGCCTTCGCCAGCACGCTCACCGACGGTGAAAACTTGCTGCCGATGGAACAACTCCGATTTGCGATTGGGCGACAACCGGGCCTGGAACAATTGTTTCAGGGCGATTTGCTCATTTTTAACAGTAACGGCGTAGCCATTTCTGAAAACCGGTACGTACCGAACCGACTGGGCACTTCCTATGCGGATCGGTCTCACTTCAAACGCGCCATGGCATCCGACATGCCGATTGTCAGCCGTCCGATTATTGGCAGACGAACCGGATTGCCCCTGCTCTCATTTCTGGCTCCCATACGGAGCGACGAAGGCGATCTGTTGGGTCTGGCCGGCGGCACCATCAATCTGAAACAACGGGGTATCCTTCCGAATGATCTCAACCCCGAACCCGGCACATTGCTGAAAGTGCTCGATACCGGTCACTTCATTCAGGTTGATGCATTGAAACCAGGTTTGCCTGCCCCAGACTTACCGCCGCCTGGTTCGGACATACTCGTTGATTCAGCCTTGTCCGGGGTCAATGCCGGGGTTGTGACCGACCGGGCCGGAGAACGTTGGGTGTACGCAACCCAACACCTCGACCGGCTCGGCTGGCTGATTCTCAGCGCGGCCCCCTATGCCCAGGCAACGCAACCCGCCAAGGCGTGGTTTCAGAACTTCCTCTGGGCCAGTATTGTGGTCATGGTGCCCTTACTGTTTTTCGCGTATCTCCTGACCCGAGCCGCAACCCACAGCCTCAGCAGCATGTCTGAGAAAATCCACGAGATGACCACAGACAATGCATCAAACACCCGATTGAGCATCACCGGCACAACCGAAACCCGAAACCTCGCCAACGCATTCAATGCCATGATGGACGAACGGGAAGCCTTGGACACGCTCAAAAGCCAGTTTGTTTCCAATGTCAGCCATGAACTTCGCACCCCGCTTACGTCTATCAACGGGTCATTGAAATTAATGAACTCCGGGGCGACAGGTCAACTTCCCGACAAAGCCAGCGCCTTGATAAAGGTTGCTCTGCGCAATGGCGAACATTTACAAGCACTGATCACGGATTTACTGGACTTTGACAAGGCGGTATCGGGCAAACTGAGCATTCACGCCACCCTGACTCCGGTCGCAGAGGCAATACAAAAAGCCTGCGAGGGCAACCAAACCATGGCAAACCAATACGGCGTCAGGCTCTCGCATGAACACACGGACAGCTTGACTGCCTTTGCCGACCCTAAACGGCTACGGCAAATCCTCAACAACTTCATCAGTAACGCCATCAAGTACTCACCCCGGGACGGGTTAATCAGGGTGAAAGCAAAAGCCACTCCGACGGGCTATGTCCGTATTACTGTTACCGACCAAGGCGACGGCGTGCCCGAACACTTCGTACCGAATTTATTTCAAAGATTTGCACAGGCCGAAGTCGGATCATCCCGGGCCAAATCCGGCACGGGTCTGGGGCTGGCTATCTGCCAGGAACTGGCCGAGCTCATGGGCGGTCGCGTAGGTTACTTTTACGATCACGGTGCCCACTTCTGGCTTGAGCTACCTGAAAACACTCCGTCTGCGAGGAAGCCATCATGAAAGCGCCTGACTACCCGTCAAACGAAGCCAGCCGCCTCGCTGCACTCCAATCGACGCTGCTACTGGACACCCCGCCGGAGGAGCGCTTTGATCGCGTTACCCGCCTTGCCGCACAGCTGTTCGACGTGCCGATTTGCCTGGTATCGCTGGTCGATTCCGACCGTCAGTGGTTCAAATCCTGTTACGGTCTTGATGCGTCTGAAACCGGGAGGGACATCTCGTTTTGCGGACATGCCATTCTCGGCCCCAACGTTTTCGTGGTGGAAGATACACTCACAGATGAACGCTTTGCCGACAATCCTCTGGTCACGGGCGGCCCCAATATTCGCTTCTACGCAGGCGCGCCGTTGGCCGATCTGGAAGGCTACCGTTTGGGCACCTTGTGCCTGATTGACAGCACACCAAGGACTTTTTCAGAAAAGCAGCAGCAGGCCTTGCGGGACTTTGCGGATGTCGTGGAACGGGAATTCCGCTATCAGGAACTCAACAGCTACTACGCGGACCGTACACGGGCGCTCAACATCCTCAACGACATTGCCCTGAATACGAGTGGCAACACGGACAACCGGATTGAGCGCGCGCTGGCCATCGCCTGTCAGTACCTGAATATCGATACCGCCATCGTCAGTCAGATCGAAGGTGAGGCTTACACCATACTCTGGCATCACGAGCGGCAAACGCCCTCGCTGGAAAACGGCCTGACACTACCGCTGGCCCAGACCTATTGCGCCATTTTAATGAATCAGCCCGACGTATTGGCCATCGACCATATGGCCACTTCGCCCTATCGCGACTTGCCCTGTTACCAGTTGTTCGGTTTGGAGAGCTATCTGGCGGCTCCCATCTGGGTGAACGGTGAAGCCGTTGGCACCCTGAATTTTTCCTCAACCGAGCCGCGGTTACCGGGTTTTTCCGAAACCGAGAAAACCTTCGTCAGCCTGCTCGCGCGCTGGGTGGCCGACCTTATTCAGCAGCAAGACCAGGCGGCGACGCTCGACAAGCTGGTCTCCAATGCCCCCGGCATGCTCTATCAATACCGCCTATGGCCTGATGGCCATAGCAGCTTTCCCTACACCAGCGAGGGCATCCGGAGGATCTTCGGCCTGACCGCCAACGACGTTGTTGACGACGCCACGCCCGCATTTAAACGCATTCACCGCGAGGATATGCAAAGGGTATTCGAGTCTATCCAAAGTTCAGCCGAGACTCTCGAACCATGGGAAACACGATATCGCATTATGACCCCAGCAGGCCACTGGCGCTGGATCGAGGGTAAAGCCAACCCGGAGAAGCTGCCCGAAGGCAGCATCTTGTGGCACGGCTACATTGTCGATATTGATGAGCGACAGAAGAACGAAGAGATGAAAAACCAGTTCGTTTCGACCGTCAGTCACGAGCTGCGAACACCACTCACCTCGATTGCGGGTTCACTAGGGTTGATTCTTGGCGGGGTCACCGGCGACATTACTGAAAAGACCCGAAAAATGCTAAACATCACGCGCCGTAACGCGGATCAACTCCGCGCGCTGATCGACGACCTTCTGGATATCGAGAAGCTCGCCAGCGGGAACATGCTGATCGTTATGGAGCAGCACCCCATCGCGGATGTCGTCTCAACCGCAGTCGAACACATACAGTCTTACGCGAACCAAAAACACGTTCAACTGCGCCTGAAAGAATCATCCACGGGCCTTGAAGCGAACATAGACCCGCAACGCTTTCAGCAGGCGATCGCCAATTTGCTGTCCAATGCGGTGAAGTTTTCGCCCCCTCACGAGGACGTGACCATCGAAATACGCCAAACGGGCGATCAGGCAATGGTCGAGGTTTCAGACAAAGGCACAGGCGTTCCCGAAAGCTTTCGGGAGCGTATTTTCGAGAAGTTTGCGCAAGCGGACGGTTCATCTGCCCGGGCAAAAGAAGGCACAGGCCTCGGCCTTGCGATCACCAAGCAGCTTATGAATGCGATGGGCGGCGATGTCGGCTACGAGTCTGAGGAAGGGGCCGGAGCGATGTTTTGGCTTTCAATACCCATACAAGGCCCGGCCGATAACGAGTAACCGAAGCAGGCGGGTTACCTGCTTCGGTTCAGGGTCATGCCGATTTCAGCATTTCACGCACGACGTAGTGCAGAATACCGCCGTGCATGAAGTACACCGCTTCATTGGCAGTATCGATCCGTGACACCAGGTCACAGGTCTTGGTGGAGCCATCCGCATAGGTCACCGTCATGGTGAGGGTTTGGCCCGGCTTGATGTCGCCAGACAAGCCTTCAATGCTGATGGTTTCTTCACCGGTCAGCTTCAAGGATTGACGGTTTTCGCCTTCCGGGAACTGCAGCGGCATCACGCCCATACCAATCAGGTTGGAGCGGTGGATCCGCTCATAGGACTCCGCCACCACGGCCCGGACACCCAGCAACCGCGTACCCTTGGCCGCCCAGTCCCGGCTGGAACCGGTGCCGTATTCCTTACCGGCAATAACCACCAACGGAGTGCCTTTCTCCTGATACTTCATGGCGGCGTCATAGATCGGCATTTGCTCACCGGTCGGTATGAATTTCGTGAAGCCGCCTTCAACGCCGTCCAGCATCTCGTTGCGGATGCGCACGTTGGCGAAGGTGCCACGCATCATCACTTCGTGGTTACCCCGACGGGATCCGTAGGAGTTGAAGTTCTTCGGCTCGACACCGCGCTCCTGCAGGTATTTTCCGGCAGGACTGTCCGGGCTGAACGAACCCGCGGGCGAAATGTGATCTGTGGTGACTGAATCACCCAACATCGCCAGAATGTGTGCATCCTTGATGTCTTGCACCGGCTCGGGCTCGGGCCCCATGCCTTCAAAGAATGGAGGATGCTGAATATACGTCGACTCCTCAGACCAGTTGTAGACCTTGGTTTCCGGCACATCGATCGCCTGCCAGGTGGCATCACCATCGAACACGGCGGCGTATTCGCTGCGGAACATGCCGGTTTTCACCTTCTCCACCGCTTGCGCCACTTCCTCCTGAGAGGGCCACAGATCCTTCAGATACACCGGATTGCCATCCTGATCTTTACCCAGCGGATCTTCGTGCAGGTTCACCCGCACGTTACCGGCCAGCGCATAAGCCACCACCAAGGGGGGCGAAGCCAGCCAGTTGGTTTTCACCAGCGGATGAATCCGGCCTTCGAAGTTCCGGTTGCCTGACAACACGGATGCCACGGTGATATCACCATCTTCGATGGCTTTCTCGACCGCATCCGGCAGCGGACCGGAGTTACCGATACAGGTTGTGCAGCCGTAGCCCACCAGATCGAAACCCAATTTGTTCAGGTCATCCTGAAACCCGCCAGCGTTCAGGTATTCGGTTACGACCTTGGAGCCCGGAGCCAGCGAGGTTTTCACCCAAGGCTTGGTTTTCAGGCCCTTCTCTACGGCCTTTCGTGCCACCAAACCGGCCGCCATCATCACGCTGGGGTTGGAGGTGTTGGTACAGGAGGTAATGGCTGCAATCACCACCGCACCCGGGTCCAACCGGGTTTCCTGACCGTTCAAGGTCAACGGCCGACTGCAGGGGTGGTGGTAACTCTTATCCACACCCACGGCGGTTTGGCCGCCTTCAGATTCGAGCTCGGCATCGCGCTTTTCAGGTGCGTCAGGACCGCCTTCGTTGGTTTCCATCAGCAACTCGAACGCCGCTTTCATGTTTTTCAGGGCAACCCGGTCCTGAGGCCGTTTCGGTCCCGCCATGCTGGCTTCAACATCGCCCATGTCGAGCTCTAACGTAGCGGTGTAGACCGGTTCGTGGCCCGGCTCCCGCCACAAGCCCTGCGCTTTGGCATAGGCTTCAACCAGCTCAATCTGTTCATCGTCCCGACCGGTCAGGCTCAAATACTTCAAAGTTTGCTCGTCTACCGGGAAGAAGCCACAGGTAGCGCCGTATTCCGGTGCCATGTTGGCAATCGTAGCGCGGTCTGCCACGGGCATGTCTTTCAGGCCATCGCCGTAGAATTCGACAAATTTACCGACAACGCCCTTCTCACGCAGCATTTCCACCACGGTTAATACCAGGTCAGTAGCGGTAATGCCTTCGCGCAATTTGCCGGTCATTTTGAATCCGACCACTTCCGGTATCAGCATCGACACCGGCTGTCCCAACATAGCGGCTTCCGCTTCGATGCCACCAACGCCCCAGCCCAAAATACCAAGGCCGTTGATCATGGTGGTGTGGGAGTCGGTGCCAACCAGCGTATCGGGGTAGGCAACGGTTTTGTCACCGTCCTGCTTTTGCCAAACGGTTTTACCAAGATATTCCAGGTTTACCTGGTGGCAGATACCGGTTCCGGGCGGAACCACACGGAAGTTATCAAAGGCCTGCTGACCCCAACGCAAAAATTCGTAGCGCTCCTGGTTGCGCCGCATTTCGATCTCGACGTTCTTGCCAAACGACGAGGCAGAACCGAAGTCATCCACCATCACCGAATGGTCAATCACCAGATCGACCGGCGACAACGGGTTGATCAGGGCCGGATCCCCCCCGGCTTTCTTGACCGCTTCGCGCATGGCGGCCAGATCCACCACACCGGGCACACCGGTGAAGTCCTGCATCAGCACGCGAGCCGGGCGGAACTGAATTTCAGTGTCGGATTTGCGGTCTTTCAGCCACTGCACCATGGCGTCGATGTGGGAACGATCAACGGTAACACCGTCTTCGTTGCGCAGCAGGTTTTCCATTAACACTTTTAACGAGAAGGGCAAACGCTGCAGATCGCCCAGAGATTCTTCGGCCTTTTTCAGACTGTAATAATGAAACGTCTTGCCACCGGCATCGAGGGTGGAGAGAGTACTCAGACTGTTGGAACTTGACGATTTATTCGACATGCGTTGCCTCCTCTAATTACGCTCTCGATTGTTTCCTTATCCTTAACTATCGCACTGAAAACTCAGACTTCAACCGTGTAAGATCCGCCTATTGACAAAGAGTTCCAACTCTCCACCGAAATGCCCGGTATACATTGGGTAAAACCCGCGTTTGTCGCCAAACGTCGCCAAATTGCAAATAACTTAATCTCGCCAAGCCACTCACGTTTTTTGCTTCGGAGCATGCGATGGTTCGGTACATCTGTCATTATTTGTTCTGAGCTCTGACGGACCAGGACATTAGCCTTGAAACACGATTGTCATTACCACCCGGGTGACCCCGCAAAATGGCACTGCAGCGAATGCCAGATACACTACTGCAGCCGCTGCATGCCCGATGCCGATACCCGCCAGCGCCAAGGTCTGTGCCCGAAATGCAGCAAGGCCATGCGCTATTTGGGGGCCGCCACCGAAGTGGTGCCCTTCTGGCAAAGAATTGGCGCCTTCTTCCGCTACCCGTTCCATAGTGACCCATTGATCGTGATTGCCATCTGCACGCTGGTGCCGGTTGTTGCGCCGGCAAATCTCATCGGGTTGATCATTTGGGTGGTTTTGGCGCTGGCGTTGTTCAAGTACACCTACGCGGTCATCAATCGAACAGCCGAAGGGCACTTGAAGCCCCCTCCGGTGTCGGAAGCGTTTTCAGGCAGTGGCTTCAACATCGTGATTCTTCAGCTGCTGGTGTTTGTGTTGATGGGGGCCTTGGTAGCCGCCGCTGCCATGCTCGGCGGCTCTATTTTGATGATGCTGGCCATCGCCTTTGTGGTGCTGGGCTTACCCGCCAGCATTATGGTTCTGGCCATGGAACGCTCGGTTGGCGCGGCAGTAAACCCACTCAACCTCGCCGTGCTTATTTCCCGCATCGGCACGCCGTATTTCTTGCTGTACGGATACTTGATCCTGCTGACACTGGCCTCGGGTGCCGCTCAGGATTTTGCGGTGACTCACTTTCCCTTATGGGTGGCGCAGCCTTTAGCAGGCTTTTTAAACAGTACATTCACGCTGATTCTTTTCCACATGCTGGGCTACCTGCTGTTTCAATATCAGGAAGAGCTGGGCTTTGCGTCGGATATTCAGGATGAAGACGATCTGGCCGGCCGCCAGCACCGGGACCGTTCCAGCCGACTGGATGCGGATTTGGATATGAACATCAAAGATGGCAACTACGACCGTGCGCAGGCGATCCTCAAGGACGCGCTCAAGAAAGACCGGAACGATCCGCGCCGGCTGGAGCAGCTTTACCTGCTACTTACGGCTCGCAACGATGTGTCAGAGTTGTACCGGTATCATCCGAGATTGATGGCCTGGCTGGCCGGGCGTAACGATGGTGACGCGCTGAACGAGCTGATCAGATCACTGCAGACGCTGGAACCCAACTTTCAGGTGGACGATGCAGAACTTGCCTTGAGCTGCGCCACCGCCCTTTACCACAGGCAACATTTCAAACCGGCGCTTCGGCTACTGCAGGATTTCCACAAGCGCTTTCCGGACAGTGAACAATTGGCTCCGGCCTATCTGCTGGCAGCCCAGGTACTGGCGAACGGGCTCCAGCAGTGGGAAAAAGCGGGCGCGTTTGTTACCTATGTTCAGAAACGCTGTAACGGTCATCCGGCCCATCAGCACATTGATGTCTGGTTAGAGCAGGTGAATAACCGGGAGCCACTGAAAGGCCCGAAAGCGAGTTTCGAGATCGCCGAATAGCAACACGTGCAGGGGGCCTGGCGCTCAGTTCAGGCCCTTCAGTAGCTGACGGTAGTGCCGGGCTTTCGGCTCCATCTGCAACTTATCATACTCGCTCACCAACAGTTGGCAGGCCTCATACACCATTTCCGGTTCGGCCCGCGTGCGCATCCGTTCAAACGCTTTCTCGGCGGCTTTCAGATCGCTGTTCTTCAAGCTGGCAAACAACACCCGGTTGTGGTCTTCTCCGGCCAACGGATGATGGGCTTCGCCCTTGCTGAGGTACTCCTGCCAAACCGACACCAGTTGTTCCGGCTGACGGCGGGCCAAAGCATCCGACATCAACTCGGTGGTTCGGTCTCGGTAAGCCGGCAGGTCGGGCCGCAGCTTGGCAAGCTGATACAGATGTTCCAGCAGGATTGAACGCTCAGGATAATGCTCTCTGAGCGCCTCGAACTGGCGCCGGGCCTGGTCAAACTCCATCCGCCCCAGACTCGCCATCGCCTGGGCATAACCCGCCGTAAACCGGGCATCCTGTTCATCGGGCTCTGGCTCATAGAACTCTTCTTTCACCTGCAACCAGCTTTTACCCAGCAGCCACACCAAGCCTGCGCCGGCTATCAGTCCGCCCGCGTGGGCCATGTAAGCGACACCGGTGGCACCGGCGAACCAGTAATCGTAAATTTCCTTGCCCAGCCACACCGGCAACATGGCAATGGCCGGCGCGCGGAAGTAGTTGAAGTAGACGCCCAGAAAATAGAAGAACCGGATCTTCTGCAGGCCGTAAATGGCCACGTACATACCCATCAAGCCAGAAATGGAGCCCGATGCGCCCACCAGCGGGATCTGGCTGCCGGCGGAAAACGCAGTAAACACCAAGCCCGATAAAGCACCGCACACCAAATACGCCACCAGAAACCGCCCCGGCCCCAAGGCTCTCTCGACCGTGAACCCCAGCAGGAACAGGAACAACAGATTACCAATAATGTGCCCCCAGCCACCGTGCAGAAACTGGTAGCTGATGAGGGTATAAAGCGACAGTTCGGCGGGTACCAAACCCAGCTGAAACGCACTCATCTGACTGATCCACTGGTCTTCTATCGCCGTGCGCTGCTCTACCCATAACCGGCGTTCGGCGGGTGCCCAGATGATGTCGGTGTTGTCTTGCAGGTATTGGTAGTACTCCCGGTCCATCAATAAGGTAACCGCTTGCCAGAGCTGATTGTTTTGCTCCTGAAGCTGTTGGAAGTCCTGCAGTTCCAACACGCTCTTCTGATCACCTTCGAAGCGGATTTCCCGTTGCAGATAGTCTTCATAGGCCGGCGCTTCCAGCGCAAGCAAGCCGCTCTCGATGTATTGCTCCAGCGCGTACTCCAGCTTCTGGTCGTCGCCGCCCTGATAAAAAAGGAACACCAGCAAGCAGGCCATGATCAGGCTTAGCGTTACCCACGGTGGGCGTTTCCAGTTAACGGCGTTCTCGGCGGGGATAATCAACATAGGCGGTCACTATTCATCACAATCGGTCCTTGATAGGCTGTTTTTTTACCACAGCGGTGCCTTATTTTCGCGGTGTAATGTCATCAGGCGGTCATACAAGCACCCTTCAATGGGTAGCCGTACCCGCGGATCTTGTATCGACTATTCGCCAATTGCTGTTATTGCTCTATAACTAAATAGTACCTGAGCAATAACAAAAAGAACCTGACTTTGATTGCAAGGATACTGCAGATGACGACTCTCGTTTTAGACAACCCTGAAATGCTGGCTCAAGCCGCGCTGCTTTCCGGATTTAACGCAGCCCAGCAGTGTCAGGAGGCAAGTCGCCCTCACCGCACTCGCTTTCATTACGGTTTCAACAAGCACACGCTGGATGAGGCAGATACCGAGATTCTCAAACAGCACGCTGCCTATCTGAAGCGCCACCCAGGCACGCGGGTAAAAATTCACGGTCACTCCGACAATTTTGGCTCTGGCGACTACAACCAGTTTCTGGCCCGCCTGAGAGCCCACTCCGTGGC